>NZ_JBIOKZ010000003.1:540000-542837 GCF_044142885.1 Pseudorhizobium flavum
AAGCCGGTAGGTGTAGGCGCAGCGAAAGCGAGTCTGAACAGGGCGATTGAGTATGTTGCATTAGACCCGAAACCGAGTGATCTAGCCATGAGCAGGTTGAAGGTTGGGTAACACCAACTGGAGGACCGAACCCATATCTGTTGCAATAGATCGGGATGACTTGTGGCTAGGGGTGAAAGGCCAATCAAACTCGGAAATAGCTGGTTCTCCGCGAAATCTATTTAGGTAGAGCGTCGACCGAATACCCCCGGGGGTAGAGCACTGGATGGGCTATGGGGACTCACCGTCTTACTGATCCTAACCAAACTCCGAATACCGGGGAGTACTAGTCGGCAGACACACGGCGGGTGCTAACGTCCGTCGTGAAGAGGGCAACAACCCTGACCTCCAGCTAAGGTCCCCAAGTCATGGCTAAGTGGGAAAGGATGTGAGGATCCCAAAACAACCAGGATGTTGGCTTAGAAGCAGCCATCATTTAAAGAAAGCGTAACAGCTCACTGGTCTAAATAAGGGTCTTTGCGCCGAAAATGTAACGGGGCTAAAGCCATGCACCGAAGCTGAGGATTTGCAGTTTACTGCAAGTGGTAGCGGAGCGTTCCGTAAGCCTGTGAAGGAGGACCCGTGAGGGCCTCTGGAGGTATCGGAAGTGCGAATGTTGACATGAGTAACGACAAAGAGGGTGAGAGACCCTCTCGCCGAAAGACCAAGGGTTCCTGCTTAAAGTTAATCTGAGCAGGGTTAGCCGGCCCCTAAGACGAGGCAGACATGCGTAGTCGATGGGAACCACGTTAATATTCGTGGGCCTGGTGGTAGTGACGGATCTCGTGTGTTGTTCAACCTTACTGGATTGGTTGTGCAGCGAAGAGGTTCCAGGAAATAGCTCCATCATTATAGACCGTACCCGAAACCGACACAGGTGGTCAGGTAGAGTATACCAAGGCGCTTGAGAGAACTATGTTGAAGGAACTCGGCAAATTGCACGCGTAACTTCGGAAGAAGCGTGACCCCTTTTTGGGCAACCAGGAAGGGGTGGCACAGACCAGGGGGTAGCGACTGTTTATCAAAAACACAGGGCTCTGCGAAGTCGAAAGACGACGTATAGGGTCTGACGCCTGCCCGGTGCTGGAAGGTTAAGAGGAGAGGTGCAAGCTTTGAATCGAAGCCCCAGTAAACGGCGGCCGTAACTATAACGGTCCTAAGGTAGCGAAATTCCTTGTCGGGTAAGTTCCGACCTGCACGAATGGCGTAACGACTTCCCCGCTGTCTCCAACATAGACTCAGTGAAATTGAATTCCCCGTGAAGATGCGGGGTTCCTGCGGTCAGACGGAAAGACCCCGTGCACCTTTACTATAGCTTTACACTGGCATTCGTGTCGGCATGTGTAGGATAGGTGGTAGGCTTTGAAGCGGGGACGCCAGTCTTCGTGGAGCCATCCTTGAAATACCACCCTTATCGTCATGGATGTCTAACCGCGGTCCGTCATCCGGATCCGGGACAGTGTATGGTGGGTAGTTTGACTGGGGCGGTCGCCTCCGAAAGAGTAACGGAGGCGCGCGATGGTGGGCTCAGACCGGTCGGAAATCGGTCGTCGAGTGCAATGGCATAAGCCCGCCTGACTGCGAGACTGACAAGTCGAGCAGAGACGAAAGTCGGTCATAGTGATCCGGTGGTCCCGCGTGGAAGGGCCATCGCTCAACGGATAAAAGGTACGCCGGGGATAACAGGCTGATGACCCCCAAGAGTCCATATCGACGGGGTTGTTTGGCACCTCGATGTCGGCTCATCGCATCCTGGGGCTGGAGCAGGTCCCAAGGGTTTGGCTGTTCGCCAATTAAAGCGGTACGTGAGCTGGGTTCAGAACGTCGTGAGACAGTTCGGTCCCTATCTGCCGTGGGTGTAGGAATATTGACAGGATCTGTCCCTAGTACGAGAGGACCGGGATGGACATATCTCTGGTGGACCTGTTGTCCTGCCAAGGGCATAGCAGGGTAGCTATATATGGAAGGGATAACCGCTGAAGGCATCTAAGCGGGAAACCCACCTGAAAACGAGTATTCCCTATCAGGGCCGTGGAAGACGACCACGTTGATAGGAGGCGTGTGGACGTGCAGCAATGCATGAAGCTTAGCCTTACTAATAGCCCGATCGACTTGATCGTTCTCATTGATAATGCTCATCACGCGTCGCAAGACGCTAAGATGCAGCCAGACGTGTTCACATAAGACCATCGCCAGCTTGTCTGGCTCCCTTGCTCGACAGAGCGCCGGGCAGCCATACAGGCCAAAGGCCGTCGCCAAGCATTTGGCGGGCCGTCCGCAGGGCAGCAGCCGGCAGGCTGCGATCAGCCCGCCAGGACAAGATCAGGCGATGAACCAAAATCCAGCTTCTCAACACATGCCAACAGAAATGTTGGTTCATTGCCCTTAATCGACCTGGTGGTCATGGCGGGGCGGCCGCACCCGTTCCCATTCCGAACACGGCCGTGAAACGCCCCAGCGCCAATGGTACTTCGTCTCAAGACGCGGGAGAGTAGGTCGCTGCCAGGTCTATTAAAGGCAATGCCGCAAAACATAAGCGGACAAAACAATCTTCTCAAAAACGAAAAACTCCCTTCCGGGCAAACGCCCGAAACAGGTGACGCGGGGTGGAGCAGCCCGTTCGGCCTAAGATCGATCCACCGGATCGATCTCTTTACGGCCTCACCTCATCAGGCTACGCCTGACATCGCTCCCGGGCAGGAAAGTCCGTATTCTTGGTGACGCGGGGTGGAGCAGCCCGGTAGCTCGTCAGGCTCATAACCTGAAGGCCGCAGGTTCAAATCCTGCCCCCGCAACCA
>NZ_JBIOKZ010000004.1:0-343675 GCF_044142885.1 Pseudorhizobium flavum
CCCGCCACCGGCTATGGCTATATCGAAGCCGGCGAATCCCTCGGAGGCGGCGCCCATGCCGTCAGGCGCTTCGTCGAAAAGCCGCCGCTCGAGGAAGCGCAGCGCATGCTGGCGGATGGCGGCTTCTACTGGAACTCCGGCATCTTCATGTTCACGGCCGGCAAGTTGATGGAGGAAATGGAGGCTCACGCGCCGGAGGTGGCCGAAGCGGCTCGCGAAGCCGTCGCGAACGCGGTCACGGACCTCGATTTCATCCGTCTCGATGCTGCAGCCTTCATCAGGAGCCCGGACATCTCCATCGACTACGCCGTCATGGAGAAGACCTCGAACGCCGCTGTCGTCCCCTCGTCCTTCACCTGGTCCGATCTCGGCAGCTGGGATGCAGTATGGAAACTTGGCACGCGCGACGAGGCCGGCAACATGGTTTCCGGCAACGCGACGCTGATGGATACGCGAGACTCCCTCGTCATGTCCCGCACCAGCCACCTTGCGGTGCAGGGACTGGAAAACGTCGTCGTCATTGCCAGCGAGGATGCGGTCTATGTCGGGCGGCTGGAGGAGAGCCAGAATGTCGGCCGCATGGTCAAGAAGCTCGCTGCCGACAAGGCGACGTCGCCACTCACCGAGACCCACCCTACCTCCTACCGCCCCTGGGGCGGCTATACCTCCATTCTCAACGGCGACCGTTTCCAGGTGAAGCGCCTGTTCGTCTCGCCGGGCAAGAAGCTGTCTCTGCAGAAGCATCATCACCGTTCCGAGCACTGGATCTGTGTAAAGGGCACGGCCGAGGTCACTATCGGTGACGAGGTGAAGACGGTGCGGGAGAACGAAAGCGTCTACATCCCGCAGGGCGAGGTCCATCGCCTCGCCAACCCGGGCAAGATCCTGCTCGAGATGATTGAGGTGCAGACCGGTTCCTATCTCGGCGAGGACGACATCATCCGCATCGTCGACGAGTTTGGTCGCGGCTGAGGCCTGCGCGCTCGCAAGGCGGCCTCGCCTTGCGAGCGCCCGCTGCAAAGGAGAGGACGCCGAATGCATGCTCCTCCGGCCACTTCCGTCCCCGCTCCGGGCCGTTTTGGCACCAATCGGGCCATTGATTAAAATCTGAGCTTTCCGCTTAGCCCTTCCTCCACGGCCTCCTGTTATTCAATGCCGAGGTTCAGCTGTTTTGGGCGGATGGGAAGATGATGGCGTGGCAGAATTTCTCGCGGCTCCTGAATGACCGCAGCGGCAATTTCGGCATGATGACGGCAATCCTGCTCCCCGTCCTGCTGGGAGCAGCCGGTGTCGCGCTGGACCTCACCAACATGATGGTCTCCAAGACGCAGTTGCAGGAAGCCGCCGACTCCGCGGCGCTTGCAGCCTCCACGGCGCTCGCCAGCGGCGAAGCTGCCGATGAGGCGGCCGCCCGCGAGCTTGCCAGGCAATTCTTCCTCGGGCAGGCGTCCAACACGCTAGGCGCCGACGCCGCCAGCACCCTCGCCGGGACCCTCGACATCGACATCAAGACCACAGTGACCGCCACCGGCAAGAAATTCCAGGTTCAGGTCGGGTCGAATTACGACCTCGCCCTAACCCCACTGATGGGCGTGCTCGGCCAAGGTTCGATGAACATTGCCACTAGCGGTACGTCGACAAGTGGGACGGAGAAAAAGGCAAACGCGCTGTCGCTCTACCTCGTCCTCGACCGCTCGGGCTCGATGGGAGAGAATACCAATAGCAAGGTCCAGAAGTGCGTCGTGATCTACGGTCAGAACGTTTGCTGGATGGTCACCCAGACCAAGATGGAGGCATTGAAGAATGCAACCGCCAAGCTGCTCGCGGAACTGGACAAGGTCGATCCCGACAAGAAGCTCGTTCGGACGGGCGCGGTCTCCTATAACGAGGTCATGCAGTCGCCCTCTCCGCTTGCTTGGGGAACGTCGGCGGCGCTTACCTATGTGAATGCACTACCGGCGTCCGGATACACCAATTCCGGAGAAGCAGTAGAGACCGCCTACACGTCCCTGGCCAACTCGATGGAGAACACCTATCACAAGAACAAGAACGGTGACGAAGATCCGTCGAAATATATCGTCTTCATGACGGACGGCGAAAACAACATCTCGGGTGCGGACAACAAGACGCTAAAGGCGTGCAAGAACGCCAAGGACGCCGGCATGGAAGTCTATGCCATTGCCTTCATGGCGCCCACGGCTGGCCAGAAGCTGTTGTCACAATGCGCCTCCACCCCGGCTCATTACTTCCAGCCGGAGGATGCCAACACCCTGATCGAAGCGTTCAAGGCAATCGGCCAGAAGGCGGCGAAGTCTGCGACCCGCCTGACCAGTTGAGACCGGACAAGTTCCTGACGAACCCGCCCGACCGGCGGGTTCGTCGCCTTTCCACGTTCACCCCTATCCCCGCCTTTTTTCCGCCGCCTCAATCGATTTATTGCCAGCTTCCCGCGTCGGTGCGTAAACTGACTCGAATACAGGAAGACCGAAGGTTCACGCAGGCCGCCTCCCCGCCTGCCCTACCGGAAGAGTTGGCAGACCATGAATGATAGCCTCCCGGCTGTGGAAATCCCGCAGCCAAGCCCCCGCAGCACCCGTCCCGAAATCCTCGCCGCAGAGATCATCGAGCGCCTCACCTACCGCATCGGCAAGGATGCCAAGGTAGCCAAGCCGCACGACTGGTTGACGGCTGCCATCCTCGTGGTCCGTGACCGCATCATCGACCGTTGGATGGATTCCACACGCCGCGTTTACGAAAAGGGCGACAAGCGGGTCTACTATCTCTCGCTGGAATTCCTGATCGGCCGGCTGATGCGCGATGCCGTGTCCAATCTCGGCCTCATGAATGAACTGCGTGATGCACTGGCTTCTCTTGGCGTCGATTTCGATGTCATTGCGGGCCTCGAACCCGATGCAGCGCTGGGCAATGGCGGCCTCGGTCGACTCGCCGCCTGCTTCATGGAGTCCATGGCGACAGTCGACATTCCCGCCTATGGCTATGGCATCCGCTATGTCCACGGCCTCTTCCGCCAGCAGATGGCGGATGGCTGGCAGGTGGAACTGCCGGAAACCTGGCTTGCCCACGGCAACCCCTGGGAGTTCGAGCGGCGCGAAAGCTCTTACGAGATCGGCTTCGGCGGTTCGGTGGAAACCATCGGCGGCTATGACGAGCCGCCGCGCTATGTCTGGAAACCGGCCGAACGGGTGATCGCGACCGCCTACGATACGCCGGTGGTCGGCTGGCGCGCCCAGCGGGTCAACACCCTGCGCCTCTGGTCGGCCCAGCCGATCGACCCGATCCTGCTCGATGCCTTCAATGCCGGCGACCACATCGGCGCCCTGCGCGAGAGCAACAAGGCGGAGGCGTTGACCCGCGTCCTCTATCCGGCCGATGCAAATCCCGCCGGCCAGGAACTGCGGTTGCGGCAGGAATACTTCTTCTCCTCCGCATCGCTCCAGGACATCCTGCGCCGCCATCTGCAGCAGTATCCGGACTTTTCCAATCTTCCGGACAAGGTGGCGATCCAGTTGAACGACACGCATCCGGCGGTTTCGATCGGCGAGATGATGCGCCTGCTCACCGACGTGCACGGACTGGAGTTTGACGAGGCATGGGAGATCACCCGCGGCACCTTCTCCTACACCAACCATACCCTCCTGCCCGAAGCGCTGGAAAGCTGGCCCGTGCCGCTCTTCGAGCGCCTGCTGCCCCGCCACATGCAGATCGTCTACGCGATCAACGCGAAGATCCTGGTCGAGGCCCGCAAGGCGAAGAACTTCAGCGATCAGCAGATCCGCGCCATCTCCCTGATCGACGAGAACGGCGACCGCCGGGTGCGCATGGGTAACCTCGCCTTCATCGGCTCCCATTCCATCAACGGCGTGTCGGCGCTCCACACGGACCTGATGAAGGTCACCGTCTTCTCGGACCTTCACACGCTTTATCCCGACCGGATCAACAACAAGACCAATGGCATCACGCCGCGCCGCTGGCTGATGCAGTGCAATCCGGCGCTGACTTCGCTGATCCGCGAAGCGATCGGCGACAAGTTCCTGGATGACACGGAAGCGCTGCACGCTCTCGACACTTTCGCGGACGATGCCGCCTTCCAGGAGAAGTTCGCCGCCGTAAAGCGCGAGAACAAGGTCCAGCTTGCGCATCTCGTCGGCAGCCGAATGGGCGTGCGCCTCGATCCGTCGGCCATGTTCGACATCCAGATCAAGCGCATTCACGAGTACAAGCGCCAGCTTCTCAACATCGTCGAGGCGGTCGCCCTCTACGACCAGATCCGCTCCCATCCGGAGCTCGACTGGGTGCCGCGCGTCAAGCTTTTCGCTGGCAAGGCGGCGCCGAGCTACCACAACGCCAAGCTGATCATCAAGCTCGCGAACGATGTGGCCCGCGTCATCAACAACGATCCGGCGGTGCGCGGCCTGCTCAAGGTTGTCTTCGTACCGAACTACAATGTGTCGCTGGCGGAAGTCATGGTGCCGGCCGCTGACCTCTCGGAGCAGATCTCCACGGCCGGCATGGAAGCCTCCGGCACCGGAAACATGAAGTTCGCGCTGAACGGCGCGCTGACAATCGGCACGCTGGACGGCGCAAACGTCGAGATGCGCGATCATGTGGGCGCGGATAACATCGTCATCTTCGGATTGACGGCGGAAGAGGTCGCCCAGGCCCGAGCCGACGGTCATGAGCCGCGCGCCATCATCGAGAAGTCGAAGGAACTTTCGCAGGCGCTCGATGCGATCGCCTCCGGCGTCTTTTCGCCGGACGACCGCTCCCGCTTCACCGGCCTGATCGACGGGATCTACAATCACGACTGGTTCATGCTGACCGCGGATTTTGATGCCTATGCGGCAGCACAGCGGACCGTTGACCAAATCTGGACCGACCCTAAATCATGGTATTCAAAGACAATTCGAAATACCGCCCGGATGGGATGGTTCTCCTCTGACAGAACCATTCGCCAGTACGCGTCGGAAATCTGGAGAGCCTGATGACGACAGCGCCGAAGTCGCCCGACGACGGAAGAGCCCCTGGCGAAATTCCGTTGTCGGAGATCGAGGCGATCCTGGAAGGCCGACACAGCAATCCCTTCGCTGTGCTCGGCCTCCACAAGCTGCCGACCGGCTATCATGTCCGCTGTTTCATCCCTGGCGCCGAGGAGGTTGCCGCCTACCTTCTCGATGGAACGCGGCTTGGCCTGCTGAAGCGGCGCCATGAGGCTGGCTTCTTCGAAGGGCCGGTAGACGTCCCCTCACCAAAACCGATCCGCTATCGCGCTCGACGTGGCGGAGACGACGAATGGGCGGTGACCGATCCCTACAGCTTCGGCCCCGTGCTCGGCCCCATGGACGATTACTTCGTCCGCGAAGGCTCCCACCTGCGCCTGTTCGACAAGATGGGCGCCCATCCGATCCGCCATCAGGGCGTGGATGGCTTTCACTTCGCCGTCTGGGCGCCCAATGCCCGGCGGGTCTCGGTGGTCGGCGACTTCAACAACTGGGACGGCCGCCTGCACGTGATGCGCTTGCGGCAGGATACCGGCATCTGGGAAATCTTTGCGCCGGACGTGCGGGCAGGCTCGCCCTACAAGTTCGAGATCATCGGCAGGGACGGCGAACGCCTTCTCAAGGCCGATCCCTATGCGCGCAAGGCGGAGATGCGGCCGAACACCGCGTCCGTCACCACACCGGAGTTGAAGCAGGATTGGGAGGACGAGGCTCACCTCACCCATTGGCAAAAAGCCGATCATCGCCGCCAGCCCATATCGATCTACGAGGTCCATGGGGGGTCATGGCAGCGTCGTGACGACGGCACCTTCCTCAGTTGGGACGAACTCGCCGCGCGGCTGATCCCCTACGTCACCGATATGGGCTTCACCCATATCGAATTCCTGCCCGTAACCGAACATCCCTATGACCCGTCCTGGGGCTACCAGACCACCGGCCTTTACGCGCCGACTGCGCGCTTCGGCGACCCGGAGGGCTTCGCCCGCTTCGTCAACGGCTGCCACAAGGTCGGCATCGGCGTCATCCTGGACTGGGTGCCGGCGCATTTTCCGACCGACGAGCACGGGCTGCGTCGCTTCGACGGCACCGCCCTCTACGAGCATGAGGACCCACGCCAGGGCTTCCATCCGGACTGGAACACCGCCATCTACAATTTCGGGCGGCTGGAGGTTCTGTCATACCTCATCAACAACGCGCTTTATTGGGCCGAGAAATTCCATCTCGACGGTCTGCGCGTCGATGCGGTGGCCTCCATGCTCTACCTCGACTACTCCCGCAAGGAGGGCGAGTGGGTTCCGAACGAATATGGCGGCCGCGAAAACCTCGAGGCCGTGCGCTTCCTGCAGAAGCTGAACAGCCTATCCTACGGCAACCACCCCGGCGTGATGACGATCGCCGAGGAATCCACCTCGTGGCCGAAGGTGTCGCATCCCGTCCACGAAGGCGGACTTGGGTTCGGCTTCAAGTGGAACATGGGTTTCATGCACGACACGCTGAGCTACCTGAAGCGGGAGCCCATTCACCGCAAGCATCACCACAACGAGATCACCTTCGGTCTCGTCTACGCATTCTCGGAGAACTTCGTCCTGCCCTTGAGCCATGACGAAGTGGTCCACGGCAAGGGTTCGCTGATTGCCAAGATGGCCGGCGATGACTGGCAAAAATTCGCCAACCTGCGCGCCTACTATGCCTTCATGTGGGGCTATCCCGGCAAGAAGCTCCTGTTCATGGGACAGGAATTCGCCCAGTGGAGCGAATGGAGCGAGGCGAAAGCCCTCGACTGGAACCTCCTGCACTACCACCAGCACGAGGGCATGCGCCGGCTCGTCCGCGACCTCAACCTCTGCTACCGGGCAAAGCCCGCACTCCACGCGCGCGACTGCGAGCCGGAAGGCTTCCGCTGGCTGATTGCCGACGACCACGACAACTCCGTCTTCGCCTGGCTGCGCATGGCACCGGGCGAGCGGCCGGTGGCGGTCATCACCAATTTCACGCCGATCTATCGGGAAAATTACCGCCTCCCCTTGCCAACCGCGGGAAGATGGCGGGAAATCCTCAACACGGATGCGGAGATCTATGGCGGCAGCGGCAAGGGCAATGGCGGCCGGGTACAGGCGGTCGACGCCGGAGGAGATATCAGTACCACCATGACGCTTCCGCCCCTGGCGACGATCATGCTGGAACTGGAACAAGTATAGAAGAGAGGGGGAGCAGAATGGACGACAAGCGCTATCAGCCACTGGCTCGCGATGCCATGGCCTATGTCCTGGCGGGCGGCCGCGGAAGCCGCCTCAAGGAGTTGACCGACCGGCGTGCCAAGCCGGCCGTCTATTTCGGCGGCAAGGCCCGCATCATCGACTTCGCCCTTTCCAACGCGCTGAATTCCGGCATTCGCCGCATCGGCGTCGCCACCCAGTACAAGGCCCATTCGCTGATCCGCCACATGCAGCGCGGCTGGGGCTTCCTGCGGCCGGAACGCAACGAGAGCTTCGACATCCTGCCGGCGTCCCAGCGTGTCTCGGAAACGCAGTGGTACGAAGGCACGGCCGATGCCGTCTACCAGAACATCGATATCATCGAGGCCTACAATCCGGAGTACATGGTCATCCTGGCCGGCGATCACGTCTACAAGATGGACTATGAATACATGCTCCAGCAGCATGTGGATTCCGGCGCCGATGTCACCGTCGGCTGCCTGGAAGTGCCGCGCATGGAAGCGACCGGCTTCGGCGTCATGCATGTCAACGAGAAGGACGAGATCATCGACTTCGTCGAGAAGCCGGCCAATCCGCCAGGCATCCCCGACAAGCCGGACTTTGCCCTCGCCTCGATGGGCATCTATGTCTTCCACACGAAGTTCCTGGCCGAAGTGCTGAAGCGCGATGCGGCGGATCCTTCCTCCAACCGCGACTTCGGCAAGGACATCATCCCCTACATCGTCAAGAACGGTACTGCAGTCGCCCACCGCTTCCACAAGTCCTGCGTCCGCTCCGATTTCGAGCGCGAGTCCTACTGGCGCGACGTCGGTACGATCGAGGCCTACTGGCAGGCGAACATCGATCTTACCGCCATTCTTCCCGAGCTCGACATCTACGACAAGTCCTGGCCGATCTGGACCTATGCGGAGATCACGCCGCCTGCCAAGTTCGTCCATGACGACGAGGACCGTCGCGGCTCGGCAATCTCCTCTGTGGTGTCGGGAGACTGCATCATCTCCGGCTCGGCACTGCACCGCAGCCTGCTCTTCACCGGCGTCCGCGCCAATTCCTACTCGCGGCTCGACGGTGCGGTGGTTCTGCCGAATGTCCGCATCGGCCGTCGGGCGCAGCTTCGCAATGTCGTCATCGACTCCAATGTAACCATTCCGGAAGGTCTGGTTGTCGGCGAAGATCCCGAACTCGATGCCAAGCGCTTCCGCCGCACCGAGAACGGCATCTGCCTGATCACCCAGCCGATGATCGACAAACTGGACCTGTAGAGCCGCATGAACGTCCTTTCGGTTGCCTCCGAAATCTACCCGCTGATCAAGACCGGCGGGCTCGCCGACGTGGCGGGCGCTCTGCCGCTTGCGCTGAAGGAACACGGCGTGCGCACCCGCACGCTGTTGCCGGGTTATCCGGCCGTCTTGGCTGCAGTGAAACATGCCACGCGCTGCCACGCCTTCGACGATCTGCTCGGCCATCCGGCAAGCATCCTGCAGGTCGAGCATCACGGCCTCGATCTGCTCATCCTCGATGTCCCGTCGCTCTTCGACCGGCCGGGTGGCCCCTATGTGGGGCCGGACGGGCGCGACCATCCGGACAACTGGCGCCGCTTCGCCGCCCTGTCGCGCGCCGGCGCCGAGATCGCGCTCGGCGTCCTGGATGGCTGGCGCCCGGATCTCGTCCACCTGCACGACTGGCAGACAGGTCTCCTGCCCGCCTACCTCCGCTATGCCTCACGCCCGGCGCCGCCGAGCCTGATGACGATCCACAACATCGCCTTTCAGGGCCAGTACGGCGTCGACATCTTCCCGCATCTCGGCCTGCCGCCGGATGCCTATGCCATCGACGGCGTGGAATATTACGGCGGCGTCGGCTACTTGAAGGCTGGCCTGCAGGCAGCCACGGCGATCAGCACCGTCAGCCCGACCTATGCGGAAGAAATTCTGACCCCTGAATTCGGCATGGGGCTTGAAGGCGTGCTCGCTGCCCGCGCGGGAGACCTGCACGGGATCGTCAATGGCATCGATGCCCGGGTCTGGAATCCGGAGCACGATCCGTTGATTGCCGCCACCTACGGTCCGTCGAAGCTCAAGCGCCGCCGCGAGAACAAGCACGCGGTCGCCGAGCGCTTCGGATTGAAGCACGACGACGGACCGCTGTTCTGCGTCGTTTCGCGGCTCACCTGGCAGAAGGGCATGGACCTGCTGGCGGACGTCACCGACGAGATCGTTGCCCAGGGTGGTCGCCTTGCCGTCCTGGGCTCGGGCGATGCGGGGCTGGAGAACGCCTTCCACGCCGCGGCCGCCCGCCACCCAGGCCGCGTCTCGATCCATACGGGCTATGACGAGCCGCTGTCGCACCTGATGCAGGCGGGCTCCGACGCCATCATCATCCCCTCCCGCTTCGAACCCTGCGGGCTGACCCAACTCTACGGTCTTCGCTACGGCTGCATTCCGGTCGTCGCGCGCACCGGCGGCCTCAACGACACTGTGATCGATGCCAGCCCCGCTGCGCTCGCTGCTCGCGCCGCGACCGGGGTCAGCTTCAGCCCCGCCACAACCCACGCTCTGCAGCGCGCCGTCAACAGGACCTTCCGCCTTTACCGCGAGCCGAAGACCTGGGCCGAGATACAGAAGCAGGGCATGAAGACCGACGTTTCCTGGGACAAGAGCGCCGGGCTCTATGCCCAGCTCTACAAGAACATGACGATGAAAGGCCGCTGACATGATCCGGACCGTTCCGACCGCCCCCTACAAGGACCAGAAGCCCGGCACTTCCGGGCTCCGCAAGAAGGTGCCCGTCTTCGCGCAGGAGAACTACGCGGAGAACTTCATCCAGTCGATCTTCGACTCGCTCGAGGGCTTTGAGGGCAAGACCCTGGTGATCGGCGGCGACGGCCGTTACTACAACCGCGAGGTCATCCAGAAGGCGCTGAAGATGGCCGCGGCTGCGGGCTTCGGCAAGGTCATGGTCGGCCAGGGCGGCATCCTCTCCACCCCCGCCGCCTCCAACATCATCCGCAAGTACGGTGCCTTCGGCGGCATCATCCTGTCGGCCAGTCACAATCCGGGCGGGCCGAACGAGGACTTCGGCATCAAGTACAATATCGGCAATGGCGGCCCGGCACCGGAAAAGATCACCGAGGCGATCTTCGAGCGGTCGAAGATCATCAGCGAGTACAAGATTGCCGACGCACCCGATATCGACCTGGACACGCAGGGCAGCTTCGATCTCGCCGGTATGACGGTCGAGGTCGTCGACCCGGTCGCCGACTATGCGCAGCTGATGGAGAGCCTTTTCGATTTCGATGCCATCCGGAATCTGATCTCCGGCGGCTTCCGTATTGCGATGGATTCCATGGGTGCCGTTACCGGTCCCTACGCCAAGGAGATCATCGAGAAGCGTCTCGGCGCGCCGGCAGGCTCCGTCCGCAACGCGACGCCGCTGCCGGACTTCGGCGGCCACCACCCGGACCCGAACCTCGTCCACGCCAAGGAACTCTATGACGACGTGATGAGCGCCGATGGCCCGGACTTCGGCGCCGCCTCCGATGGCGACGGCGACCGCAACATGGTGGTCGGAAAGGACATGTTCGTCACCCCCTCCGACAGCCTCGCCATCATTGCCGCTAATGCGAAATGCGCGCCCGGCTATGCGAAGGGCATAGCCGGCATCGCGCGCTCCATGCCGACCAGCGCTGCCGCCGACCGCGTGGCGGAAAAACTCGGGCTCGGCATGTACGAAACGCCCACAGGCTGGAAGTATTTCGGCAACCTGATGGACGCCGGCAAGGTCACCGTCTGCGGCGAGGAAAGCTTCGGCACCGGGTCTGATCACGTGCGCGAGAAGGATGGCCTCTGGGCAATCCTCTTCTGGCTGAACATCATCGCCGCCCGCAAGGAAGGCGTCGCGGAGATCGTCCGCAAGCACTGGGCCGAATATGGCCGCAACTTTTATTCCCGCCACGATTACGAGGAGGTCGACACCGATGCGGCGAACGGGCTGATGGACGCGCTGCGCAGCAAGCTGTCATCCCTCCCCGGCCAGAGCTTCGGCGACCTGAAGGTCGAGGCGGCGGACGACTTCTCCTACACCGATCCGATCGACGGCTCCGTCAGCACCAGGCAGGGCATCCGCATCCTGTTCGAAGGCGGCAGCCGCGTCGTCTTCCGCCTCTCCGGCACCGGCACCTCCGGCGCGACGTTGCGCATCTATGTCGAGCGCTACGAGCCGGACGCGTCGCGTCACGGCATCGAGACGCAGGCGGCGCTCAGTGACCTGATCGCGGTGGCCGACGAGATTGCCGAGATCAAGACACGCACCGGCCGCACGGGACCGACCGTAATCACCTGATCGCAGAGACAGGAGGAAGCCAGACAGTGGCGACGAGAACCGCGTCCTGCAGTTGCGGGCAGCTCCGGATCGAAGTGAACGGCGAGCCGCTCAATGTCGGCGTCTGCCATTGCCTCGCCTGCCAGCAGCGCACCGGCAGCGTGTTCGCAGCGCTCGCGGCTTTCCGCACGCCTTATCGGGTCATTGGCGCGGCCAGCGAATATCTGCGCACGGGAGACCAGGGCGCAAGCTACCGTTTCCGCTTTTGCCCGGTCTGCGGCACCAACCTCTTCCATACGGAAGAAGGCGTCGGCGACCGATCGGTTGCCGTGGCCGTGGGCGGCTTTGCCGATCCCTCCTTCCCACCGCCGCAAGTCTCGGTCTATGACTGCCGAAGGCACGACTGGGTTCAACTGCCGGACGGCCTTGCCGTCTATGAGAAGGATCCGGGATGAAGCTCGGGACGACCCTGGCGCCCCACGGCGCAGAGTTTGCGGTCTGGTCCGCGAACGCCGCAAAGATCGAGCTCTGCATCTTCAACCCGGAAGGTACCGTGGAAACCGCCCGCCACGTGATGGTCCGTGGTGCTGGCGATATTCACAGCGTCTCCGTCCCGCACATCGGCGAAGGGACCTGCTACGGCTATCGCGCCCACGGCACCTACGACCCCGATCGTGGCCTCTGGTTCGATCCTTCGAAGCTGCTCCTGGATCCCTACGCCACCGAAATCGACCGCCCCTTTGTCTATGACCGGCGCCTGGCAGACTTTGGCACAGACACCGCCCACCTTATGCCGAAGGCCATCCTGCGTCGGCACGACCCCGTGACGCCTTCGAAGCCGCTCTTCCGCACCGGCGGTCTGATCTACGAGCTCGCCGTCCGCCCCTTCACCATCCTGCATCCGGAAGTCCCGGAGCATCAGCGAGGCACCGTCGCCGCCCTCGCCCATCCGTCCGTCCTCACCCACCTCAAGCGCATCGGCGTGGACGCGGTCGAACTGATGCCGATCACGGCCTGGATCGACGAAAGGCACCTGCCACCGCTCGGGCTCACCAACGGCTGGGGCTACAATCCGGTCGGCTTCATGGTGCTTGATCCGCGTTTGTGCCCCGGGGGCGTGGCCGAACTGCGCGACACGGTCGCGGCACTTCATGAGGCTGGTATCGGCGTCATCCTCGACCTCGTCTTCAACCACACCGGCGAGAGCGATCGCGCCGGTCCGACACTCTCGCTTCGCGGCCTCGACAACCTCGCCTGCTTCCGCCACGTGGAAGGTCATCCGGACACGCTGGTAAACGATACCGGCACCGGCAACACCGTCGCCTGCGACCATCCGTTCGTCCGCGGCCTGATCCTCGACAGCCTTCGCCATTTCGTGCTGAACGCCGGCATCGACGGCTTCCGTTTCGACCTCGCACCGATCCTTGGCCGCGGACCGCACGGCTTCTCTGCCGAAAGCGAGACCCTGCAGGCAATGATCAAGGATCCGGTCCTTTCCGACCGCATCCTGATCGCCGAGCCTTGGGACATTGGGCCCGGCGGCTACCAGCTGGGCAACTTCCCGCCTCCCTTCCTGGAGTGGAACGACCGCGCCCGCGATGACATCCGCCGCTTCTGGCGAGGCGACCACTGGACCCTCGGGGAGCTCGCGACCCGGCTCACAGGCTCGCAGGACATCTTTGCCCGCCACGGACACCACCGGACACGCAGCGTCAACTTCATCGCCGCGCATGACGGCTTCACGCTGATGGACATGGTTTCGCACGAGGAGCGCCACAACCACGCCAATGGCGAGGAAAACCGCGACGGCCATCACGACAACTTCTCCTGGAACAGTGGCGTCGAAGGCGCGACCGACGACCCGCAGGTCATCGAGGCGCGACGGCGAGACGTGATGGCGCTTCTCGCTACCCTGTTTGCCAGCCGTGGCGCCATCATGCTGGCCATGGGCGACGAGGCGGGACGAAGCCAGGGCGGCAACAATAATGCCTATTGCCAGGACAATGAGATGACCTGGCTCGACTGGGCAGGTATGGACGAGGGGCTGGTCGAGTACACGGCGCGGCTCACCCGCCTACGCAGGCGCTTCTCCGTCTTCTCCGAGACCGGTTTCTTTGTGGATGCCGGAGACGATATCGACTGGTTCAATTCCTCCGGCGAACCCATGACGCAGGACGATTGGGGACACCCGGAGGCATCGGTTCTGACGGTCGCCCTCAAGACCATCGACCGCGATACCGGCAGGACCGTACACATCGCAGCAGTCTTCAACCGTAGCCGCGCGGAGCACACTGTCACGCTGCCTGATAGAGACTGGCAAATGATCAATGATGACATGCCATGGAGTGGCAAGGCACCCGCCCGCTCGGTCACCTTCTTCGTTGCCGGCTGACATTGCATTGCACGGCACGCGCCTTCTACCCAAGGCGCGCAAAGTCTGTAGATTGGTGCCTGATTGCATGGGAACGAGAGAGGGAAGATGGCGCGAGAAATCTCGCTTGCAGACGTGCCGGGGCTTGTTGGACAGGTGCTCGGTATCTCGAAATGGATCACGGTCGATCAGACGATGATAGACACGTTCGCAGATGCGACCCTCGACCATCAGTTCATCCATGTTGATCCTGACCGTGCCGCGGCGGAGAGCCCGTTCGGCGGGACGATCGCGCACGGCTTCCTCACGCTTTCGCTGCTTTCGGCGATGAACTACGATTGCCTGCCGAAGATCCGCGAGCAGACCATGGGGTTGAACTACGGTTTCGACAAGGTCCGCTTCATGTCGCCGGTCCGGTGCGGCAGCCTGGTGCGCGGGCAGTTCACGCTCACGGACTGCCGCTTCCGCGGCGCCGGACTGCTGATGACCACCTACGACGTGTCCGTCGAGATCGAGAACGAGAGAAAACCGGCACTGACCGCCAACTGGATCACCATCGTCCAGTTCGACCCCAAGGACAGACCCGCGGACGCCTGATCCGCAGCAGACGCATACGCATACCCACCTATCGATCACCGCCGATATGCGAGGTACGAATGTTTCCGCTTTCCCACATGATGAAATCCTTCATCCGCAAGGGCCGCCTCACCGTCATCGACGCCGATGGAAAGCGTCACGTCTTCGCCGGCACGCCGGGGCCGGAGGTGACCATGCGGCTGACGGATAAGCGGCTCTATCGAACGCTGGTCTTCAACCCGGAGCTTGCCGCCGGGGAGGCCTACATGGATGGCACCATGCGCTTCGAGGACGGTTCGACGCTGCGGGACTTCCTGACGCTCTTCTCGATCAACCGCCTGTCGCTCGGCTCCTACCCGCTGCAAAAGGCGCTTCGCGCGATCAAGATGCGCTTCCGCCAGCGCCAGCAGTCGAACGTCAAGGGTGAGGCCCAGAGGAACGTTGCCCACCATTACGACCTCGGCAATGATTTCTACCGGCTCTTCCTCGATGAAAACATGCTCTATTCCTGCGCCTATTTTCGAGATTCCGGGGAGACGCTGGAAGAGGCGCAGCGCAACAAGCTGCGCCTTCTCGCATCCAAGCTATGCCTGGCATATGGGATGCGCGTCCTCGACATCGGCTGCGGCTGGGGCGATCTGGCGCTCTACCTCGCCAAGCTGGAGAACGTCCATGTCACCGGCGTCACCCTTTCGAAGGAGCAGCAGAAGCTCGCTTCGGAAAGGGCCCGGCAGGCAGGCCTGTCGGATCGCGTGACGTTCGAGCTGCGCGATTACCGCGACGTCGATGACAGGTTCGACCGCATCGTGTCGGTGGGCATGTTCGAGCATGTCGGCGTGCAGCACTACGACGAGTTCTTCGGCCACCTGAACGACCTGATGCCGGATCACGGCATCGCCGTTCTCCACTCGATCGGCCACATGAGCCCGCCCGGCATGGCAAGCCCGTGGCTGAGGAAATACATCTTTCCCGGTGCCTATTCGCCGGCGCTGTCGGAAGTCTTCGATAGCGTGGAAAGGAACAGCCTCTGGGTCATGGACCTCGAATTCCTCCGCGTCCACTACGCCACCACGCTTGCCCACTGGGCGGAGCGCTTCGAGAAGAACCGCGAGCGGGTAATCGCCATGTATGACGAGCGCTTCGCGCGCATGTGGGAGTTCTATCTGATCAGCGCCGAGATGATGTTCCGCACCGGCAGCCAGCTCGTCTTCCACATGCAGATGTCGAGGAAGCGAGACGCCGCACCCATCGTCCGCGACTACATCACCGACAAGCAGCGCGAGTATCTCGAACGGGAGAAGGCGCTGAACTTAACGCTGTAGAATTCCACATTTGACGAGGCCAGCATGGATCGTGAAGACGTCGTACGAGCCTCGTTCGAGCGGCAGGCCCTGGCCTGCGAGGACCTGGGTTCGCCCTTCACTGCGCGGCTTGCCGTCTCGCTGCCGGCAGACTCGATCGCGCTCTTCCGGTCGGGCGCGTGATCCTCGACTGGCCCTATGATCCAAGTGGGACTGGCGATGCGCTGGCCTTGCATCTCGCTGGGGGCCTGCACGCCCTCGTTCTTTCGCAGCGAGACGATGGGCTCGTTGCCGTCTATCCGCCGCATGATGTGTCGGACGACAGATTGTGGGCCGCAATCGAGGCGGCGATGGTTCGGCACGAGGCGTTCCTGCTCACCCGCCTCAAGTCGGCACCGCAAACGAACGAGATCCGGCGAAGCAGCGCGCTCCTGCCCGCTTTCCTGACGCTGGCGCACATGTTCGAGAAACCTCTCGACCTCCTGGAAGTCGGCGCCAGTGCCGGCCTGAACCTCCAGTGGGACCGGTATCGCTACCGGCTCGGCGATCTCGACTGGGGCGATCCGGCGTCGCCCGTGCGCCTCGAGCCGGAATGGCACGGACCGCGACCGCCGGATGCGGACGTCGAGGTTCGCGATCGCCGTGGCTGCGACCTCAACCCTCTCGACCCGACCTTAGCCGACGACCGGCTTAGGCTGATCTCCTATGTCTGGACGGACCAGGCCGACCGCATGGAGCGCCTGCGGGCAGCCTTGTCGATTGCCGCCTCAGCACCTCCACCGGTCGACCGGCTCGGCGCCCTGTCATGGCTGCCGTGGATGCTGGCCGAACCCCGCCCAAGCACCGTCATGGTGCTCTACCACACCATCGCCTGGCAGTACCTGCCGCCGGAGGATCGTGCGCAGGGCGAAGCCATCATCCGCGAGGCCGGAGAACGCGCCACGCCGGACGCACCATTTGCCCGCCTTCAGATGGAGGCTGACGGCAGGCGGGACGGTGCCGCGATCACCCTGCAGGTTTGGCCGAAAGGCGAGGCGCAGGAGGTCGGACGTGCCGATTTCCACGGTCGCTGGGTGAAGTGGGAAGGCTGGCGCTGAGCAGGCAGAGCAGGTTGCTCCCTCAGAGCGCTGCGTCCCTCGCCCCCTCCGCCAGCAGTGTGAACGCGTAGTCCGAGAACGACCGCCACACTTCTACCCGGAAGCTCTCCTCACCGGTCCGTAGGAGCACGATCTCCACTTTTCCGAAGATGGTGCGGGTGCAGGCGCCCACGGGAAAAGCCTTGAGCGACAGGTCCTGGGGGCAGCCGGCATTGATTGCTGCCGCAGCACCCGGTCCTTCGACGAGGATCGCTGTATTACGGTGGGAGACATCGACAGCGGAATGCAGCACGCCGGATTCCTGCGCCGCCCGCATCAGCCCCGACCCGGCCTCGCCGATCACCAGCCATTCATCCGGCCCGAGCCATAGCGCGGTGCGTCCGTTCGCGGAGGCGGACGTCTTCGGCCTTGTGGGCAGGTCGAGTCCG
The DNA here is from genome assembly GCF_044142885.1 of Pseudorhizobium flavum. Classification (NCBI taxonomy): domain Bacteria; kingdom Pseudomonadati; phylum Pseudomonadota; class Alphaproteobacteria; order Hyphomicrobiales; family Rhizobiaceae; genus Pseudorhizobium; species Pseudorhizobium flavum. Next base: position 17,328 of record NZ_JBIOKZ010000004.1, read on the forward strand.
AGAGCCTGCGAAAGGGCAGTCACGTCCTCCGCCCGGGCCCGCAGCGATATCCGTTCGGTTGGTTGGGCCGGCGTCAGCCTCACACTTGCGGAACCGCCATGGACGCCGGCAAGCGGCAGCGTGCGTTGCGCGAGATCAGCCATGGATGCGGCCTCCTTCCTTGTCGAAGAACACCGTGTCGGTCACTTCGACGGCAATGGTACGATCCCTCATCGGTATATAGAGCGTCTGGCCGATCCGCTCCCGGCCGCCGGCGACGAGCGCCATGGCGATCGAGCGGCCGCAGTTCTCCGACCAGTAGGCCGACGTCACGTGGCCGAGCATGGTCATCGGCTTCGGCTGGTTCGGGTCGGCAACGATCTGCGCCCCCTCTTCCAGCACGTCGCTTGGCCGGTTGGTGCGAAGCCCGACGAGTTGCTTGCGGCCATCGCGGACGAGATCCGGACGCTTCAGGCCACGGATACCGACGAAGTCGGTCTTCTTCTTCGAAACCGCCCAGCCGAGACCCGCATCATCCGGCGTCACCGTCCCGTCGGTGTCCTGGCCGACGATGATATAGCCCTTTTCGGCGCGCAGCACGTGCATAGATTCGGTGCCGTAGAGGCAGCCGCCCATGCCCTTCGCCAGTTCCCAGATCGCCTTCCACACTGCCGGACCGTAATCTGCGGGGACGTTCACCTCGAAGCCGAGTTCGCCGGTAAACGACATGCGGAAGAGCCGGGCCGGAACGCCCATGACCGTGCATTCAGCCACGCTCATGTGCGGGAAGGTCTCGTTGGAGATATCCACGCCCACGACGAACGGCTGGATGATCTCCCTTGCCCTTGGCCCCTGCACGGCTATCACCGCCCATTGCTCTGTGGTCGAGGTCAGCCACACCTTCAAGTGCGGGAACTCGGTCTGGAGATAGTCCTCCATGTGATGGAGAACGCGCGGCGCTCCGCCGGTCGTCGTGGTGACGTGGAAGCGATCCTCGGCCAGCCGCCCGACGACGCCGTCATCATAGATGAAACCGTCCTCGCGGGTCATGATGCCGTAGCGGCACTTGCCGGGCTGCAGCGTGTCCCAGGCGTTGGTGTAGAGCAGGTTGAGGAACTGCGCCGCATCCGGCCCGACCACCTCGATCTTCCCGAGCGTCGAGGCGTCGAAGACGCCCGCGACGTCGCGGACGGTGCGGCATTCGCGGTTGACCGCAGAGGCCATGTCCTCGCCGCGCCGCGGAAAATACCAGGCGCGCTTCCAGTTGCCGACATCCTCGAATTCGGCACCCTCGGCCGCTTCGAGCTCGTGCATCGGAGTCTTGCGAGCGGGGTCGAAGAGCTTGCCGCGCGAATGCGACACCAGCGTGCCGTAGGTAACCGACGTATAGGGTGCGCGGAAGGTCGTGAGACCGACCTTGGGGATCGGCCGATCGAGCATTTCTGCGGCGATCGCCAGCCCGTGCATGTTGGAGAGCTTGCCCTGGTCGGATGCCATGCCGTTCGTCGTGAACCGCTTGATGTGTTCGATCGAGTGCATGCCTTCGCGCACCGCAAGGCGAATGTCCTTCGCCGTGACGTCGTGCTGGAAGTCGACAAAGGCCTTGACCGTCGTATCAGGCCCAGCACCTTCCGCGGAACCGATCATGCCGCCAGTCCAGGCGAACCGGCTCTCGCCGCGGACCGCGATCCTGCCGCCGCCGGCGGTAATGGCTTCGTCGATTGCTTCGGCAAGATCGTCGGTTCCATTGCAGGCGCCGATCGAGACACAGTCCTGCGCATAGACATCCGGCAGGAACCGCCGGTTCGCCTCATCCCAGCGCAGCTTGCCGCGCGACTGGGAGAAAAGGTGCACAGACGGGGTCCAGCCCGCCGAGACGATCAGCGCGTCGACTGCGATCTTGCGGATGTCAAAATTTCCGTTGCGGGCCACAGTCATCGACCTGATCCGCAGGCGTCCCGCCGTATCCGCTACCGAATGCCCGGTCAGCACCTTGATGCCGAGCGCCCGCGCCTCCTCCAGCACTGCCTCGCCCGGCCGCTCGCGGGAATCGACGATGGCAGCGATATGGACACCCGCCCGCTTCAGGTCGAACGCCGCCTCATAGGCGCTGTCATGCGCGGTGTAGACACCGACATTGCGGCCGACGGCGACACCATGGTGGTTGAGGAAGGTGCGCGCCGCAGACGCCAGCATGATGCCCGGGCGGTCGTTGTTGGCGAACACCATGTGCCGCTCGATCGACCCGGTCGCGAGGATCACGCGTTTCGCCCGCACCTGCCACAGGCGCTCACGAGGCGTGTCACGTCCGGGGCGGTCGAGGTGGTCGCTCACGCGCTCGGCAAGCCCAAGGAAGCCGTGGTTGTAGTAGCCGAACGCGGTCGTCCGGGTCAGCACGCGCACGTTCGGCATCGCCCGCAGCTTCGCGGCTGTGTCCTGCGCCCAGTCATAGCCGTTCTGCCCGTCGATCGTCGTCGAGGTGTCGAAGTGGAGAGCGCCGCCCACCTCCGGCTGCTCGTCGACGAGGATTACCTCCACACCGGTGAAGGCTGCCGAGAGAGCGGCCGTAAGCCCGGCAACCCCGGCGCCGGCAATCAGCAGGTCGCAATGGGCGAAGCGGTTGGCGTAGCGATCCGGATCCTCTTCCGTCGGTGCAACACCCAGGCCGGCCGCACGGCGGATGAAGGGCTCGTAGACCTTTGTCCAGGCTTCCTTCGGCCACATGAAGGTCTTGTAGTAGAAGCCGGCCGCGAAGAAGGGCGAGAACAGGTTGTTGACGGCCCCGACATCGAAGGAAAGCGACGGCCAGCGGTTCTGCGATGAGATCTTCGCCCCGTCGAAGACCTCCTGGACGGTGGCCCGCACGTTGGGCTGACGGCGGGCAGCGTCGCGGGAAACGTCAAGAAGCGCGTTGGGCTCCTCCGGTCCGGCGCTCAAGATGCCCCGCGGCCGGTGATACTTGAACGAGCGCCCCACGAGATGAACACCATGAGCCAGCAGCGCGGACGCGACCGTATCACCCTCCATCGCCGTGTAGCTCTTGCCGTCGAAGGTGAAACGCGCCGTGCGCGCAGGTGTCAGGCGGCCAGCGCCCGTGATGCGGTAGGCGCCGAGGTTCTTGGCCGAGGCGCTCATCGGGCATCTCCCTCGGTCTGCTCATAAGTCTCGACGGTCTTTTCCGTCGCCGACACGCCCGGCACCGGCTGCTTCGGCAGGCCAGCCTTGTAGGTCATCAGGAACTTGTCGCTCACCGTATCGCGCGCCGCGTTGAAGAAGCGCCCGCAACCATGGATATGGCGCCAGCGCTCATAGGTCAGGCCTTTCTCGTTGTTGCGCAGGAAGAAGAACTCGGCGAACTCCTCGTCCGTGATGCCGGCGATGTCCTCCGGCCTTGCAATATGGGCCTCGCCCGCCCAGCGGAATTCGAGTTCCGAGCGATCTTCCTCGCAATAGGGGCAATGGATCAGCAGCATCTCTGGAACCTCGCAATCAGTGCGCGACGGCGGCGGCGGCGGCCTCGTCGATGAGGCGGCCGGTGCGGAACCGGTCGAGCGTCAGGCCCCGGGCCAGCCGGTGCGGCTCGCCCTTGGCGATGAGGTGGGCAAAGAGGTTGGCGGAACCCGGCGTCGCCTTGAAGCCACCCGTTCCCCAGCCGCAGTTGACGAAGAGGTTCGGCACCGGCGTCACGCCCTGGATCGGTGAACGGTCTGGCGTGTTATCGGTGATGCCGCCCCACTGGCGCATCATCTTGACGCGGCGGAACATCGGGAAGAGTTCGCAGATGGCATCGAGCGTATGGGTGATGATCTGCAGTCCGCCGGTCTGGCTGTAGGAGTTGTATTGGTCGGTGCCTGCCCCAATGACAAGTTCGCCCTTGTCCGACTGCGAAATATAGGCATGCACCGTGTTCGACATGACGACGCAGGGGAAGATCGGCTTCAGCGGTTCGGAGACCAGCGCCTGCAGCGGCGTCGAATGGAGCGGCATGCGCACCCCCGCCATCTCCATCACGACGGACGAATGGCCGGCGGCGGAGACACCGATCTTCTTCGCCCCGATGAAGCCGCGATTGGTTTCGACCCCCGTCACCTCGCCGTTCGGGCCGCGGCGGATGCCGGTGACTTCGGTATTCTGGATGATGTGGACGCCCCGGTCGGAGGCCGCGCGGGCATAACCCCAGGCGACGGCATCATGGCGTGCCGTGCCGCCGCGCCGCTGCAGCGCCGCACCGTTGATCGGGTAGCGGGCGGTCTTCGAGATATCGAGAACCGGCACATAGGCCTTCGCCTCTTCCGGCGTCAGCCATTCGTTGTCGATTCCATAGAGCCGGTTGGCGTTGATGTGCCGCTTGAAGCTCTGCATGTCGTGCGTGTTGTGCGACAGCATCATCACGCCGCGCGGCGAATACATGACGTTGTAGTTGAGGTCCTGGCTCAAGCCTCCCCACAGCTTCAGGGAATGCTCGTAGATGTCCATGCTCTCTTCGTAGAGATAGTTGGAGCGGATGATCGTCGTGTTGCGGCCGGTATTGCCGCCCCCGAGCCAGCCCTTCTCCAGCACCGCGACATTGGTGATGCCGTGTTCCTTGGCAAGGTAATAGGCCGCGCCAAGTCCATGCCCGCCGCCGCCGATGATGATCACGTCGTAGCTGGAACGCGGCTCTGGCGAGGACCACTGGGCTTCCCAACCCTTGTGGCCCCGAAGTGCTTCGCGGGCCACGGCGAAGACCGAATATTTGCGCATGTCGCCTTCGACTCCCTGGAGGAACGGAGTTCTGTTAGAGACATACCCATCGCAAATCAACACGGCCCGCAATGGCTCTTTTGCGACGCATGCAGAGGATTGTTTTGCTAATGTCGCCAGAGGCCTGAATCAGCGGCGCGGCGCCATCGCACGCTGGAATACACTGTGACAAAATGCCGGTGTCAGTAGCGCGTTCGTCTGCTCGCCGCGCGACCTGTCATAGCTGCTGACGCAGGCGACGGTGAGTGCCGAGAGGGTGGCATTCTGCGTTCCGATGGAGGACGCTACCGGCGCCCCCTTCACCGTGTCGCTCCCGACCAGCGCCACCAGCAGGGCGCCATACTGGCTGAGGATCATCGCGTAGGCGTCGTGGCCGATCACCCCGTTCGCATAGCTCTGGCAGGCATTGTAGAGCCCATCGCGTAGCGCCAGCACAGCGGCGGCGCGCCCTTCGCCTTCGTCAATGGTCTCCGTGGATGAAAGCTCTCCATCCACCGTCCGGGTACCCGCCGGCGAGGGCAGATCGAGCTTTGCCTTGCGCGTGAAGTTGAAGGCAATGGCGTAATCCGGGCTCGGCTCGGTACAGACGACGGGAGGCATGCCGTAACGTTGGCGCTCGGTAATGATCCGGAGATTGCCGGTGGTCGAGAGGCCAATGGTTTCGCCGAAAGCGATCTTGCCTGCGCCGGCGTTCGGCGAGCAGGACGTCAGCGGCAGCACCGCCATCAAAGCCGCGAGCACCTGCGTCCGCATCACACCCCTCCGCCCCTGTCGCCTTCAGCAAACAACACTATGACGCTTTTACCAGAAATTGCAACAATGCCGAGATGCAACCTAAAGCTTTCCTGAGTTGGCAAGATCGGTTGGCTGGAGTAGATCGCCCGTGCCGCGCACGATATTTTTCGGCAGGCCGCCGCATCGGAGTATCTGGACTTCCGACCCAGCCTCTGCTATCTGCCGAACCAATCGCACGGCTTTCCGGCCGGGCACAGTTATTCTTTCGCCTCGAATCAGCATGGATTCCGGCGAGCAACCAAACCAAGGAACGGGATTACACGTGCAGGTACTTGTCCGCGACAACAACGTTGATCAGGCTCTCCGCGCTCTCAAGAAGAAGATGCAGCGCGAAGGCATCTTCCGCGAAATGAAGATGCGCGACTACTACGAAAAGCCTTCCCAGAAGCGTGCTCGCGAAAAGGCTGAGGCCGTTCGTCGGGTCCGCAAGCTGGCTCGCAAGCGCATGCAGCGCGAAGGCCTGATTGCCGCTCCGCGCCCGAGCCGTTAATCGGCCGTTTTTCTGACGTTTTTGACGTGCTAATGAGGCGGTGGCGACTTGGGCGCCGCCGCCTTTCGCTTTTACCGGATCACGATTCCGCTCCTGAACGATACGAGGAACCGAGCCTGATGGCCTTCAAGACTGCTGCTCCTTCGTCCGCAACACTCGTCTTTTCGACCATCACCGCCCCGATTCGCAGCAAGGTTACGCTCTCTGCACTCGCTCTCGCCTCCAGCGTCCTCCTGGCCGGTTGCTCGACCACATCGCAGACGACCGATCTCATCACGGTCGACCGCGCCCAGGGCTCGGAAGAGAACATCGCCTCGCTGACGGCCGTCATCAACGCCAATCCTGGGGATCCGGAAGGCTACAATGTCCGCGGCTCCGCCTATGGCCGCGCCGGCCAGTTCAAGCAGGCGCTCGACGATTTCAACCGGGCAATCCAGCTCAATCCGCAGTTCTACCAGGCCTATGCCAACCGGGCCCTCGTCTACCGCAACATGGGCAAGCCCGTGGAAGCCGCGAATGACTACAACCGCGCGATCCAGCTGAACCCGAGTTATGACGTCGCTTATATCGGCCGCGGCAACATTTATCGTCAGGCAGGCCGCAACGACGAGGCGTTCAACGATTTCAACCGCGCCATCCAGCTCGACACGACCGATGGTCGCGCCTACCACAACCGCGGCCTGATCTACCAGCTTCGTGGCCAGCATGCGCAGGCCATCGAGGACTTCTCCAAGGCGATCTCGCTCTCGCCCAACTCGCCAGAACCCTATAACGGCCGCGCCGTCTCCTACCTCGCAATGGGCGACGACGAAAACGCCTTCGCGGACATCAACACGGCGATCGCCTATAACGACAAGCTCGCGGAATCCTGGACGAACCAGGGGCTCGTTTACGAGACCCGCGGCGACAGGGCCCGCGCCGCCAAGTCGTTTGCCCATGCCGCCCGTCTGGACCCCAACTACCAGCCGGCCAAGGACGGCCTCGCCCGCACCCGCAGCAGCTAGGCCGGAATTGGGCGCTGCAGTAGCCTAGCGCCAGCCCAGGGCTGGCGCTACATGCTTGAGGATCGCCTCGATCACGTGGGCGTTGTATTCGACGCCCAGTTGGTTCGGCACCGTCAGGAGCAGCGTGTCGGCCTCCGCAATTGCCTCGTCCTTACTTAGTTCCTCGACCAGCGCATCCGGCTCTGCCGCGTAGGAACGGCCGAAGATGGCTCGGGTATTGGCGTCGAGATAGCCGATCGAATCCTCGTCCTTGCTGTAGCCGAAATAGGCGCGGTCCATGTCGTTGACGATCGCGAAGATCGACCGCGAAACGGAAACCCGCGGCGCGCGGTCATGACCCGCCTCCTTCCATGCTCCGCGATAGGCGCGGATCTGCTTGGCCTGCTGGATGTGGAAGGCCTCGCCCGTCTCGTCGTCCTTCAGCGTCGACGACTGCAGGTTCATGCCGAGCTTGGCAGCCCACACGGCCGTCGCGTTGGAACCGGCACCCCACCAGACGCGCTCGCGCAGGCCCTCCGAATAGGGCTCCAGGCGAAGCAGCCCCGGCGGGTTGGCGAACATCGGCCGCGGGTTAGGCTGGGCAAAGCCCTCCCCCTTCAGGACGTCGAGAAAGACCTCCGCATGGCGACGCCCCATGTCTGCATCGCTCTGTCCCTCGCCCGGCTCGTAGCCGAAATAGCGCCACCCATCGATGACCTGCTCGGGGGAGCCGCGGCTGATGCCGAGTTGCAGGCGCCCACCGGCAATAAGATCCGCCGCACCGGCATCCTCGGCCATGTAGAGCGGGTTCTCGTAGCGCATGTCTATCACGGCCGTGCCGATCTCGATGCGGCTGGTCTTGGCTCCTACTGCCGCGAGCAGTGGAAAGGGCGAGGCCAGTTGCCGGGCGAAATGGTGGACGCGGAAATAGGCGCCGTCGGCACCAAGTTCCTCGGCTGCCACGGCCAGATCGATGGACTGCAGCAGAGCATCCCCGGCCGAGCGTGTGCCCGACTGTGGTGACGGCATCCAGTGGCCGAAGGAAAGGAAACCGATCTTCTTCATGGCATGCTCCTGCCGGTGGCGTTACGGCTTATATGGCACGTGGAGGCCTCGGCGTCAGGTACCAGCTCACTCGGGCCGCCGGACGGACCGTTCGCTCATGCTGAACGATGCCGCCAATCCCGCTGCCTGACACCCCACCGGACCGGCCAGGAGCCAAGAAAAAGCCCCGGACGTGCCGGGGCTTTTGCCTGGTTTCTACTGATTGATCGGTGGCGGCTGGCTCAGGTCCGGCTGCGCGGGTGGCTGTGCCGGCTGTTGAGCCGGTGGCTGCGGGGCCTGTTGCCCCGGCAGTCCCTGGAGCGGCGGCAGTCCGAAGGCCGGCGGGGCGGCAGGAGCCTCGGGCTCTGACGGTGCCGAAGGTTGCGGCTGCTCCCCACCTAGGTTGAGCGGCGGCAGGCCAAAAGCCGGCGGCGACGCAGGCTGGGCGCCCGAGGCAGGCGGCTCGCCAAGATTGAGGGGCGGAAGGCCCATCGCGGGTGGCGCGCCCGCTCCGCCACCTCCACCGCCTCCCTGGCCACCCAGCGGCGGTAGGCCGAGCCCGCCACCCTGGCCGCCGAAGCCGGGGATCTCGATCTGGATATCGGTCGGATCGGCGCTCGGATGATCGGTCTTGTAGTGCATCACCAGCCCGGGGAAGAAGATCACCACGAGGATCATGACGAATTGGATGATGATATAGGGGAAGACGCCCCTGTAGATCTCCGTGGTCTTCATCGCCGGCATGGTCTTGCCCGTTACCTTGTCCAGCCATGGTGCTGCCGGCGCGATGGATCGCAGAAAGAACAGCGAGAAGCCGAAGGGCGGCGTCAGGAACGAAGTCTGCAGGTTGATGCCGAGGATGATCCCGAACCAGACGAGATCAATCCCGTGCGCCTCTGCCACGGGCGCGAGCAGCGGCACCATGATAAAGGCGATCTCGAAGAAGTCGAGGAAGCATCCGAGGATGAAGACGATGATCGTCACCACGATCAGGAAGCCGTACTCGCCGCCGGGCAGTGCCAGCAGCAGTTCCTCGATCCAGACATTCCCGTTGATGCCGTAGAAGGTCAGGCCGAAGACGCGTGCACCAATGAGGATCATCATCACGAAGGCGGACAGCTTCGTCGTGGCGTCCAGTGCATTCTTGATCGTTCCGAAGCTCAGGCGCCCCTTGGCGAGGGCGAGAAGCAGCGCGCCAGTGGCGCCCATCGCGCCGCCTTCGGTCGGGGTTGCGATGCCGAGGAAGATCGTGCCGAGCACCAGGAAGATCAGCGCCAGCGGCGGGATGAGCACGATGATGACCTGCTCGGCCAGCCGTGAGATGAGCTTCTTCTCGACACGGCTGTTGATCAGCGCGACGACGTATACCACGGCCACCGCGAACACCATGGCCGCAACCAGCTGCCACTCCGGCGACTGGATGCCAGTGAACAGCACGTACATGCCGAGATAGTAAAGGGCGACCGAGATCGCCAGCATCACGATCAGCGAGGTCACGCCGTTGCCGAGCGTGCGGGCCTCCATCGGCAGCGCCGGCGCCCATTCCGGCTTCACCATTGAGACGGCGAAGATGTAGAGGCAGTAGGCCCCGACAATCAGCAGCGCCGGATAAAGCGCGCCGAGATACATGTCGCCGACCGAGCGACCGAGCTGGTCGGCCATGACGATCAGGACGAGCGAGGGCGGGACGATCTGCGCCAACGTGCCGGAGGCGGCGATCGTGCCGGAGACGAGCGGCCTGTTGTAGCCGTAGCGCATCATGATCGGCAGCGAGATCAACCCCATGGCCATGACGGATGCAGCGACAACGCCGGTCGTGGCGCCGAGAAGCGCGCCGACGAGGATGACGGCATAGGCCAGGCCGCCGCGGATCGGTCCGAACAGCTGGCCGATCGTGTCGAGCAGGTCTTCCGCCATGCGCGACCGCTCAAGAATGATCCCCATGAAGGTGAAGAACGGGATCGCCAAGAGCGTATCGTTGTACATGATGCCGTAGATGCGCTCCGGATGGGATTGCAGCAGCGGCCAGAATAGCCGGATTTCCGGCGAAATCGTCGAGAGTTCGACGCCGATCACAAAGTATATCAGGCCGCCTGCGGCAAGCGTGAAGGCCACCGGATAGCCGAGCAGCAGCATCAGCATGACGCTAGAGAACATCACCAGCGGCAGGTTGTGGGCAATGAAGTCGATCACGCTCAGACCTCCGTCGCGGCAGTCGGCATTTCGCCGGCTGTGTCATGGCGTGCATCCTCGATCCGGCCCGTGATGACGGCAAAGCGCTTGATGATTTCGGAGAAGGCCTGCAGCAGGAGCAGCAGGAAGCCCAGCAGCACCACCAGCTTGGCCGGCCAGATGGTGAGCCCCCCGGCATTCGACGAAATCTCGCCGGAGTTGAACGAAAGCCAGAACCAGGGCCAGGCAAGATAAGCCATCAGCCCGGCGAACGGCACGAGGAAGATGATGTGCAGCACGAGGTCGATGATGTCGCGCGTCCGCTTGCTCCACATGGACGAGACTATGTCGATGCGGACATGCTCGTTCTTCAGCAGCGCATAGGCCGCGGCCAGCATGAAGACGGTTCCAAACAGGTACCACTGCACTTCCAGCCATGCGTTCGACGACATGTCGAGCGCCTTGCGCAGAATGGCATTTCCCGCGCTGATCAGAACGGCTGCGAGCAGCAGCCATGATACGGATTTTCCGATGACCGTTGTGACGGCATCGATCACGCGACTGAGCGCGAGCAGCGCAGCCATTTTTTCCCCTCCTGTCGAACCTTGCAGCCATCGCCACCGGCCTGGGCGATTGCCGGGTCCCGTTGTTAGTGCGCGACCTGTATTGGCTGGAGCCGCAAAAATCAATTGGCTGAGCGCGCGATGCGCTGGTTTTCAAGGCTTCTGCGACCCAATCGCGACAGTCTGTCCGCTGGAAATGGTCGAATCGTCTCGAGACTGTGATCCGCTTGCCACCGTCCGGAAATCTGTGAAGATGGAGTGCGAATTCCTGCGGGGCTTTCTTTGACTTCTGTTAAGCAGAAAACGAACAACCCCTCAGGTTCATGGGGGAAGGGGTGCCGATTCGGACGAAATTAAGCTGTCTCGGGCAAGGGTGGGCCGAGACGAGGGGCAACCCATGAAAGCGCAAGACGCAACGACGCTGCCGACGGATGTCTACCTGTCCTTCGTGAGCTCGCTGTTTGAAAACCGCGGCACATTGGTTACCGGCGTGGTGGTCCACGTCGTGTGGTGCGCTATCGTCTTCAGCTACACGGGATCGCAGTTCTATCTGTATGCGGCGGCTGGCTTTCCGCTCGTTTTCGCCCTCCGGTTCTTCGATTTCCTGAGGTTCGACAAGGTCGACAAGACCTCACTGACGGACAAGCAGATCGCTCGCTGGGAGCGACGCTATGTTGTGGGCGCCGCCATGACCGCTCTCCTGCTGGGAACGACGAGCGGCCACGCCATGCTCGTCCTTAAGGACAGCTTCGTTGCCTTCACCTGCATTGCAATGACGATGGGATCGATGATGTCCATTGTCGGCCGCAATTACGGCTCGCGCCATGCGGTAGACTTCCAGACCCTCGGCTGTTGCGTCCCCATCATCATCGCCTGTATCGCCAGTCTCGATACGCATCTTGCGATGATGTCACTACTGCTCATCCCCTTCGGCCTGACGACCCGCTCGATGGCCAATGGCGTGCGCGAGTTTCTCTACAAGAACGTCCTGGCGGCCCGAAAGATTCGCCTTATCGCCAACCAGCTTGATCTGGCGCTGACGACGATCGCCCACGGCCTCGTCATGCTGGACAGCGAAGGCCGCATTGAAGTCGTCAACCGCCGCGCCTCCGACCTGCTCGGACTGCCGGACGTTTCCGAGATCCGCGGGCTTCCGCTGGTTGGGGTGCTGGAAGCCCATAATGGCTACCGCCGCACAAGGGCCGTCACTGAACTACGGCATTTGTTGAGCGGCGACATCGACCGCACCCTTTTCCAGCTCAAGAAAGGGCTGCATGTGGAATTCTCCGCCAGCCGGCGCGAGGATGGCGGGATCGTGCTGATCTTCGAGGACGTCAGCGCGCGCGTCGAGGCGGACGCGAAGATCCTGCACATGGTGCAGTTCGATACGCTGACGGGGCTGGCCAACCGGTCTCATTTTGCCGCAATGGCAACGGCCGAGCTCAAACGGCGCCCGTCTGACAGCCTTGCCGCCCTTGTCGTGCTCGATCTCGAAGCCTTCAAGCACGTCAACGACCTGCGGGGCCATGTTGTTGGCGACCGGCTGCTGGCGGCCGTCGCATCGAGGCTGTCTGCTCAGGGTGGGCCCGATCTGCTGACGGGGCGCCTGGTGGGCGACGAATTCACCCTCTTCGTGATGGCCGAGGACCGCCCCCAGCTGGAGGCGCATGTCCGGAAGGTGCATGAGGAGATCCAGCGTGCCTATGATCTCCCTGACTTCCGGATCGAGATCCGCGTCAATGGCGGCGCCATCGTCGGTCGAGCCGACGAATTCGATATAGAGACCTGGCTGATCAAGGCCGATCTCGCGCTCAGTGATGCGCAGGTGAAGGGCAAGGGCTCCCTCTCCTTCTTCCGACCCGAAATGGATGCTCGCTATGTCGAGGAGCAGAAGCTGCGGGCTGCGTTGCGACAGGCGGTCGAGGACGAGGAGCTCCAGGTTGTCTACCAGCCCATGTACACGGTCGACGGCAGCCGGATTGAGTGCATGGAGGCACTCGTTCGCTGGAAGCATCCCGAAAAGGGCATGATCGCGCCCAACGTCTTCATTCCGATGGCAGAAGAGATGGGCATCATCTCCAGCATCACGCGCCTGGTGCTGGAACGGGCCAGCCGCGATTGCGCCGGCTGGGAGCACCCGACGGCGCTTTCCGTGAACCTGTCCGCTCACGACCTACTGAATCCGGACATCTTCGGCGACATACTCGAAATTCTTGCGCGCACCGGCCTGCCACCATGGCGCCTCCACGTGGAGTTGACAGAAAGCTGCTTCATTGATGACCCCGCCGCGGTAAGCAAGGTCCTGCATCAGTTGCGGGAGAAGGGCGTCACGATCGCGATTGACGACTTCGGCACCGGTTTTTCGAGTCTCAGCTATCTGACCTCCCTGCCGCTCGACATCGTCAAGGTCGACCGGGCCTTCATCCGGGACATCACCCATGACCCGCGCCAGATGAAGCTGCTGAAGGGAATTGCGCAACTGTCGCGTGATCTTGCTTTGAGGATCGTGATCGAAGGCGTTGAGACACAGGAACAGCTTCAACTCATCAAGGAGAACCGCTTTGCAGACCTGATCCAGGGCTATGTCTTTGCGCCACCCGTTGATGCGGAGACCGCGACCAGGATGCTTCGTGCAAGCGGTCAGGCTGTGGCCGTCAAGGCATCGCGCAAGCGCCTAAAGCCAGTGACATAGCATCCCCGTAACGGAGGCGCCGCGCCCCCTCCGGTCTTAACCATAATCGCCAAAATACCGCCCGTTCGGGGCGGCAGCACATCCGAAGCGGACAATCTCGGGTTAACTTCTCGTTAACTCTGAGGAGATTGCCGCAGATGCTCAATAATAGTACCGTTACCACCAAGGAATTTTCCACCAAGCTTCTTTCGATCCTGGACGCCGTCGAGTATCGCCGCATCGAAAGCCAGGAGGATTTCGAAGACATTGCCCGGCTTCGCTACAAGTCCTATCAGGAGCGAGGCGTCCTGCCGCTCTCCGCGAGCAGCATGCTCGACGAGGTCGATTTCGACGACCACGCCTACGTCTTCGGGGTCTATCTATATGAGGAACTGGTCAGCACCATAAGGGTGCACCATGTGACCCCGACCCACCGGATCAGCCAGTCGGCCGGCGTCTTTCCCGACGCAGTGAATGCCTTCCTCGATGCCGGCATGACGCTGATCGACCCGGCAAGGCTCGCCATTGATCCCGAACTGGACGGCGAGCGCTCGGCCCTGCCTTTCCTGACGGTCAGGCCGACGATCATGGCGGCGATCTACTTCAATGCGGACCGCATGCTGCAGCATATCCGTCCCGCCCATTCCGCCTTCTACCGCCGCTATTTCTATGCCGATACCGTCGTACCCCCGACCTTCGCCAGCATATATGGTTTCGATCTGACGCTTCTTGCGTCACGCACCCGCGAGATCGGGCCGAAGCTCTTGAGCCGCTTCCCGATCTACGAATCCCAGCCCTACGAACGCCGTCTGATGTTCGACCGATCGCCGCTCAGCGGCATGGCGCCGCTGACGATCCTGCCGACGGCACGACTGGCCCGGCAGCATTCCATGCCGCTCGCGAGCTGAAACATCGGGAGCGTGACTGCCTGCGCCAGAAGGTGCCATTGCGCTTTGTGGCGGCTTTGTGTAAGGCCAGAATCCAACAAAATCGGCCCCGATCATTTCGCTCGTGGCCGGTCGGACAGGTTTCAACGGCCGCGCCGAGAAGGTGGTCGGAGCGGCCGCATCAGGGAGACGACGAATGGACAATCACAACAGCGCTCCAGTCGAGACGGGTGCTTCCATGGATTACCCGGAGCACGAGAAGACCTACAACATGTTCCTCGCGCTGACGAAGTGGGGAACCATGGTCATGGTCGTCCTCCTGATCGCCATGGCGGCCGGGTTCTTCGGCGGGGCCGGCTTCTTCGGCGCGCTCATCGTCTTCCTCGTCCTCACCGCCGCCGGCTTCTACCTGCTTCGCTGATCCCTCGACCGAAATGATCGGAAGGACCGGCATGACATTCATGCCTGTCCAGCACACGAATCTGGGAGGGCAAATCGTGGCAAAGGTGATTTTCGTACCCCGCGAAGGGGCAGGTGAGGAACGGGTGGCGGCCTCGCCGGAAACGGTGAAGCGCCTCTCGGCGATGGGCTTTTCCATCGTGGTCGAGGCGGGCGCCGGGACGGCATCCGGTATTCTCGACGCTGATTTCGAGGCGGCTGGCGCGCGCATCGGCTCGGCTTCGGACGCCGCCACCGCGGACGTGATCCTCAAGGTCAACCGTCCGGGATCGGCCGAGATCAGCGGATACAGGCCCGGCACCGCCGTCTTCGCCGGCATGGACCCCTATGGCAACGAGGCGGCCCTGGCGGAAATGGCGCGCGCCGGCATCACGGCGTTCGCCATGGAGCTGATGCCGCGCATCACTCGCGCGCAGTCCATGGACATTCTCTCTTCCCAGGCGAACCTTGCCGGCTACCGTGCCGTCATCGATGCGGCGCATGAATACGGCCGCGCCCTGCCGATGATGATGACCGCCGCTGGTACGGTTCCGGCCGCCAAGGTCTTCGTCATGGGCGCCGGCGTCGCCGGTCTGCAGGCGATCGCCACCGCCCGCCGGCTGGGTGCCGTGGTCTCCGCCACCGACGTGCGTCCGGCCGCCAAGGAACAGGTCGCCTCGCTCGGCGCCAAGTTCATCGCCGTCGAGGACGAGGAGTTCAAGGCCGCGGAAACGGCCGGCGGCTATGCCAAGCAGATGTCGGAAGCCTACCAGGCGAAGCAGGCGGCGCTCGTCACCGAGCACATCGCCAAGCAGGACATCGTCATCACCACCGCGCTCATTCCCGGCCGGCCGGCGCCGCGCCTCGTCACCCGTGCCATGCTCGCCTCGATGAAGGCCGGCTCGGTCGCGGTCGACCTCGCCGTCGAGCGGGGCGGCAATATCGAGGGCTCCGTCAAGGGTTCGATCGCCACGGTCGAAGGCGTCAAGGTCATCGGCTACGCCAACGTGGCGGGCCGCGTTGCGGCCTCTGCTTCGGCGCTCTACGCGAAGAACCTCTTCGCCTTCCTGGAGACCATGGTTTCGAAGGAGACCAAGGAATTTGCCGTCAATCCGGACGATGAACTGGTGAAGGCCACCATGCTGACCCATGGAGGCCAGGTGGTGCATCCGAATTTTGCCGAGGCGGCAGCATCGTTTGCACCCTCCACGGCATCAGTAGCCGAGACGACGACAACCGCTGCTGCGGCACCCGCGCGCAAACCGGCTAGGACTGCATCTCCCGTCTCGGGCGAGACCTCGCCGGACAAGCCCAAGCGAACGCGCAAGAAGACCGAAGCAGCAACGCCTGACAAGAAGGAGGGGCTTTGATGGCGAGCGAAGTGATGAATTCGGCTCTTGATCGGCTCGAACATGCCGTCGAGGCTGTGAGAGTTGCGGCCGAACAGGCTCCCGAAGCTGTCGCCCAGGCAGCACACGGAGTGTCAGGCGGCGCGATCGACCCCTTCGTGTTCCGGCTGG
This sequence comes from Pseudorhizobium flavum, assembly GCF_044142885.1. Lineage (NCBI taxonomy): Bacteria > Pseudomonadati > Pseudomonadota > Alphaproteobacteria > Hyphomicrobiales > Rhizobiaceae > Pseudorhizobium > Pseudorhizobium flavum. The sequence continues at coordinate 33,613 of NZ_JBIOKZ010000004.1, forward strand.
CGATCTTCGTGCTGTCCATCTTCGTCGGCTATTACGTCGTCTGGTCGGTGACGCCGGCGCTGCACACCCCGCTGATGGCCGTCACCAATGCCATTTCCTCGGTGATCGTGGTCGGGGCACTCCTCGCTGTCGGCATCTCCGCCAGCGGCTATGCCACCGGCTTCGGCTTCGTGGCACTGGTGCTTGTCTCGGTGAACATCTTCGGCGGCTTTCTGGTCACCAGCCGGATGCTCGCCATGTACAAGAAAAAAGATCGCTGAGGGTCCTGAACAATGTCACAGAACCTTGCAGCCTTCCTCTACCTCGTCTCCGGCGTGCTGTTCATCATGGCGCTCCGCGGCCTGTCGCATCCGACAACCAGCCGCCAGGGCAATGTCTACGGCATGGTCGGCATGGGCATTGCCATCGGCACGACGCTTCTGCTCGCCACGCCGGACTTCGGCGGACTTGTGCTGATCGTGCTGGCGCTCGCCATCGGGGGCGGTGCGGGCGCCTATATCGCCCGTACCATTCCGATGACGGCCATGCCCCAGCTTGTGGCAGGTTTCCACTCGCTGGTCGGCTTCGCCGCCGTCATGGTTGCTGCCGCAGCCCTCTATGACCCGGTTTCCTTCGGGATCGGCGATGTCGGCACGATCCACGGGCAAGCGCTCATCGAGATGGCACTCGGCGCCGCGATTGGCGCGATCACCTTCACCGGTTCCATCATCGCCTACCTCAAGCTCGACGGACGCATGTCCGGCAAGCCGATCCTCCTGCCCTTCCGGCACCCGATCAACATCGGCTTGCTGGTGGCGATCATCGTCTTGATCGCCGCGCTGACGCAGACGGAGAGCCATACGCAGTTCTGGCTGATCGTCATCCTGTCGCTGGCGCTCGGCGTGTTGCTCATCGTGCCGATCGGTGGCGCCGACATGCCGGTCGTCGTGTCGATGCTGAACTCCTATTCGGGATGGGCGGCGGCGGGAATCGGCTTCACCCTCGGGAACCTGGCGCTGATCATCACCGGCGCATTGGTCGGCTCCTCGGGTGCGATCCTCTCCTACATCATGTGCAAGGGGATGAACCGCTCCTTCATCTCCGTCATCCTCGGCGGCTTCGGCGGTGAAACGGCTGCGGCCGGTGCCGACGACGGGGTCCAGCGGGCCGTGAAGCAGGGCTCTGCCGACGACGCAGCTTTCCTGATGCAGAACGCTGAAAAGGTGATCATCGTGCCGGGATACGGCATGGCCGTCGCCCAAGCGCAGCATGCGCTGCGCGAGCTTGCCGATACGCTGAAGGAACACGGTGTCGAGGTGAAGTACGCTATTCATCCTGTCGCCGGCCGCATGCCCGGACACATGAACGTGCTACTCGCCGAGGCGAACGTCCCCTACGACGAGGTCTTCGAGCTAGAAGACATCAATGCCGAGTTCGCGCAGGCGGACGTCGCTTATGTGATCGGCGCCAATGACGTCACCAATCCGGCGGCGCGCGACGACAAGACCTCGCCGATCTACGGGATGCCGATCCTCGACGTCGACAAGGCCAAGACCTGCCTCTTCGTCAAGCGCTCGCTCGGCTCCGGCTATGCCGGCATCGACAACACGCTGTTCTACAAGGACGGCACGATGATGCTGCTCGGCGACGCCAAGAAGATGACCGAGGACATCGTCAAGGCGATGAAGCACTAGACGGGTCAATCTGCCCGAATCCCAAGCCCGGCGAGAAGCCGGGCTTTCTTTTTGACCTGTCCAGAGGGCTGCAACAGAAAAGGCCCGGATCCTGAGATCCGGGCCTCGGTGCTACCGTAGTCGACTAAAGCTTAGAGCTTGCCGTTACGCTGCTGGATCATCATGAAGGTGTCGAACGTGTATTCCGACAGCTGCATCCACAGATAGCCTTCCTTCTTGAAGGCGACCTGGTCTTCGTAGATCTTCTTGAACCACTCGTTGGAAGCCGTGAGCTCGGCATAGACTTCCTGCGCGGCGTTGAAGCAGGCCTCGAGGATTTCCTGGCTGAACGGACGCAGGATCGTGCCGTCGGCAACGAGCTGCTTCACGGCGGCCGGGTTCTTGGCGTCGTACTTCGCCATCATGCTGGTGTTGGCATAGGCGCAGGCATCGGTCAGCGCGGCCTGGTAGTGCTTCGGCAGGTTGTTCCACTGCTCCAGGTTGACGAAGGAGTGGATGACCGGGCCGCCTTCCCAGAATGCGGGATAGTAGTAGTACTTGGCGACCTTGTAGAAGCCGAGCTTCTGGTCGTCATAGGGACCGACCCACTCGGCTGCGTCGATCGTGCCCTTCTCCAGAGCGGGATAGATGTCGCCGCCGGCGATCTGCTGCGGCACGACGCCGAGCTTCTCGACCACCTTGCCGGCAAGACCGGCGATGCGCATCTTGACGCCCTTGAAGTCGTCGACCGTGTTGATCTCCTTGCGGAACCAGCCACCCATCTGGGCGCCGGTATTGCCGGAGATCATGCCGTAGAGGCCATGAGTGGCGTAGAATTCGTTGAGAAGCTTGTTGCCGTTGCCTTCGTAGAACCAGGAATTGGTCAGGCGGGCGTTGAGGCCGAAGGGGATGGCCGTTCCGATCGCGAAGGTCGGGTCCTTGCCGACATAGTAGTAAGAGCAGGTGTGGCACATTTCGACCGTGCCGGCGCTGACGGCGTCAGCTGCCTGGAGGCCGGGAACGATTTCACCGGCCGCGAAGGGCTGGATGGTGAAGTTGCCGCCCGTGGCTTCCGAGACGCGGCGTGCGATGTCTTCAGCACCGCCATAGATGGTGTCGAGCGACTTCGGAAACGAAGACGTCAGACGCCAGGTTATCTTCGGATTTTCCTGAGCGATGGCCGGAGCCGCCAGCGTCGTGGCGGCGGCTGCACCGGCGCCGGTTACTGCCGCCTTCTTGAAGAATGAACGACGATCCATGTATTACCTCCCAACAAAACAAAAACCGCAGGGGACGGTATTCTTGCCCTCCCCCGGTCCGCCGCGGAGGTAAACATGTCCCCCTCGCGCGTGCAAGCATATCCGGCATTATCCCTTGGTCTCGGATGTTCTTTTACTAACAGAATCCGAGACCTGCGCAATTTCTCCGCAGGTTTCACACACCGCCAAGAACGCTGCCCAAACTATGGGCGACAGGAGCCGCGGGAACCGCTTGACAGCAAGGATGATCCGGCGCCAGAAATCGGTTTCGTCTCGGAGACTTCAGATGCCCAAACCGATCGTCGCCCTACCCGCAGATATTCGCGAATTTGAGGGTACAGTCTGGCACGCCACTCCGAACCAGTACGTGAAGGCGGCCCTCAAGGTGGCGGACGTGATGACCTTCATCATTCCCGCCTTCGAGGAAGGCAATGACACCGATGCCATCCTCGACCGGGTCGACGGACTTCTCGTTTCCGGCTCCGCCACCAATGTCCATCCCTCGCTCTACGGCCGAGAAGCGACGGAGGCGGATGGGCCTTTCGACATTGCGCGGGATTCCACCTCGCTGCCTCTCATCCGACACGCCATCGAGCGCGGTATCCCCATGCTTGCCATCTGCCGCGGGCTCCAGGAGCTGAACGTCGCGCTGGGCGGGACGCTTGCGAGCGAGATACACGACCAGCCTGGCATGTGGGACCACCGCAAGCCTAACGTGCCCGAGCGCGATCACATGTACGCGATCCGCCAGCCTGTATTCGTTCGGGAAGGCACTTGCATCGCCCGCCACCTCGGCCTCTCCGGCGAGGTGCAGATCAACTCGCTGCACCGCCAGGCGATCGCCGAGACCGCGCCCCGGCTGACGGTCGAGGCAACGGCTGAAGACGGGACGATCGAGGCGGTTTCGGTGATCGATGCGAAGGGATTCGCCGTCGGCGTCCAGTGGCACCCGGAATACTGGGCCGAGACGGATGCCCCCTCGCGCGCCCTGTTCAAAGCCTTCGGCGACGCCGTGAGGGACTACGCCGCCACTCGTGGAGCCGGCACACGGCCCGCTCAGCTGGCCGCTGCTGCCGGCTGAGCCAACCGGCAGCAACGAGGGTTGGTCAGGCTTTTACCGGCGTTTCCGGAACCGGCGTGATCACCTTCTTCTCGCGGAACCAACCGATGAGATTGTCCACCACCAGATCAGCCATGGCATTGCGCGTCGGCACCGACGCAGAGGCCACGTGCGGCAAGAGGCTGGTATTCGGAAGATCGAGCAGCGCCTGCGGGACGTTCGGCTCGTCATAGAAGACGTCCAGTCCGGCCGCGGCGATGGTGCGGCTGCGCAGAGCCTCGGCCAGCGCCTCCTCGTCGACGCTCGTACCGCGACCGACATTGATGAAGACACCGTTCGGCCCAAGGGCGGCGAAGATCTCCGAGGTGAATATCTTGTGGGTTGCAGCCGTGCCGGGCACGATCGAGATCAGCGTGTCCACCTCCTCGGCCATCGCCTTCAGCGATGGATAGTAGGTATAGGGGAGCCCGTCCCTGCGGGTGCGGGTATGGTAGCCGATGCGGGCCTTGAACGGCTCGAGCCGCTTGGCGATCTCGATGCCGATGCGGCCGAGACCGAGGATCCCGACGTGGCGGCCGCGCAGCGAAAGCGGTGTCAGCGGATAGGGTCCTTCGCTCTTCCAGCGCCCCTCGCGCAGATAATTTTCGGCCCGTGGATATTCCCGGAGCGTGTTGAGGAGCAGTGCGATGGTCGTGTCGGCGACCTCGTCGTTCAGCACATCGGGCGTATGGGTGACGATGATGCCGTGCTGCAACGCCTTTGCCGTATCGACCCCATCGTAGCCGACGCCGAAGTTGGAGACGATCTCCAGGTTGGGCAGCCTGTCGATCCAGCCATTGTCCAGGACGCCCGAGATAGCAACGCCCCTGATCCTGTCGCGAAGGCCGGGATCGATATCGGTCGGGGGGCCCATTGGGACGGCGACGATCTCGAAGGTCTCCTTCAGCCGTTCGAGCACCCGCGGGTGGATGCGGCCGGGCACAAGTATGGCTACGGGTTGGTCGGACATGCTGTCTCTCCTCCTTCGAATTCAGCTGCGGGGTCGGTAGATGCCGGTTGACTGGCGGATGCGCATCTCCGGCTTGATGAGGTGGATACCGTCCGGCTCATGGCTCCCGGCAAGGCGGTCGAGCAGTGCGCGGGCGGCCAGCCGGCCTACCTCGCTCTGGCCGTTCCAGACGGTGGTAAGCGCTGGCGTTGCGATCGAGGCTTCCTCGAGGTCGTCGTAGCCGGTAACGGAGATGTCCTGGCCGGGGACAAGGCCCGCCCGGGCGATGCCATTCATCAGGCCGATCGCGACGAGATCGTTCCAGCACACGGCCGCCGTCGGCTTCTGCGGCAACGACAGGAAATGTACGGCCGCCTCGAACCCGCCCTGCTTGGAGCGCGGGCCGGGAATGCGGAGGTTCGGGTCCACTTCAATGCCTGCCTTGCGCAGCGCGTTGACATAGCCCTGGTAGCGATCGCGCCCGGTCGAGGTTTGATCCGTACCGCCGATCATCGCGATGACCCGGTGGCCGAGCCCGATCAGATGGTTGGTGGCAAGCGAGATGCCGTAGCTGTCGTCGCCGCGATACATGGGCAGGTTGACGCCCTCCATGGACCGGGCAACCAGAATGGCCGGCATGCCATTGGCCTCGGCGAGCTTGACGTCCTCAATCGGAGTGCCGATCGCCGGAGACATGATGACCCCATCGCCACCGAGCTGCAGCAGTGTTTCGATGAAGGTCCGCTGCTTCTCGACGGAATCGTAATGATTGGACAGGATGAAGGTCTGGCCGCTGCGGTCGAGCTCGCTTTCGATCGCCTTCAGGATTTCCCCGTAGAAGGGGTTCATGATGTCGTGTACAACGACGCCGACAATGCCGGAGCGGGAGGTCCTGAGGCTCGCCGCGCGCCGATTGTAGATATAGCCCAGCGCGCGCGCCTGCTCCTTGATCTTCTCCCGGGTATCAGCTGCAACCAGCGGACTGTCGCGCAAGGCGAGCGAAATGGTTGCGGTGGACAGGCCGAGGCTTTCGGCAATCGTCGACAGCTTGATCTTTTGCGCCACGTCCCCTCCGGCCAGGCAAGCACCGGCTGCGGCCGGATTTAAAATCCTTTAAATAATTAAATGGGAAATCGCAACTGCCCGGAAAGGCCCAGCGAACAGGTTATTCAGGCGAATGGAGATTGTTGTCCAGGGCGCGCAGGAGCCGCATCAGTGTCCGGATCTCCTTGCCGGAGAAATCCTTCAAGGCTAGCTCCCCACAGGCCGCCACGCTTTGCTCGATCCGTGTCACGCTCGCTCTGCCGCTCTCGGTGAGGAATACTTTTGTCAGGCGTCCGTCTTCGCCGTCCTCGCTACGCATGACGAAACCCTGCGCCTCCATGCGTCCGATGGTGCGCGTCATGGTTGGGGCCTTGACGCCGAGATGGGCGGCCAACTGGCCGGCAGTCAAGCCGTCCTGCTCGGCGAGTGCAAGGATCACGCCATCCTGCCCCGCATAGAGGCCACTTTCGGCAAGGCTGCGGCTGAGCACGGTGCGCAGGGACCGGGCCGCCTGGGTGAGGCCGACCGCAAGATCGGCGGGAGCAAAGGCTTCGAGATCCTTCTTCTTGCCGTTCTTGCCGTCCTTGCCCTTCTTGCCGTCCTTCTTCTTGGCCATCTGCCCTTCCTGCTTCCGTGCTGAGGCTCGCACGGCTATAGACTTCGTCCCATGCATAGCGAAACGAGGGATGGACCGCCAGATGCCTCACCCACGGCCGCATTTCAGGGACAATGATCCGACGCTGTCGCCCGTCGACCGCAGCGATTGGATTGCCGTCCTGCCGCTCGGCGCCCATGAACAGCATGGACCGCACCTGCCCTTCGAAACCGATACGCTGATTGCAACGGGGATCGTCGACCGGCTGATCAACACCCTGCCCCCTCGCCTTCCGGTCACCTTCCTTCCCATCGAACCCGTCGGTTATTCCATCGAGCACATGGATGTGCCCGGGACGAAGACACTGGCATTCGACGAGGCGGTGATGCGCTGGCTGGGGATTGCGGAGGACCTGCACCGACAAGGCATCCGCAAGTTGGTGATGCTCAATGCCCATGGCGGCAATTCCCCTTTGATGACCATCGTCGCCACCGAAGCCCGTGTCCGGTTCAACATGCTCGCTGTCGCGACGAGTTGGACACGCTTCGGGCTACCCGACGGGCTGATCAGCCCTGAGGAAAAGGCGATCGACATCCATGGCGGTGACATAGAGACGTCGGTCATGCTGGCGCTCCATCCGGATCGGGTGGACATGGGGAGGGCCGAAGCCTTCCAATCCCGCCAGAGCGAATTCGCCAGCCGCTACCGGCACCTGCGCGCCTATGGCCCGCATGCCTTCGGCTGGAAGATGTCGGACCTCAACAAGGCGGGTGTCGCCGGCAATGCCGCCGCCGCGACCGCGGAAAAGGGCGAGGCCATCCTGGCCCATGCGGTGAAGGGAATCATGGAACTGCTGCAAGATGTGGCGGCGTTCGATGCGGTGGAACTGTCATAGCTCGCATTGCAGCTAGCTACACAAATGGCTATGCTGCTGCTACACAGGAGGCCATGATGACCCTCAATATCCGTAACAAGCAAGCGGATGCTCTGGCGCGCGAATTGGCGGAGCTTGACGGCACCACGATCACAGACGCAGTCGTCAATGCGCTGCGGGAAACCATCGCAAGCCGCCTAAAGAACGAAAGCCCACGTGAGACTGCAAGGCGCGTACTTGCTAGACGCGGCCTCGCATTCAAGCCGAACCGACATCCTGTTCCTGCCGAAGCGTTCCACGAACTCGACCACGAACTAGCATCTGACTGATGTTTGTCGACGCCTGCGCGATCATATCGTTGATGGCAGGCGAAGACACGGCCGATGCCTATGAAGAGGCCTTACTCGGCGCAGCTTCGCCTTTCACCTCAGCACTCGCTGCCTGGGAGGCGATCATCATCCTTTCGCGTCCTGATCAGCTCGACTGTAGCTATCGCGACGCGGAAGGTGCCGTGCTTGAGTGGCTGGACGACCGCAATATTGAGTTGAGGGAGACAGGCCAGCCCCGGGAGATTTTGCATCACGCCGTCGCGGTGGCGCAGGATCGCGGCATCGGCCGTCGGTATCTGAGCAACTTCGATTGCTTCCACTACGCTCATGCGAAGGTGATGGGGCAGCCTATCCTGACCACAGACCGTCTCCTGCGGGAGACAGACGTCGACACCAAGCCGTGACAACCGCTGTCACCTTATAACATTCAAAACCCTTTGAACTGCTTCCGGCTTGCCCTTATATCAGGCCGACACCTTTTGCGCGCCGCCCCGGCGCCGGCTCACCCTTCGAGGTTTCCCATGACCGACACGACCATCGCCAAGCCCGTTCCCGTCACCGTTCTCACCGGCTATCTCGGCGCCGGGAAGACGACGCTCCTGAACCGCATCCTCTCCGAGAGCCACGGCAAGAAGTATGCGGTCATCGTCAACGAGTTCGGCGAGATCGGCATCGACAACGACCTGATCGTGGAATCCGACGAGGAAATCTATGAGATGAACAACGGCTGCGTCTGCTGCACGGTGCGCGGCGACCTGATCCGCGTCGTGGAAGGCCTGATGCGCCGCCCCGGCCGCTTCGACGGCATCATCGTCGAGACGACCGGCCTTGCCGACCCGGTTCCGGTTGCGCAGACCTTCTTCATGGACGACGACGTGCGCGCCAAGACCGAGCTTGATGCCGTGGTCGCTCTAGTCGACGCCAAGCACCTGCCGCTCCGCCTGAAGGACAGCCGCGAGGCCGAGGACCAGATCGCCTTCGCCGATGTCGTGGTCATCAACAAGACCGATCTCGTGACGCCGGACGAGCTGGCGCAGATCGAGGACGTCGTTCGGGCCATCAATCCCGGCGCACGCATCTACAAGACGAGCCGTTCCGGCGTCGATCTCGCCAAAGTCCTGAACCAGGGTGCCTTCAACCTGGAGCGGGCGCTGGAGAACGATCCGCAGTTCCTGGAGCATGGTCACGAGGATCATGTCTGCGGCCCGGATTGCGACCATGACCACGGTCATCATCACGGCCACGACCATCACCACCACGATCATGATCATCACCATCACCACGATCATGACCATGACCATGGCCACGATCACCACCATCATGCCCCCTCCCCGATCCACGACGTCACGGTGAAGTCCATCTCGTTGCGCGGTGGCGAGATGAACCCGGACCGCTTCTTCCCCTGGATCCAGAAGATCACCCAGACCGATGGTCCCAACATCCTGCGCCTGAAGGGCATCATCGCCTTCAAGGGTGACGAGGAGCGCTACGTGGTGCAGGGTGTTCACATGATCGTAGAGGGCGACCACCAGCGTCCCTGGAAGGATGGCGAGAAGCGCGAATCCCGCCTCGTTTTCATCGGCCGCGACCTCGACGTCGAGAAGATCGAGAAGAGCTTCAAGGCCTGCGAGGCGACGCCTGCCTGATGCCGACCGTCGCACCGCTTGATCTCGAAGGCCATTTCGTCGCCACGCATTTCCTCGGCGAGGTCCCTCTCTTCGCCTCAGCTGCCGGCACCATCCACCGCCTCGATGGCGGCGAGAAGGTGACAGACGCGCATGAGGGCCTGCTCACCTGCATCCGCGACCCCTACAGCGCCACCCTCCTTACCGGCGGCGAGGACGGCAAGGTCCTGCGAATCGCCCATGACGGCAGCGTGACGCAGCTGGCGGAAGCGCCGCGCAAGTGGATCAACGTGGTCGCCGGCGGGCCGCAGGGGGCCGTCGCCTATGCGCATGGGCGCACGAGCTTCGTGCGCCTTTCGGACGGCACGACGCGGGAATTTCCCGAAGAGCGCACGGTGGAAGGCGTTGCCTTCGCCCCGAAGGGCCTGCGGATTGCCGTGGCGCGGTACAACGGCGTGACCCTGCACTGGGTCGGCACCAATGGCGCGCCTGTGGACCTTGACTGGAAGGGTGCCCACACCGGCGTCACCTTCTCTCCCGATGGCCGCTTCCTCGTCACCACCATGCAGGAAAACGCCCTGCACGGCTGGAAGCTCGACGGCAAGCCAGGCGAAGCCCGCCACATGCGCATGACCGGGTATCCGGCCAAGGTGAAGTCGCTCTCCTGGTCGGTGAAGGGCAAGTGGCTGGCCTCCTCCGGCGCGCCCGCCGCGATCGTCTGGCCGTTCTCGGCCAAGGACGGTCCGATGGGCAAGGCGCCGCTGGAGCTTGGCACGCGCGCCAACATCATGGTCACCCAGGTTGCATTCCATCCGGCGGAGGAGGTCCTGGCGATCGGCTTCGTCGACGGCATGATCCTCGGCGTGCGGATCGCCGATGGCAAGGAGGCACTGCTGCGCCGACCCGGCAAGGGCGCCATCACCGGCCTTAGCTGGAGCGCGACGGGCAGACTGCTCGCCTTCGCTTCGGAAGCCGGTGACTGCGGCGTCATCGACATTTCGGCCTGAGCCCGTGATCCCCTGGACCCTGATCGACACGGCGACCGTGCCGGGCGGCGGAGACGAGCTGCGCCTCAAGCGGCGAGGCTCAGAGTTCTCGATCATGCTCGGCACCAACGAGTTGATGAACAGCCGGCTTTCCGGATCGGAAGAAGCGCTGGCGCGTCTCTCCATCGGCAAGATCAGCGATCGCCAACGGCCGGTGATCCTGATCGGCGGCCTCGGAATGGGCTTTACGCTCCGTGCAGCCTTGGCGGAACTTCCACAGGATGCGCGTGTCGTCGTCGCAGAGCTCGTGCCGGCGGTGATCCGCTGGGCGAAGAACGAGATGGCCGAGGTGTTCAAGGGGTGCCTGGACGATCCGCGCGTCATGGTCGTGGAAGCGGATGTCGGCGAGCTGATCCGTCGCGAGACGGCTGTCTTTGACGCCATCCTTCTCGATGTCGACAACGGGCCGGAGGCGCTGACGCGCGACGAGAACGATCGCATATACGATGCAGGCGGTCTGGGAGCGGCCAAATCTGCGCTGAGGCCTGGCGGCGTACTTTCCGTCTGGTCGTCTGCCCCGGATTCCCGGTTTACGCGCCGGATGCAGTCTGCAGGGTTCGCGGTTGAGGAAAATCCGACGCGTGCGAGCACCAGGGGACGCGGTGCGAAGCACATGATCTGGCTTGGCGTGAAGCAGGCTTGCTAGAACCTCTGCACCTGCCGAACGGCAGCAGGAGGAACCGCGCCGGAGAACTCCGCGACGGGAAACGGGGGATGGGCAGGCAATCGGCATCGAGGGTATTGGTGTGTCAGGCATGACTGCCTGCCCGATCGCTTCCGGCTTTTCCCGAAGATCCGGAGGAGAGGTGTCAGTTCTCTTTCCGGAGCTTCGGTGGGGACCGGCCTGACGCCGGCCCGCCACCGTCTGCAACCATCACCGGGCACCGGGTGCTTCCCGGGGGGAGGCAACCGGTTCGCGAACCCGGCCCCTGCCCGATGACTGCTTCAGGATAAGACGAGGCAAGGCTGCGGGGATGGACGGGGAAGAATGACAAAACCGCTGCCTTGAAACGCCAGCGCAATTTCTCGCCCGCGCAACAACATTGCTCCCGTCAGGCGGAGCGAACAGCACCGATGATCTCCGCCAGGAGGGCGTGCAGGTCGTCGCGATAGCCGGTCCGTGCCGAGGGTGAATTCTCGTCCGACGTCATCACCACCGTGAGCCCGAGCGACGGGACGATATAGAGCATCTGCCCACCATAGCCCCAGCCGAACCTGATCTCCTCGCCGCCGATCCTGCGCAGGAACCAGCCATAGCCGTAGCCATCGCCGGAAAAGCGGGAATTGGTCCGCGGTATCCATGACTGCTCTATCCAGTCCTCGGAGATGATGCGCGTGCCGTCCTCTGCCTTGCCGCCGTTGCAGTAAACTTCACCGAAGGCCAGCAATGACCGCGCGGTCATCGCCATCTGGTTGCCGCCGAGATAGATCCCCTGCGGATCCTGCTCCCAGGAGCCGATACGGAAGCCTTCCACCGGCTCGAACCATTCGCGCGCCAGCGCCAGCGTCGACTTCTCCCCGACGCGGGTGAGGATGGCCGAGAGGAGATGGGTGGAGGCGGTGGAGTAGAGCATAGAGCCGCCGGGCTCGCCGTCGAACGGTTCCGACAAGGCAAACCGCACCCAGTTGCGGCTCGACACCCAGCGGCCGTAGTTGGGTCCCGACATGCGGGCGAGACCCGCCTGCATGGAGAGAAGGTTGCCGATGGTGATCTCGGACATGCGTGGATCCGGCTCGCGCGGCAGCTCGCGTTCGAGGATCGGCGCGATCTTCTGGTCGGTTCCCTGCAACAGACCCTTGTCGATGGCGACGCCGACCATTGCGGAGATGATCGACTTGGAGGCCGACTTGATGTTCGTCGATTCGTCGATTGAATGCCCGTTGAAGGCGCGTTCGGCGAGCATTTCTCCTTCCCGGGAAACCAGCACCACCTTGAGCGGCTCCAGGCCTCTCGCCCCGTCCAAGACAGCGCCGAGGGATGCGCCGGGCTCCGGCGTCTGCGGAACAGCCTGGGCGAGAGCATGAGGGGCAGTGAGAGCGAGGGGAATGGCAGAAATCAGGGTGCGTCTTGTGATCATGAACGCCAATTTAGTGCGACGTGGGTCCTGAACTATGGCCGCCCTGCCGATTCACGCCAAGGTGATGGCGCGTGAAGAGAGCCAACTGCGGCTTCTAGAGCTCGGCCTTTGCAAAGATCTCGCTGATCCAGTCGAGGAACACGCGCACGCGCGGCGAGAGCTGCCGGTTCTGCGGATAGAGAGCCGAAAGCGGCGTTCGCGCCGGTAAGAAATCTGCCAGCACCTCTACGAGTTCACCCCTCTCGATGAAAGCCCGAAGGCGGTGACGCGGCGCCTGGATCAGGCCGAAGCCACGGCAGGCGAGGTCCACGATCGTGTCGGAATTGTTGACCCGGATGCGCGTCGGCAGCGTAATTTCGCGGATCTGCCCGTTGACGGTGAACTCCAGCGGCAGGACCTGCCCGGTACGCGAGGAGATGAAGCCGATCGCCTCGTGCCCCTCCAGCGCATCCGGGGTTTCAGGCGTGCCGTGGGCCTCGATATAGGCGGGGCTGGCGCAGGTCAGCTCGGTGATCGAGCCGAGCCTCCGCATGATCAATGAACTGTCGGAAATTTCGCCGGCGCGGATGACGCAGTCGACCCCCTCCCGGATGAGGTCCACATAGCGATCCGTCTGGCCGATCTGCAGTTCCAGGGCCGGGTAGCGGTCGAGGAACTCGCGAAGATGCGGAAGCAGGAATGTCTGCGTCAGCATCGGATGGGCGTCCACCCGCAGGACGCCTTGCGGCTTTGCCTCCCGGAAAATCGTCTCCGCGTCCGCCATCTCGGCGAGGATCGACAGGCAGCGCTGGTAGAAGGCGCGGCCATCGAGGGTGACGGCGACGTGACGGGTCGTCCGTTCCAGGAGGCGCGCGCCGAGATCCGCCTCAAGCGCCTTGATCGCCGCCGTCGCGGTGGAACGTGCAAGCCCGAGATCGGCGGCGGCCGCGGCGAAGCTGCCGCGTTCCACCACCCGGACAAAGAGTTCCATGCGCGTCAGGCGATCCATTGCTATTGTTCAGCACGGCTGAATTATCATGTCAATTCGCGTTCATTGTTCTTCGACAAAGGCTTCGTATCTTGGGTAGGAACGAAAGGAGACATGCCATGACACACACAGAACAACACGTCGCCATCGTCACCGGAGCCTCGAAGGGCATCGGCCGCGCCGCGGCTATTCGCCTTGCAGCTGACGGTTTCGCAGTCATCGTCAACTATTCCTCAAGCCCGGCCGCCGCCGACGAGGTGGTCGCGGAGATTGAAGCGGCCGGCGGCAAGGCGCTCGCCGTGCAGGCGGACGTCAGCACATCGGCAGGCATCGCCGCACTGTTCGACGCTGCGGAACAGCATTTCGGCGGCACCGACGTCCTCGTCAACAATGCCGGCGTGATGACGCTCATCCCGTTGACGGAGATGGATGATGCCACCTTCGAGCGGCACATCGCCGTCAACCTCACCGGTACCTTCTACGGTATCCGCGAGGCAGGCCGCCGGCTGCGCGACGGTGGCCGCATCATCAACTTCTCCTCCAGCGTCATCGGGGCATACGGCCCGCGCTACGGCGGATACGCGGCAAGCAAGGGCGGCGTCGAAGCCATGACTCATGTGGCCTCGAAGGAGCTCGGAAGCCGGGGAATTACCGTCAACGCCGTCGCGCCGGGGCCGGTGGAAACCGAGATGTTCATGCACGGCAAGTCGGAAGAACTGGTGCAGAGCATCGTCCGAGGCATTCCGCTCGGGCGGCTCGGCCAGCCGGACGACATCGCCCCGGTCGTGTCCTTCCTCGCAAGCCCCGAGGGCGGATGGGTGAACGGCCAGGTGCTTCGCGCCAATGGCGGCATGCTGTGACGTAACGAGAGAGCGAGAGGAAAAAACCATGCCATTCGTCAACATCAAGACCCCGGAGGGCGCGCTGACGCGGGCGCAGAAGGAGGAGATCGTGCACCGCACGACAGACCTGCTGATCGGTTACTTCAGCGAAGCGGCACGTCCGCATACCATGGTGCTGATCGAGGAGGTCAAGGATGGCGGCTATGGCCGCGCCGATGAGATCTACGTCATCCCCGACGCCTACCGCGCACGTGAAGCGGAATAAGCGCTCAAAGCTGGTGCCGCCCGGCGGCGTTGCCGCCGGGATCCGGCAATGTCTGTTCCCTGATTTGTCTGGCCATCGTCCGGGCAACCCTTCGTGAAGTTCGGGAAGATCTGAAACCTCAGGCCCTTTCGAAGGTTGTGGTGCCCTGCACGCTGCGTGAGTGCGCACACATCAACCGAAGGAGAAGCCTGTGAAAGCTCTGGTCTGGCACGGAAAAGAGGACATCCGCTGCGACACGGTCTCGGATCCCGAGATCGAGGACGCTCGCGACGCGATCATCAAGGTCACCAGCTGCGCCATATGCGGTTCCGACCTGCACCTCTTCCACAATTTTATTCCGGCAATGGAGCCGGGTGACATCATGGGCCACGAGATGATGGGCGAGGTCGTGGAAGTGGGCTCCGGCATCAACGGTGCCCTCAAGAAGGGCGACCGGATCGTGGTGCCCTTCACCATTCTCTGCGGTGAATGCGACCAGTGCAAGCGGGGCAACTTCTCCGTCTGCGAGCGCTCCAACCGCAACAAGGACATGGCGGACAAGGTTTTCGGCCACGCGACCGCAGGGCTCTTCGGCTATACGCACCTGACGGGCGGTTATCCCGGCGGCCAGGCGGAGTATCTCCGCGTGCCCTTCGCCGACAAGACCCATATCAAGGTGCCTGACAGCCTGACCGACGAGCAGGCCCTCTTCCTCGGCGATATCTTCCCCACCGGCTGGCAGGCGGCGGTCAATTGCGACATCCAGCCGACCGACACTGTGGCCATCTGGGGCTGCGGCCCTGTCGGACAGATGGCGATCCGCAGCGCCGTCCTTCTCGGCGCCAAGCAGGTCGTTGCGATCGATTGCATTCCCGAGCGGCTTTCCATGGCCGAAGCGGGTGGTGCAATCACCATCAATTTCGAGACCGAAAGCGTGGTGGAGCGTCTGAACGACCTCACCACAGGCAAGGGCCCGGAAAAGTGCATCGACGCGGTCGGGCTGGAGTCCCATGTGTCAATGGGCCAGCCGGATACGCTTCTCGACCGCGCCAAGCAGATGGTGATGCTGGAGAGTGACCGGCCGCATGTGCTGCGCGAGATGATCTATGTCTGCCAGCCCGGCGGCATCATCTCGATTGCCGGCGTCTATGGCGGGCTTGTCGACAAGATCCCGATGGGTCCGGCGATGAACAAGAGCCTCACCTTCCGTATGGGCCAGACCCACGTCAACCGCTGGACCGACGATCTCGTCCGCCGGATTGAGGAAGGCCAGATCGATCCCTCCTTCGTCATCACCCATACGGCGAAGCTCGAGGACGGACCGGACATGTACAAGGTCTTTCGCAACAAGCAGGACGGCTGCGTCAAGGTCGTGCTGAAGACTTGAGGATCGGAGAACAGTGATGAAACATATCGCCAACGCCCTACAGCGCTCGGACAATCCAAGGGTGATCGAAACGGGCCCGAGCTCCCTCTCCAACACCGATCGCCTCGCCCGCAATCTCGGCTGGTTCAGCATCGGGCTCGGCATCGCCGAGCTTGTCGCCGCCAGACGCATCAGCCGCGCCATCGGCATGGAAGGATCCGAAAGCCTGATCCGCGCCTTCGGTGCCCGCGAGATCGCCAGCGGCATGCTGACGCTTTCGGTGGACAAGAAGGCAGGGCTCTACAGCCGGGTTGCAGGTGATGCGGTCGACCTCGCTGTGCTGAGCACCGCAGTCACGGACGACAATCCGAAGCGCGGCAATGCCGCGTTCGCACTCGCCATGGTGGCCGGGGTGACGCTGCTCGACGTTGCGGCCGCCCTCGGAACGCGGCAGCAGGCGAGGCGCGACGAGGACGATATCCGTGATTACAGCGACCGCAGCGGCTTTCCCCAAGGTGTTGATGCTGCCCGCCGCGAAGGGCAGCAGGAGAACGAGGTCGCCGTGAAGGCACTCCCTGCCCCGCAAGCCGCCCGTCCCGAGCAGCGCCTCTGAGCGGATGCGAACACGAAAGCCCGCTCCCCTTCACGAGGAGCGGGCTTTCTCTGTTCAGATTCCGACGCCTGCAACCGACACCAAATGTCGTTCAGTTGAGCCGAGTACCGCTCGCGACGATCATGCCGGCGGCACCGTCCAGCCAGCCGGACCGGAGCTCCAGCGCCAGGAAGCGGTCACGATCAGAGGGGCCGGGCATGACGAGGTGCCGGGTCTTCTCGCCCGAGAAGCCGAAACGCTCGTAATAGGCGGCGTCGCCCACCAGCAAGATGGCGCCGTGGCCGCGCCGATCCGCTTCCGCGATCGCCGCGCGCATGAGCGCGCCGCCGATGCCGCGGCCTTCCTGCGTGCAGTCGACGGCAAGCGGCCCGAGCAACAGCGCCTCGACCAGCGTGCCCTGCTGGCTGATGCCGGCTTCGATGTTCCACAGGCGCACGGTACCGATCACGTGACCGTCTTCGTCGCGGGCAACAAGGGCGAGGCCTTCGGCGGGCAGGCGGCCGCGGCGGATCTTTTCCGACGATTTCCTGCGGCGCTCCGGTCCCATGACCCGGTCAAGCAGGTTTTCACGCGCGACGACATCCGCCGGCGTTTCGCTATCGATCGTATAGGTGGTCGGCGCAAAGAATGCGCGCACAGTGTCAAGAACAGCGGCCATGGCGGCCTCCCGTACCCAATACCGTTATCAGCGGCGATGAAGAGGAATTGTGAGCTTGCCGCCCCGGCTGGTTACGGGGTCGGCGGTGTCAGGCCTTAGATGACGTAGCTCTTCAGCGGATCGAAGCCGTTGAAGGCCACCGCCGAATAGGTCGTCGTATAGGCGCCGGTGCCTTCGATCAGAACCTCGTCACCGATCGTCAGCGAGATCGGCAGCGGATACATGTTCTTCTCGTAGAGCACGTCAGCGGAATCGCAGGTCGGGCCGGCGAGCACGCAAGGCTCCATGTCGTCGCCGTCGCGCTCCGTGCGGATCGGGTAGCGGATCGCCTCATCCATCGTTTCGGCGAGACCGCCGAACTTGCCGATGTCGAGGAAGACCCAGCGGTGGTTGTCGTTGTCGGACTTCTTCGACACGAGAACCACTTCCGCCTTGATCACACCCGCATTGCCGACCATGCCGCGGCCCGGCTCGATGATCGTCTTCGGCAGGTTGTTTCCGAAGTGCGAACGCAGAGCAGCGAAGATTGCCTGGCCATAGGCTTCCGCCGACGGGATGTCGCGCAGGTACTTGGTCGGGAAGCCACCGCCCATGTTGACCATCTGCAGGTGGATACCCTGCTTGGCCAGCTGAGCGAAGACCCGCTTGGCATCGGCAAGCGCCGAATCCCAGGCATCGACCTTCATCATCTGCGAGCCGACGTGGAAGGATACGCCGTAGGACTCAAGGCCGAGCTGGTGTGCGTAGACGAGCACGTCGACGGCCATCTGCGGCACGCAGCCGAACTTGCGCGACAGCGGCCATTCGGCACCTTCGCCATCCGTCAGCACGCGGCAGAAGACCTTCGCGCCGGGAGCGGCACGGGAAATCTTCTCCACTTCCTCGTGGCTGTCGACGGCAAAGAGACCGATGCCGAGCGCGTGTGCGCGGGCAACGTCGCGTTCCTTCTTGATCGTGTTGCCGTAGGAGATCCGGTCCGGCGTCGCACCTGCGTCGAGCGCCATCTGGATTTCTGCAACCGACGCGCAGTCGAAGCTCGAACCGAGCGAGGCGAGCAGCTTCAGGATTTCCGGCGCCGGGTTTGCCTTGACGGCATAGTAGATCGCGCTGTCGGGCAGGGCGTGGCGGAACGCGTGGAAGTTGTCGCGCACGACATCGAGGTCGACGACGAGGCAGGGGCCTTCGGGGCGTCGGGTCTTGATGAAATCGAGAATACGAGCGGTCGTCATCTTGCAGTCCCTCAAAATTCCAAGCTCCGGCGGACCGGAGGACAAAGGGCGGATGAGGTATGCGATCGCGCCAGCCGGTGGAGACCCCGACGCCGCTACACGCTCATACGCGCAAACAATGGATCAGCGCCCTGCCACGGGCAAAGATCCGGCTTTGTCTGCCATGGATTGGAGGGGTTATCCCACCGCACTTCCGGCAATGATGGTGTGCCTCTTCAGTGACCCCGGCTGATGGAAAGCCGGAAGAGAACCAGAAAGGCCCGCACCGTCGTTGCTTCAAGATGTCCTCGCATTTCCCGGTTGGCCGGAATAGCGACTGGAGGGGTTAGTTCCAGGTACCTTACCGATGACCTCACCTTAGGGATGAATCCCAGTTCGAGGGTCGGCGGACACCCACAGGCACGTGCGACTTTGGGCAGCACGGGAGATAAGAATATTCGCCTTCACAATCAAGAGATTTTTTCGCCTGTTTATCTATTTTTCACATTGCCGCCGGGAACCTGAATTCCCAACTAGGCGTGGGGCCAGAAAGGGACGATCGTATTGGACACCTTGACGCGCATGCGCGCCTTCATCGACGTGGTGGAAGCGGAGGGCTTTTCGGCCGCCTCGCGGCGGACAGGCCGCTCGAAAGCCTTGCTTTCCAAGTATGTGAAGGAGCTGGAGGATGATCTTGGCGCCCTGCTCCTGAACCGCACGACGCGGCAGTTCTCCATGACCGAGGCCGGGCATACCTACTACCGGACGGCCGCCGACATCCTGAAGGAGATCGACAACCTCGCCGACCTGGTGCGGGAGAACAATGCGGACCTGAAAGGCCGACTCAGAGTCTCGGTGCCGCGCACGTTCGTGGATGCGGAAGTCGGCCAGTCGCTGATCGACTTCGCCAAGGAGCATCCCGACGTCTCGCTGGAAATCGTCGCGGAGGATCGCTTCGTCGACCTGATCGAGGAGAGCTTCGACCTCGCGATCCGCATCACAAAGCTTGAGGACTCCGGGCTGATCGCCCGCAAGATCGCCGATTTCCGGGTCTATGCCTGCGCTTCCGCAGATTTCGTGGCACGGCACGGCCCGATCGAGACGCCGCAGGACCTTTCGCGCATCCCCTTCCTGATCGATACCAATTCCCGCTGGCACAACAATGTGCGCTTCTCCAGCGCAGACGGCAACACGATCTCGGTGCCGGTCAGCGGCCCGGTCGAGGTAAACAGCCCGCAGGCTACGCTACGTGCCGCTAAGGCGGGTCTGGGCGTTGCGATCATCCCGGATTTCATCGCAAACCCCGCCATTCAGGCGGGCGATCTGGTCACGCTTCTCGATGAATATATCGCCAAGGATCGCGGGATCTATGCCGTCTATCCGCATCGCCGCTACCTGCCCGCCAAGGTGCGCAGCTTCGTCGACTACCTGGCCGTCTGGTTCCGCAGGCACCAGCGTTGACAGCAGGTCGAAATTCCGACCCATTTCCTGCCCAAATACGGCAGATGTTCCAATCCGGAGACACGGTCCCCGCATGAAATACCTCCTGCTTTCGGTGACTGCCTTCGCGCTGGCGCTGCCGGGAATGGCCGCCGCGCACCCTCACATCTTCGCGGAGGCGCGACTGGAGGTCGTAGCCGCCGACGATGGCAGCATCTCGGAACTGCGTCACGTATGGCGGTTCGACGAGGTGTTCTCGTCGAGCGTGCTGCTCGATTTCGACCAGAACACCAACCTCAAGCTTGACGAGGCCGAACTGGCCGAGCTCGGCGAGATCATGCGGGCCTCGCTTGCGGATTTCGACTACTTCACGACAATCTCTGTGGACGGCAAGAGTGCAGCGATCGTGAAACCGGATGCGATCCATGTCTCGTTCGAGGAGAACCAGATTCTCATCTTCTTCGCGGTCCGGCCGGAGGCGCCGCTGCCGCTGAAGGGCAAGCTCGCCTTCGGCGTCTACGATCCCTCCATGTACACGGCCATCGATTTCCCGACCGACGAAGACCTCGTCGCGCAGGGCAAGGCGGCCGACGCATGCCAGCGGCAGGTCGTTCGCCCCGATCCCGACGAGATCATTGCCCAGAACAGCGAAACACTAACCGAAGCCTTCTTCGAAGACCCCTCGGGTAACGACATGTCCAAGCTCTTTGCAACACGACTGGAGCTGACCTGCTGATGCGGTCGAGACGTCTGGTTCTGCTGCTGGTGGGGCTGGCGCTGGCTGGAGCCGCGCATGCGCAGTCGCCGCTTGGCGTCGGGTCGGCTGAACCGGCCTTCAGCATCGGCGGCCCGCTCGGTGGCTTCCTTGGCTGGATCAACGACTACCAGCAGCTCTTCTACCGCTCGCTCACCGGCGCGCTGAAGGCGATGCGCGACGATCCGTGGGCGCTGAGCGGGCTGGTCGGCCTTTCCTTCGCCTATGGTGTCTTCCACGCGGCAGGGCCAGGACACGGCAAGGCGGTGATCTCCTCCTACATGATCGCCAATGAGGTGGAACTCCGGCGCGGCGTGGCCATCTCCTTCATCTCTTCGCTCCTTCAGGGGCTTGTGGCAGTACTCCTGGTCGGCACGGCCTTCTTCCTCCTCAGGGGCAGCGGCATCACCATGACGGCCGCAACCCGCGCCATGGAAATCGCGAGCTTCGCGCTGATTGCCGCCTTCGGCGCCTGGCTGCTGGTCCGCAAGCTGATGGTGCTTCGTGCGGCACCCGCGCCCGTTCTGGCGGGCGCAGGCAACGCAACGTCGCCCCGACCCATGCGGCTCGGGCCCACGCGACCTGCCGTGTCCGCCTTCCAGGCGGTCGACGTAACGGACCATGATTATCGGGGGAGCGGAGACGCCTGCGAAACCTGCGGCATCGCCCATGCGCCGGATCCAAGCCTCCTCGGCGGGAACCGCTTCGGAGCCAGGGAAGCCTGGTCGGCCATCGTGGCGGTCGGGCTGCGCCCCTGCTCCGGCGCCATCCTAGTCATGAGCTTCTCGCTCCTGAACAGCCTCTATCTCGGCGGAATGCTCTCGGTAATGGCGATGTCGCTCGGCACCGCCATCACCGTGTCGGTGCTCGCGATCCTCGCCGTGACGGCAAAGGATGTCGCCGTTCGCTTTGCCGGTCCCGGATCACGCACTGCAGGCCGAGTTACGACCGGCTTCGAGATCGCCGGCGCGCTCTTCATCCTGCTGATCGGCCTCTCGCTGCTCGGGGCAGCACTCCAGGCCTAGACGTCGGTCTTGCGCCGCTGATGGCGGGCTCGCAGCCAGAAGATCAGAAAGAAGGAAACAACAGCCAGAACGCCGAACGCTGCCGCGAGATAGGGCGAGAAGGTCTCCGCCAACCAGATCATGATCGGCGGCATGACGAAGAACAGCGCCATGAAGCCGACGAAGATGAGTGCCGCAGCCACTGCGGGGCTGCGTCCGCCCTCGCCGCTCATGCCGCCGCTCCCTGCGAAAGCTCGGAGCGGATATCCTCCAGGCGCCGCTTCTGGCTTCCGTCGGGCTCAAAGTTGGCCGGCGCAAGCCATGCCTCGAACGCCTGCTTCAGCACCGGCCACTCGCCGTCGATCATCGAGAACCATGCGGTATCGCGGTTGGCGCCTTTCGAGATGACATGCTGGCGGAAGACACCTTCGAAGGTGAAGCCGTAGCGGACAGCGGAACGTTTGCTGGCCTCGTTCTCGTTGTGGCATTTCCACTCGTAGCGGCGGTAGCCGAGATCCTCGAACACGTGTCGAGCCATGAGGTAATGCGCCTCGGTGGTCAGCGGCGATCGCTGGACATCCGGGCCATGAGCCACCGAGCCGACCTCGACGACACCATTCTTCGGATCCGGCCGCATATAGCTCGCCATGCCGACGATCCGCCCGCTGGTGTTATCCCGGAAGACTAGGGTCATGAAGTTACTCTGCGTGCGAGCCTTTTCCAGCCACGCACCGAAGTCGTCGATCCCGGTGAAGTCGTCATTGGGGAAGAAGCGGGTCAGCTGGTTGACACCCATGCCGCCCAGTCCGTCCCATAGCGCATCAAGGTGGCGTCCGGCCTCGTAGGGCTCCAGCGTCACGAAACGGCCCTGCAAGGTAACGGGGCCGGGTGCTTCAACCTTGTAGTTCCTGAGATCGCGCATGGTCTGCCTCTTGTCCGGGTCGAGGCTTAGGCCAGCTGCCGGTGAAAGGCAACCGGCCGAAGGGGAACCTAGGCCTGAACCTTGGCGGCCGAGACTGTGGCGTCGATATGGTCAAGCAGCGCATCCGGCAGGCCGAGGCGACCGGCGAGGAGGTCGAGATAGCCGCGTTCGGCGCGCGTATCCGGATCGATGGTGAGCCGGGTGGCGGTGTAGAGCTCCACCTTCTGCTCCTCGGTGCGAGCTGAGGCGACGAGATCGTCTATATCAACGGGATTGGCGAGCTCGTTGGCGATGAAGGCTTCCGCTTCCGAGCCGAGGTCAACCGCATGCACCTTGTCAATGATGTTCGCCCGCTCCGCGGCGTCGATATGGCCGTCGGCCTTGGCGGCGGCGATCATCGCGCGGATCAGGGTCAGGGCAAAGTCATTGCTGAGCGCGGAGGACTGCGGGTTGAAGGGCGAATCCACCGGCGGCGGCAGGATCTCAGGTTCTTTATGTGTCACCGTCTGGGGCGACTGGCCGGACTGGTAGTTCTTGTAGGCCATATAGCCGAGACCCGCGATTGCCGCGAGCCCGCCCACGGTGGCAACATTGCCGGCGAGCTTTCGCCCCGTCTTCGTGCCAAGCAGTGCCGCAGCAATACCCGCCGTCTTCCAGGGGTTGTTCTTCGCGATGTCGCCGAACTGGCCGGCCCGGCCGAGTATATCCCCCGACTTGCCGCCCATCTGCGGCCCGAGGAACTGGTCAAGAAGCTTCTTGGCGTCGAACATCGTGATCTCCCTGTTAATGATGACAGGGAGATAGGGTGGGAAGGGCCAAATTACAAAAGCGGCAACGGAGAAGTTATGCCTTGAGCGCCGCGGCTTCCCTGGCGAGCCTCGTGATGCCCGCCCAGTCGCCGGCGGCAACCAGTTCCTTGGGCGCAACCCAGGAGCCGCCGACACAGACGACGTTCGGCAGTGACAGGTAATCCTTCGCATTCTTCAGCGAGACGCCGCCGGTCGGGCAGAACAGCGTGCCGGCGAGCGGCGACGAGAGCGCCTTGAGGTAGGCAGCGCCGCCGGCTTGCTCGGCGGGAAAGAATTTCATGACCTCGACGCCTTCTTCACGCAGGGCCATGACTTCGCTCGCCGTAGCCGCACCCGGCAGGATCGGCACGTCGGAAGCATTGGCAGCATCGAGGATGCCACGGGTTACGCCCGGGCTGACGATGAAGGTGGAACCGGCGGCAACGGCTGCGTCCCAGTCCTTGGCGCTGAGAATGGTGCCGGCGCCGACATTGGCACCTTCCACCTCAGCGGCGACGGCACGGATTGCATCGAGTGCGGCCGGCGTCCTCATGGTGATCTCGATCGCCTTCAATCCCCCCGCAACGAGCGCCCGCGCAAGCGGTACCGCCGACTTTGCGTCATCGACGATCAGCACCGGAACCACCGGCTGGGCCTTCAGGATCGCGAGGAGTTTTTCGGTCTTGGCGGTCATCGGCGCTTCCGTTTCAAACGATTGAACTGATCTGTTCCGATTATCCCCCTCCCCCCGACTTGTCGAGGAAAAATAAACCTTCCGTCACTGTGAATGTTTGCCAAATGCCGGTTTTGCAATAGGTTTCAGCACGACCGGGAACGGGGACGCGCATGGCCAAGGAAATTGAGCGGAAGTTTCTGGTGAAGGACGACGCCTGGCGCGCAGAAGCGGTCTCGGCGTCCACCTTCATCCAGGCCTACGTGGCCACGCAGGAGGACCGGTCGCTACGCGTGCGGCTGATCAACGACAAGCGTGCGACGCTGACGATCAAGATCGGCCGGCAACTCATCAGCCGCGACGAGTTCGAATACGACATCCCCGTCGAGGATGCCCGCGAACTGATCGGCAGTGCCCTCGGCATCGTGCTGGAGAAGACGCGCCATGAGGTGGAGCACGAAGGTTTCACCTGGGAGGTCGACGTCTATGCCGGGGCTTATGAAGGCCTAGTCGTGGCCGAGGTGGAGATGGAACATGAAGACCAGCAGCCCCCCTTGCCCTCCTGGGTCGGGCGGGAGGTAACGGGGGACCGCCGGTTCTCCAATCTGGTAATGGCGACCGAGGACCTGAGCGAGGAGCTTTGCGGTGGCGTTTCGCATTCGGCCTGACCGTCCATTCACCGCCGAGTTCAGGAAGGTTGCCCGGGCGCAGCTGGAAAAGGCGATCCATTTCCTTGAGAACCAGCCCGACGGCCCCCACGAGGCGATCCATGGGGCGCGCAAGAAGTTCAAGCGCGTCCGCGCCCTCTACCGCCTGATCCAGCCGGATGCCAAGGAATTCCGACAGCGCGAGAACGCACGCATCCGCGACATGGCGAAGACGCTTTCGGCGGTACGCGACGCAACCGCGCTGGTCGAGACGGTCGACCACCTTTCTTCGGAAGCGACATCACCGGACGAGATGTCGGCGCTTGCCTTCGCCTCCCAGGCCCTGATTGAGCGGCTCGACCGGATCGCATCGGAGGAGCTGGACCTGGCCGACAAGATCGCCGCCGCGATCCGGACATGCCGCGAGGCAATCGATGCCCTGGACGAACTGGATCTCGATGACGGTCCCCGCAAGACCTCGCGCCGGCTTGCCAAAGCCTGGCGCAAGCAGTTGGCGCGCGCGGCGGCTGATCTTGTCGCCTGTGAGGAAGGCGCGGATGCCGAAGCCTTCCACGACCTCCGCAAGGTCGGCCAGACTTACTGGATGCACCTGGCACTCCTTTCCGACCTTTGGTCTTCGGCCATGCAGGCCAAGCAGAGGGAGGCGAAGGCACTGGTGGATGTGCTCGGCCATGAGCACGACCTTTCGGTCCTGACCCAGGTGGTGAACGAGAACCCGGACCGCTTCGGCGACAGCGATACCCTGGCAAGGCTGATTGGCGCGATCATTGCCCGCCAGCAGGACCTGCGTCAGCGGGCGATCGAACAGGCAAGGCTTGTCTTCGCCGACGATGCGGATACGGAAGCCACCCGCATCGCGCTCCTCTGGCAGGAGGCGGCATCGCGCAGGTAGCGGAGGGCCCGACAGCGACAGAAAGCGCGTTGCGTGGCCGACCGTCTGGTAGTATTTCCCCGCCATGACCGACAACACGACAAACCGGCCGGCAGCAGGCACCACTTGCGTGGCCGCGCTCTACCACTTTGCGACCTTCACGCGCTACGAGACCTTCCGCGCGCCGCTTCAGGCCGTCTGCGACGAGAACGGCATCAAGGGCACGCTGCTGATCGCCCGCGAGGGGATCAACGGCACCGTCGCCGGCACAGACGAGGGGATCGCGCGCCTTCTCGCCTTCCTGCGCGCCCAGCCGGAATTCGCAAAGCTGGAGCACAAGGAAAGCCGCGCCTCCAAGATGCCCTTCCTGCGCATGAAGGTCCGCCTGAAGAAGGAAATCGTCACCATGGGCGTCGAAGACATCGACCCCAAGAAGATCGTCGGTACCTATGTGGATCCGAAGGATTGGAACGCGCTGATCTCCGACCCGGAGACGATCGTGATCGACACCCGCAACGACTACGAGACGGCGATCGGCATCTTCAAAGGCGCGGTCGATCCGAAGACGAAGACCTTCCGGGAATTCCCCGACTGGGTGAAGAACCACACCGGCCTGCACAACAAGCCGAAGATTGCCATGTACTGCACCGGTGGCATCCGCTGCGAAAAGGCGACGGCCTTCATGAAGGAGCAGGGCTTCGATGAGGTCTATCACCTCAAGGGCGGCATCCTGAAATATCTGGAAGAAGTGCCCGCCGAAGAGAGCCTGTGGGAGGGCGCCTGTTTCGTCTTCGATGAGCGTGTCTCCGTCGAGCACGGCCTCAAGGAAGGCAACCACAAACTCTGCCACGCCTGCCGCAATCCGATCACGGCGGAAGAGGTGAATTCCCCCTACTACGAGGAAGGTGTTTCCTGCAGCCATTGCTACGAGACGCGCACGGAAGCCGATAGAGAACGCTACCGTCAGCGCCAGCACCAGATCGCGCTGGCGAAGCAGCGCGGGCAGAAGCATATCGGCGGGTGACGTTCGTTCTAGAGGTCCTTACGCAAAAGGCCGCGCCCCAGGGGGACGCGGCCTTTTCTCTAACTCCTGGGCAGCTATTACCAGCTGGGGATCACAGCGCCCTTGAACTCTTCGGCTACGAACGCCTTCACTTCGTCATTGTGGTAGGAAGCGATCAGCGTCTTCAGCCACTCTGCATCCTTGTCTTCCGAGCGAACGGCGATGACGTTCACGTAGGGAGCCTTCTCGCCTTCAAGCGCGATCGAGTCCGTCTTCGGGTTCATGCCCGCTTCGATGGCGTAGTTGGTGTTGATGGCGGAAGCGTCGACGTCATCGAGCGAGCGCGGCAGTTGCGCTGCGTCCAGTTCGACGAGCTGGATGTTCTTCGGGTTTTCGGTGACGTCGGCGATAGTGACCTTGACGCCCTTGGCCTCGTCGACCTTGATGAGCCCCTTGTCCGCGAGCAGCAGCAGCGCGCGACCGCCATTCGTCGGGTCGTTCGGAATGGCGACGGAAGCGCCGTCCTGGAGTTCGTCGAGGCTCTTTACCTTCTTGGAATAGATGCCCATCGGGAAGTTGACGTTCGTGGCAACGCTGACGATGTCGAAGCCGCGGTCTGCGACCTGGTTGTCGAGATAGGGCTGGTGCTGGAAGGAATTGGCGTTGAGATCGCCATCGGCCAGCGCCTGGTTCGGCACGACATAGTCTGAGAACTCGAGGATCTCGATGTTGAGGCCCTTGGTCGCGGCGATTTCCTTGACCTTCTCCATGATCTGGGCATGCGGGCCAGGGGTGACGCCGATCTTGATGTCCTCGGCAAGCGCCGAGCCGGCGGCAAAGGCAGCGATGGCGGCTGCCAGGATGATCTTCTTCATGGTTCTCTCCTTCTTGGGTTCACGAATTCAGTTCTTGCGGGTCCGCTTGTCGAAGTGGCGCGCAAGCATGTCGCCGGCGCTCTGGATTGCCTGGACGACGACGATCAGCACGACGACGACGGCGAGCATGACTTCCGGCATGAAGCGCTGGTAACCGTAGCGGATGCCGAGGTCTCCCAGGCCACCGCCGCCGACTGCGCCAACCATGGCGGAATAGCCAACCAGACTGACGAGCGTCAGCGTCAGGCCAAGGACAATACCCGGGCGAGCTTCCGCCAGCAGGACCTTGGTGACGATCTGCAGGGGTGTCGCGCCCATGGCCCTAGCCGCTTCGATCAGGCCCTTGTCGACCTCGCGGATCGAGGATTCGATCAGCCGTGCGACGAAGGGAATAGTCGCGATCGTCAGCGGCACGATGGCCGCGGCGGTTCCGATCGAGGTTCCGGCGATCAGCCGCGTGAAGGGAATGATCGCCACGACGAGGATAATGAACGGCGTGGAGCGCGTCGCATTGACGATCGCGCCAACGATCTTGTTGACGGTCGGCGCAGGGAATAACTCGCCCTTCCCGCTGGTGGCAAGGAAGATGCCAATGGGCAGGCCGATCAGCGAGCCAATGAAGCCCGCGACGGCAACCATGTACATGGTCTGCAGGAGGGCCTTCCAGAGAAGGGAAAAAAGCATGTCAGGCGCCATAGCCGAGCACCTCCGTGGATAGACCGGTCTGGCGATAGAAGTTACCTGCCCTTGTGAGTGTATCCGGATCGGCCGGATAGGAGACGACAAGCGATCCATAAGGTTCGCCGGCGATCTCGTCGATCGCGCCGGCCAGGATGTTGACGTCGGGCCCGATCTCGGCGACCAGGCGCGCGGTCAGCGGCTGGAAGGCCGTCGCCCCGAAGAAGATCAGCCGTACCAGTGCGCGGTCTCCCGCTGCCGGTTCCCGCTTGAGGTCGGAACTGATCCATTCCGGCAGCTTCGCGCCGACCGCCGCCGACAGGAGAGAACGGGTGGTCTCGTGCTGCGGCGCGGTGAACACGTCGAATGTCCGGCCATTTTCCACGATCTTGCCCTTGTCGATGACCGCGACCTGCGACGCGATCGTCTTCACCACCTCCATCTCGTGGGTGATGAGCAGGACGGTAAGGCCGAGGTCGCGATTGATCGTCTTGAGGAGTTCCAGGATCGACTGCGTCGTCTCCGGGTCGAGTGCGGAGGTTGCCTCGTCCGACAGCAGGAGCTTGGGTTCCGTCGCCAGCGCCCGGGCAATGCCGATACGCTGCTTCTGCCCGCCGGAGAGTTCCGCCGGATAGCGGCCGGACTTGTCGCCGAGGCCGACGAGATCGAGAAGCGGCGCAACGCGGTCGCGGATCGCCTTGCGGTCCATGCCGGCGATCTCGAGCGGCAGCGCCACGTTGTCAAAGGCCGTACGCGACGAGAGGAGATTGAAGTGCTGGAAGATCATGCCGACCTGTCGGCGCAGGTCACGCAGGCCCGTCTCCGAAAGGCTGCACACTTCGACGCCGTCGACGGCAACCCGTCCGGACGTCGCCTTCTCCAGACCGTTGACCAGCCTGATGAGCGTGGACTTGCCTGCGCCCGACCGGCCGATGATACCGGTGATCGCGCCCCGCGGGACGATCATGCTCACGCCGTCGAGGGCGATGAATGCAGGCTGGTTCCCGGTTCCACCGAAGCGCTTGGTGACGTCCTCGAACCTGACCATGGGGACGGCAGCCGGAGGCTGATGGATATCGACGCGCTTCATCGGAGGCCTCGCACGGAGGCTTCACGGGATAGGGGCAGGTAGGTCATGAACTTCTCTGTGGTGAATGCCGCAAATGCGGAATAGACGAACGAGTGCCGGAACGTCAGCTCCGCATACACATTCGGACGGTTTGGCACCGCTCTAGCATCTTTGCATTCACCTGATCAAACCCTTGCCTGCTGCGGCATGACTGCTCGCCTCATGCTTATCGCACTGCACCACCAGCGGCGCCGAGGCATGGCTTTCCAGTTATGGCGTAAAAAGGGAAATAACCGTGCCGCAGCCTCAGGCTGCGAGGTCGAACATCGGGGGCGAGAAAGCCTCGAAGGCGGGGCGACCGAAGAGATAGCCCTGCATCAGCGTTACCCCCAGGTCACGGAGCACCGCCATCTCCGCCGAGGTCTCGATTCCCTCGCACACCGTCGTGACGCCAAGGTCCGCAAGCATCGCCAATGTGTGCTGCACGACGACGCGCTTCGCGCGGTCGAGATCGATGCCGCGGATCAGGTCCATGTCGAGCTTGACAATATCGGGTTGGAACTTGGCCAGCAAATTGAGCCCCGAATGACCAGCACCAAAATCGTCGATCGCGGTCCTGAAGCCCATGCCCTTGTAGGTCCGCAGGATGTTGAGAAGATGGTTGGTATCGACCTGCTCGGCTTCGGTGAACTCGAAGATGATGCGGTTCAGCGGGAAGGACACGCGCGACGCGGTGGCAAGCGTGACGCGTATGCAGGCGCGCGGCTCGTAGACGGCGTTGGGCATGAAGTTGATGGAGAGGCTGGCATCCCGGTCGCTCCTGAGACGGGAGGCAAGCTCGATAGCCTTCTGGCGGCAGCTCTGGTCGAAGGCGTAGCGATTGGCCTCGTTGACGGCAGAAAGAACGCTACCGGCACCTTCTCCATTGCCCCCTCGGACGAGGGCTTCGTAGGCGAAGACGTTGCCCCTCGATACATCCACGATCGGCTGGAACGCCATCGAGAAAGGAAGCTCGAACTTTTCTCCGTCCCTGCAGCCCGCACAACTCATCACCAAAGCCTCCGTTCGAGAAGGCCGCCAGTAGAGACGAGAGAGGTTAAGATTTCATCCTGTGGTTGCCCTTGGGAAACTCGGATGCAAGCGCGCTATACCACTTGCCGCTCTTTTTGATGGTGCGGACCTGCGTCTCGTAGTCGACATGGACGAGGCCAAAGCGCATCTGATAGCCCTTCGCCCATTCAAAATTGTCCATCAGGCTCCATGCAAAGTAGCCGCGGAGGGGAAAGCCGTCGGAGATGAGATCCGCGCAGACCGACAGGTGGTCGGCGTAGTAGTCGAGCCGCGGCTGGTCATCCACCTCTCCGTCTGCACCGACGCCCATGTTGTAGGCCGCGCCGTTCTCCGTGATGTACATTTCGGGAAGGTCGTAGCGCCGGTAGAGGTCTTCGACGAGCAGCTTCAGGGCCGGCGCATAGATCTCCCAACCTATGTCCGTCTTCTGATCGCTCTTCGGCGGCGCGTCCTTCGTCCAGGGGAAGTCGCCGCTTCGTGCCGGATCATCAGTCACCCGCATTGGGGTGTAGTAGTTGAGCCCCCACCAATCCAGCTTTCCGCTGATCGTGGCGAGATCACCCTCCTCCATCTTCGGCATGCGGTCCCCCAGCGCTTCGAGAAGCGCCGGCGGGTATTCTCCCTTGAACACCGGCCCGAAGAAAGCGCCGTTGTGGAAATCGAAGGCGCGCTCGGCGGCAGCCTTGTCCTCGGTGCTTTCGGAACCGGCAATGACGGAATGCGCGTTGAGAACCAGCCCGACGGGCACGTTCGGGGTGACCTCGCGAATGGCTTCGACGCCGAGGCCGTGGGCGAGGTTTGTGTAGTGCATGGCGTGAAGGGATGCTTCCATGTTGCGCTCGCCCGGCGCGTGTTCGCCGTACAGATGGCTGAGCCAGACGGAGCACCAGGGCTCATTGAACGTCGCGACGGCATCCAGCCGGTCGCCGAGCCGAGACATCACGACTTTGGCATAGCGCTGGAAGGCATAGGCCGTGGAGCGGGCCGTCCAGCCTCCATCACCCATCAAGGCGAGCGGCAGGTCCCAGTGGTAGAGCGTTGCGAAGGTCTTGATGCCGCGCGCCTTGCAGCCGTCGACCAGCCGGTCGTAGAAATCAAGCCCCTTCTCGTTCACCCGTCCGACCCCTTCGGGAATGATCCGCGGCCAGGCGATGGAAAAACGGTAAGCTGAGACGCCCATCGCCTTGATCAGGTCGAGATCCTCGTCCAGCCGATGATAATGGTCGCAGGCGACATCGCCGTTGTGACGGCCATAGACGCGACCGGGCATGTTGGAGAAGGCGTCCCAGATCGAAGGCTTGCGGCCGTCCTCCTTCGTCGCTCCTTCGATCTGGAAGGAGGCGGTGGCAACGCCGAAGATGAAGTCGCCGGGAAAGCGGGCGGCAAGGATCTTGGGATCAGACATGTTACGGTCCTCTGGTCGCTAGGCCGAGTACTTGATGGATGCGCTTTCGTGCGGGGTGCGGTTTAGACCAAAGCTTCGAGGCAGGAAAGATCGCTGCGGGAAAAAACTGCAACGTTACAGGAGGTGAGTATTCGTGCTCCGCGACAGGGGCTATTGGCAGCAAGCACACCAGATGCCTATGCCACCACGCGTGATCTCTTGCAGACATTGTGGCTATGCGGAGGATATGCAATCCTCCCCCCGAAATGCGTAGTGGAAAGGCGTACCGTAATGGCATCACCGGCCGCGTCCGATGATCGAGCAGAACCTGCCGGCAACGCCCGTTTAGAATTCGTCCGGGCCATGGCAGAGACTTCACCGGCCATGCTCTGGATGGGCGACGAAGTCGGCAAGTGCGTCTTCCTGAACCGCGCGCTGCGCTCGTTCTGGGGAGTGGATCCGGAGAACCTGGCGGAATTCGACTGGAGTACGACGGTGCATCCGGACGACGTGGAGAAATTGTCCGGACCCTTCGGCCGAGCAATGGCGGACCACACATCGTTCACCGTGGAAGCCCGCTACAAAAGGGCGGACGGCGCCTACCGGACGATGAGGACGCTCGCCAACCCGAGGTTTGGCGAGAACGGCGCGTTCCTCGGCATGACCGGGGTGAATATCGACGTAACGGACGAACTTGCCGCGGAGGAGCATACCCGCCTCCTCATGGCGGAACTGAACCACCGGACCAAGAACATCCTTGCGGTCGTCCAGGCGATCGCCCGCAGCACGATCTTTCGGGATCCCAAGGACTTCCTGCGGTCTTTCGGGGAGCGTCTGCAATCTCTCTCTGCGTGCAACGACCTGCTGCTGCGCACCGACTGGTCGGGCGTGCTGCTGGACGAACTGGTCGCAGCGCAGATGTCTCACCTTTCCGGCATTGCCGAGGGTCGTATCCTTGCCTCGGGTCCCACCATCCGCATCGGCTCTCGCGAGGCACAGACGCTGAGCATGGCGCTACATGAGCTTTGCACGAACAGCCTTAAATACGGAGCGCTTTCCGACGACAGGGGCAAGGTGCGGTTGAGCTGGGAGCGGACCGGCAGGGGAGCCTGGCGAATGGAGTGGAGGGAAGAAGCTTCCACGCCGCCTGCCCCACCGGAACGGAAGGGATTTGGTCAGACAGTCATCGTCGACATGGTCAGGAGCGGCCTGGAAGCAGAGGTGATGATCGACTTCCCGCCCGAAGGCTTTGTCTGGCGGATGACGAGCCGGGTCGGAGCATGAGCCCGGCAGGGCCAGACCCTCGCCACGAGGGAGAGGGCCCGGTCTACTGGCCTCAGACTTTCACCCAGGCGCCGTTCTTCTTCGACGAAGCCACGCAGGCCTCGACGAAAGCAACACCCTTCACGCCGTCGTCGACGGTGGGATAGACGACGTCCTTGTCGAGCTTCGCGCCCTTCTTGGCTGCATTAATGGCCCGGGCTGCTTCCGTGTAAATTGTTGCAAAGGCTTCCAGATAGCCCTCCGGATGCCCGGATGGAATTCGAGACACGCGACCAGCCGCACTCCCTGCCCCGGCGCCGTTGCGGGTGATGAGCCGCTTCTGTTCGCCGAACGGGGTGAACCAGAGGTAGTTCGGGTTCTCCTGGCTCCATTCGAGCCCGCCCTTTTCACCGTAGACACGCAGCCTAAGCCCGTTCTCGTTGCCTGGCGCGACCTGGCTGCACCAGAGCATGCCCTTGGCACCGCCCTGGAAACGCAGCATGACATGGGCATTATCATCCAGCCGCCGGCCCTCGACGAAGCTGTCGAGATCGGCTGCGAGGCTCTCGAGCGTGAGGCCGGTTACGAAGCAGGCAAGGTTATAGGCATGCGTGCCGATGTCGCCGGTGGAGCCGCCGGCGCCCGACTGGGCGGGGTCGGTGCGCCAGACCGCCTGCTTGGCACCCGTCTGCTCGACCGCTTCCGTCAGCCAGTCCTGCGGATACTCCACCTGCACGACGCGGAGCGCGCCGAGGTCGCCGTTCTGTACCATCTCGCGCGCCTGCCGCACCATCGGATAGCCGGTGTAGTTATGGGTCAGGATGAACAGCGCGTCGCTCTCGTCCGCCACCTTCTTCAGTTTCTTTGCGTCTACCAGGTTCGATGTCAGCGGCTTGTCGCAGATGACATGGATGCCGCGGCGCAGGAACTCCTTGGCGGCTTCATAGTGCACATGGTTCGGCGTCACGATGGACACGGCCTCGATGCCGTTCTTCAGCCGCGCCTCCCGGATCGCCATCTCCTTATAGGAGCCATAGGTGCGGGCCGGATCGAGCCCGAGATCGCGCCCGGACTGCATCGCCTTTTCCGGCGTCGAGGAGAGAGCACCGGCAACCAGATCGAACTGGTCGTCGAGCCTTGCCGCCATGCGGTGAACCGCGCCGATGAAGGCGCCTGTACCGCCGCCCACCATGCCGAGCCGGATGCGCGGCTCACGTGCCTGTTCGTCCTTGCCTTCGATCGCCATCGTCTTCTCTCCCTTACAGTCCTAGCATCCGGCGGTTTGCGGCTTGGTCCGTGCCGCCGGCGGCAAAGTCGTCGAATGCCTTCTCCGTTACCCGGATGATGTGCGCCTTGACGAACTCCGCACCTTCACGCGCACCGTCTTCGGAATTCTTCAGCGCGCATTCCCACTCCACCACAGCCCAGCCGTCGAAGTCGTTGGCGGTGAGCTTGGAGAAGACGGCGCCGAAATCCACCTGGCCGTCGCCCAGAGAACGGAAGCGGCCGGCACGCTGTACCCAGCCCTGGTAACCGCCATAGACGCCCTGTCGGCCGGTCGGATTGAATTCGGCATCCTTGACGTGGAACATCTTGATTCGGTCCTTGTAGATGTCGATGTTGTCCAGGTAGTCCAGGCACTGCAGCACGTAGTGCGACGGGTCATAGAGCATGTTGGCGCGCGGGTGGTTCTTCACCCGCTCGAGGAACATCTCGAAGGTGACGCCGTCATGCAGGTCCTCGCCCGGATGGATCTCGTAGCAGACGTCGACCCCGCAGGAGTCGGCATGGTCGAGGATCGGCGTCCAGCGGCGGGCGAGTTCATCGAAGGCGGTTTCGACAAGGCCGGCGGGGCGCTGCGGCCAGGGGTAGATGAAGGGCCAGGCGAGCGCCCCGGAAAAGGTCGCATGCGCCTTGATGCCGAGGTGCTTGGAAGCCGAAAGAGCCATCTTGACCTGGTTAACCGCCCATTCCTGCCGCGCCTTCGGATTGCCGCGGACTTCCGGAGCGGCAAAGCCATCGAAGGCCTCGTTATAGGCCGGGTGGACAGCAACCAGTTGGCCCTGAAGGTGGGTGGAAAGTTCCGTCACCTCGATGCCGTTCTGGCGGGCGACGCCGGCGAATTCGTCGCAGTAATCCTTGGATTCAGCCGCCTTCTTCAGATCAATGAGTTGGGCGGCCCAGGTCGGCACCTGCACGCCGACATAACCCTTTTCGGCCGCCCACTTGGTGATCGCGTCCCAGGAGTTGAACGGCGCCTCGTGGCCAGCGAACTGGCCGAGGAAAATGGCCGGTCCCTTGATGGTCTTCATGAGCTTGCTCCTTCGATGATCCCTCGGTGTGGCGGACATGAAAAAGGCGCGCGCCATGGAAAGCGCGCGCCGCTGGTTGATCAGAACGGCGAATCCGGGAAGTAGAACTGCTCCGCATTGTCCTTGGTGACGAGCGTCGCATCGAGGATGTACTCGCCGTTCACCGGAACCTGGTCGAGCAGGCCGTCGGCGGTAAGCTGCATCGCGGTTGCGATCATCGCCGGCGGATAGAGCACGTCGACCGGCACCATCTTGTCGCCATCCATGACGCGCTTGACCATGTCCTTGGAGCCGGCACCACCGACGACATACTGGATGTCCGTGCGGCCGGACTGCTCGATCGCTTCAAGGATACCGACGACCATGTCGTCGTCCTGCGCCCAGACCACGTCGATCTTCGGATACTTGGTCAGGTAGTCCTGCATCACGCGGAAGGCATCGTCGCGGTTCCAGTTGCCGTACTGGCGCTCCAGCACCTTGACGTTCGACCCTTCGATGCCCTTGTCGAAGCCGTCCTGGCGCTGCTGGTCGATCGGGATGGGCAGGCCGCGGATGACGACGACTTCTGCGTCCGGCGTCGTCTCGGCGATGTACTTGCCGGCCACTTCGCCGAGCGCCGGGTTGTTGCCCGCCACATAGAGGTCGCGCACCGAGTTGTCGTTATTCGAAGGCGCGCGGTCCACGAGCGCGACGAAGGTGCCGGAATCCTTGACCTGCTGGATGGCGTTGACGAGCGGATCCGGATCCGTGGGCAGGATGACCAGCGCATCAATGCCCTGGACCGCGAGGTCCTGCACGGCATTTGCCTGGCTTGCCGGATCAGGCGACGTCTTGACGATAACGTTGAGACCCGGATGCTCTTCCATCAAGAGCTTTGCCACGCGCTCGGCATGGTATACGACGCCCGCGGTCCAGCCGTGATCGGCTGCCGGGATAGACACGCCGATGGTTGCCTTCTTCTCCTCCTGCGCCCAGCCAAGGCTTGGACCAATGGCAACCGACGCTGCAAGGGCCGCGACGGCGATGCCGAAAGTTCTTCTACGCATATTCTCTCTCCCAAGTTTGGGTCTTTGATTTCGGCCGGGCGCGACCCATGAGCCCGGCCGGTTCTCACGACCGCCGTGACAGCGAGCGCTGCACGAGCATGGCGATGATGATGATCGCGCCCTGAATGGCGCCGATGAGGTATTCGCTGACGAAGTTCGACAGCAGCATGATGTTGCCGACGATCTCCAGAATGAAGGCGCCACAGAGCGTACCCCAGATACGCCCGACACCGCCTCGCAAGGCGGTGCCGCCGACAACGACGGCCGTGATCGCCTGCAACTCCCAGAGGATACCGGTGGTGGCAGAGGTCGAACCGAGGCGCGGTACGTAGAGCAGCACCGCGATGGCGACGCAAAGCCCCTGCACGACATAGGCAATCGTGCGCACGCGCTTAACGGAGATGCCGGAATAGCGAGCCACGTCCTCGTTCGAACCGACCGCGATCAGGTGCCGACCGTAGCGCGTGCGGTAGAGCACGAAGGCGGCAATGGCTGCGGTCACGAAGATGACGATGATCGGCACAGGCACCCCGAGCACGTCGCCGAAATAGACCGGCCGGTAGAGCGACTGAAGCTCGCGGTCACGCAGCGTGATCGCCCCGCCCTGGCTGAGCCAGGTGGTCAGGCCGCGATAGATGCCCATCGTGCCGAGCGTCGCGATGAAGGGCTCGATCTGGCCGACCGTGGTAATGAGGCCGTTGAACAGGCCGCAGGCGGCACCGATCGCGACGGCGAGCGCCATCCCCGCAATGAGCAGCAGCAAGGGATCGGCGATTGCGCCCGAGTTCAGGAACATGATCATCAGGCTGGCAACGAAAGCCACCATGGCGCCGACGGAAAGATCGAGACCGCCGGACGAGATCACATAGGTGGCGCCAAGGGCGATGATCGCGATGAAGGCGCTGCGGGTGATAACGTTGGACAGGTTGGCGACCGAGATGAAGTTATCGTTGGCCAGCGCCCCGAGCACGAGCAGCAGGGCCAGCGCGACGAAGGGCGCCACAGCGCGCAGATCCCAGTCGCGCGAGGTCTTCGGCTTGGCCGTTTCAGTTGCGGCAGTCGTCATGGCCTCAGGCAGCCTCCCCGGTCTTCACGCCCGTGGCAAGCACCACGATTTCATTCTCGTTCATGTGTTTCCCCGTGACTTCGCCGACGATCTGCCCTGACCGCATGACGAGGATGCGGTCGCAGATGCCGATCAGCTCCGGCATCTCGGAGGAGACGACGATGATCGACCGTCCCTCTTCCGCCAGCCGGGCGATGAACTTGTAGATTTGCTGCTTCGTGCCGATGTCGATACCGCGCGTCGGCTCGTCGATAATGACGATCGACGGATCGAGCATCATCATCTTCGCGATCAGCAGCTTCTGCTGGTTGCCGCCCGAGAGCTGGCCTGCGAGCAGATCCTTGCGGCCGGTGCGGATATCGAATTCGCGGATTGCCCCATCAAGCGCCTCGGCCTCCCTCTTCCGGTCGATCTGGAGAGCGCGCACGAAGCGGCGGATGGAGGCAAGCGTCAGGTTGGTGGCGAGGTCTTTCAGCAGCAAGAGGCCCTTGCCCTTGCGATCCTCCGACAGGTAGACGATACCTGCCTTCATGCTCTGGCTGGCATCCCGGAAATGAACCGCCTCGCCGTTGTGGCGAACGGTTCCGCTCGCGCGCCTGACGCCGACGAGGCCTTCCATCAGTTCCGTGCGCCCGGCGCCGACAAGACCTGCAAAGCCCAGGATCTCTCCCTTGCGCAGCTGGAAGCTGGCGTTCTTCGCATAGCCCGGCACGTCGAAGTTCTCGACCTCGAGCACCGTTTCACGCGCGGCCCCCGACTGTCGGTCGGGGTAGAGCTTTGCGACGTCGCGCCCCACCATCAGCCGCGCCATGTCGGCAGGCTCGAGTTCGGATGCCTGGTGGGTGCCAACGAGCCGGCCATCGCGAAGCACTGTCACGCGATCGGCGATCTCCTTCACCTCCGGCAGGCGGTGCGAGATGTAGAGTACGCCAACCCCCTTGGCGCGAATGTCCTTGATGACCTTCAGCAGCGCTTCCGTCTCGAACGGCGTCAGCGACGCGGTGGGTTCATCGAAGATGACGATCCTGTGCGGGACGAGCAGCACGCGGGCGATCTGGACCAGCTGGCGCTGGGCGATCGACAGGGTGCCGACGATGGCCTTCGGGTCGATGTCGGCGCCAAGCTCCCGAAGGCCTTTGGCAGCACCCTCGTTCATTGCGCGGTCATCGAGTGTCAGGCCCTTCGGCAGCTCACGGCCAAGATAGATATTCTGGGCAACGGTGAGATCCGGCGCCAGCAGGATTTCCTGGTGCACCAGAACGATGCCACGTTTTTCCGCATCGACCGGACCGGTCAGGTGTATCGGCTGCCCGTCGATGAGGATATCGCCTCGCGTCGGCTGATGGTTGCCGGCGAGGATCTTCATCAATGTCGACTTGCCGGCGCCGTTCTCTCCGATGATGGCATGCACCTCACCCGGCAGTACCGTGAGGCTGACGTCGCGCAGAACCTCGACAGGCCCGAAGGCCTTGGAAAGGCTTTGCGCTTTCAGGATCGGCAGGCGGTTGGAAGAGGGTTGGGGTGTCATGGGGCATCACCCGCAGCTCGCAGCCCGGAGGTCATGGCGATCGCGCCCGCGCGACCAGCGCCAGCAGATACTGATAGTACTAGATGCACCTGAACTTCCTCCCGATTTCAGGCTAGCCAAGATTTTGAGGTACGTAAAGCAGCTTTGCGTGCAGAATGCTCTCGTCAACAGCAGTGACGGATACGTCAGGGCGTGGAGGGGCGGGACTTTACGAAATCAACGAAGGCCCGAAGCGGCGCTGGCACCAGACGCCGGCCCGGATAATAGAGGAACGGCCCCGGAAATTCCTGCCACCAAGGCTGGAGCACCGGCTCCAGCGCTCCGCTCTCCAGTTGCGGGCGCAACCACTCCTCGAAGAGCCCGACGATACCGATACCGGCTACTGCGGCGTCAACTGCGAGATCGACCGCACCTCCTGCCTGGACGATGAGCGGACCCTTGGGTTCGACGACCACCAATTCCCCGTCCCGCTCGAACTCCCAGTTCGGCATGTTGCCACTCGGGAAGCGGTGGCGAAGACAGGAATGGTCGAGCAGGTCCCGAGGATGCTGTGGACGGCCATGCCGTTCAAGATAAGCCGGAGCGGCAGCAAAGGCATAGGTCTGCGTCCGCGGGCCGATGGGCACCGCGATCATGTCCTGCTCCAGACGCTCGCCGTAGCGGATGCCAGCATCACAACCGACCGTCAGCACATCGACGAAACTCTCATCCGTCATCACCTCCAGCCGTATGTCGGGATAGGCTGCAAGAAAGGCCGGCACGATTCTCGGCAGGACCAGCCTCGCCGCACTCACGGGAACGTTCAGCCGCAACGTACCGACCGGTCGATCGCGAAAGCCGTTCACGGCATCGAGCGCGGCTTCCATTTCGCTCAGCGCTGGCGCAAGGCGCTCGAGCAGGCTCTGCCCGGCTTCGGTTGGGACGACGCTGCGGGTTGTCCGGTTGAGAAGCCGAACGCCGAGTTCAGTCTCGAGCCGCCTCACCGCCTCGCTCAAGCCTGACGGACTGGTCCCGCTCAATCGGGCACCTTCACGGAATCCCTTCGCCCTTGCCACCGTCACGAAGGCAGCAAGATCTCCAAACTCCACGGCCATTGTTCGCTCCTCCGCACAGCCCGTACTGACTGTATCGGATTATCGTCAGGCACAACAGCGCGTATCTCATGGCGCAGTCATTCACAGCCTCACTTCAAGGAGAAAGATCATGGTCAACATTTCAAGCGCAGGCACCTTCCAACTGGGCGACCGCACGGTGAAGCGACTGGGCTACGGCGCCATGCAACTTGCAGGTCCCGGCGTCTTCGGACCTCCCAAGGATCGCGCTCAAGCGATTGACGTGCTCCGCGCTGCCATCGAAGCAGGCGTCGACCACATCGACACCAGCGACTTCTACGGCCCGCACATCACCAATCAGATCATCCGCGACGCCCTTCATCCCTATCCGGACGGGCTGACGATTGTCACGAAAGTGTCCGCCAGGCGTGGGCCGAATGCGGAATGGCTTCCGGCAATGTCACGAGAGGAACTCAGATCGGCCGTTCATGACAACCTGCGCAACCTGGGGCTGGAGGTCATCGACGCCGTGAACTTCCGCTCGATGCTCGATATCTATGGACCCGCAGAAGGCTCGATCGAGGAACAGGTCACTGTGCTGGCTGAGCTCCAGCAGCAGGGCCTCATCCGCCACATCGGGCTTTCCAACGTGACTGCCAGGCAAGTAACTGACAGCCGCAAGATCTGCGACATCGTCTGCGTGCAGAACATGTACAACATCGCCAACCGGACGGATGATGCCATGATCGATATGTTGGCTGACGAAGGCATCGCCTACGTGCCGTTCTTCCCACTCGGCGGCTTTTCCCCACTGCAGTCTGCGACCCTCAATGAGGTCGCGGCCCGACTTCGGGCAACTCCCATGCAGGTTGCGCTCGCCTGGCTTCTGCAGCGCTCGCCGAACATCCTGCTGATCCCTGGCACGTCGTCGGTCGCGCACCTGCAGGAGAACCTTGCGGCCGCCGAACTCCAGCTGTCACCGGAGGTCGTGGCGGAACTGGACCGCATCGCCGCAGCCGTCTGAACAAGTAGTGGGGGCCGCTTTCGCGGCCCCCTTCTAGGCTTAAACGTAGCGGTTGACGACGTTCTCCAGGTATTCCTGGCGGCCTGAACGTGGCTCCGGATTGATGTTTTCCCGCTCCACCATCGCTGCGATGTCGTCGAGCTTGTATTCGCCACGCAGCATCTTCTGTGCCTCGGGGCTTTCCCAGCCGGAATAGCGCTCCTCGAGCGGCTTCGACAGCGCGCCGTCTTCGATCATCCGGGCTGCTGCCTTCAGGCCACGGGCGCAGCAATCCATGCCGCCGATATGGCCGATGAGCAGATCCTGCGGATCAAGCGACTGGCGGCGCAGCTTGGCGTCGAAGTTGGTGCCGCCGTTGCGGAAGCCACCCCCCTGCAGGATGTGATAATAGGCGAGCGCCATTTCCGGCACGTTGTTGGGGAACTGGTCGGTGTCCCAGCCCGACTGGTAGTCGTTGCGGTTCATGTCGATCGAGCCGAAGATGCCGAAGGCGTTCGCCATGGCAATCTCGTGCTCGAAGGAATGGCCGGCGAGGATGGCGTGGCCCTGCTCGATGTTGACCTTCACTTCCTTCTCCAGCCCATGCTTCTGCAGGAAGGCGTAAACGGTCGCGACATCGTAGTCGTACTGGTGTTTGGTCGGCTCCTGCGGCTTTGGCTCGATCAGGATCGTGCCCCCGAAGCCGATCTTGTATTTGTATTCGACCACGAGGTTGAGGAAGCGGCCCATCTGGTCGAGCTCGCGCGAAAGGTCGGTGTTGAGCAAGGTTTCGTAGCCTTCGCGGCCACCCCAAAGGACATAGTTCACGCCGCCGAGGCGCTTGGTTGCGTCCATGCATGTCTTCACTGTCGCCGCAGAGAAGGCGAAGACGTCCGGATCCGGATTGGTAGAGGCGCCGCCCATGAAACGACGATGCGAGAAGAGGTTCGCCGTCCCCCAGAGGAGCTTCACGCCCGTCTCGGCCTGCTTCTTCTCGAAATAGTCGACGATCTCGTTGAGGTTCTTCGTGTTCTCGGCAAAGGAGTTGCCTTCCGGACGCACATCCGCATCGTGGAAGCAGTAGAAGGGGGCGCCGAGCAGCTGGTAGAATTCGAAGGCGACATCCGCCTTCATCTTCGCCGCCTGCATGGTGTCCTTGAACCAGGGGCGCTGGAAGGTCTGGCCGCCGAAGGGATCCCCCCCCGGCCATGTGAAGGTGTGCCAGTACGCGACGGCAAACCGCAGATGGTCCTCCATCCGCTTGCCGTCAACGATCTCGTCCGGATTGTAGTGGCGGAAGGCCAGCGGGTTGGTGCTGTCGGGGCCTTCATACTTGATCTTCTGGATGTCTCCAAAAAAGCCTGTGCTCATGTGTTCCTCCTGGGAGCCTGATCTGTCTTAGTGCGTGAGGGAGCGGATCGCCGGATAGGCGGCGCGGTAACGTGCGTAGGCGGCCTCGTAGGCCTGCGTGAGCGACGAGAGGGGATCAACCGTCTCAGCCGTCCTGGGCGGCTGGCAGACCGCGATGGGGTCGGCGCCCGTTGCAGCGATAAGGCCAAGCCGGGCCGCGCCGAAGGCAGCACCGAAGTCGCCATCTGCGGGGATGTCGACGGGAACGCCAAGGGACGTGGCGATGGAGGCGAGCCAGTAGCGCGAGCGCGAGCCGCCGCCGATCGCGGTAACGCGGGAGATCGAGGTACCGGCGGATTTCAGCGCCTCAAGGTTGTCACGGATGGCGAAGGTCACGCCTTCGATCACCGCCTGCGTCAGCACGGCACGCTCCGATTCGTGACCGAGGCCGATAAAGGCGCCGCGGATCTGCGCGTCATTGTGCGGTGTACGCTCTCCGGACAGGTAGGGCAGGAAGGTTACGCCGGTCGGCGCCTTCAGCGTCTCGCCAAGCTCCGAGGTTAGCTCGGCGGCACTCTTGCCCGTGACATGCGAATGCCAGTTCAGTGCATCGGTGGCAGAAAGGATGACGCCCATCTGGTGCCAGGTGTTCGGCAGCGCGTGGCAGAAGGCATGCACCGCACTTTCCGGCTTCGGCAAGTAGGAGCCGTTGGCGGCGAAGAGCACGCCGGACGTGCCGAGCGAGACGAAGGCTTGACCTTCCGCAACGGTTCCCATGCCGCAGGCAGAGGCGGCATTGTCCCCTGCCCCGCCGGCCACGACGACGCCATGACCCATGCCCCACCGCGAGGCCAGTTCGCTGCGCAGGCTTCCACCCGGCTCCGTTCCCTCGACGAGCGAGGGCATGTGATCCTCGGAGAGATCCGTCGCAGCCAGCAGTTCAGCGGACCATTTGCGCGCGCCGGTGTCGAGCCAGGAGGTTCCGGCCGAATCCGACATCTCGGAAATATGCTCGCCCGTCAGCCACAGGCGAAGATAGTCCTTCGGCAACAGCACCTTCGCAACCTTCGCAAATGTCTCGGGCTCGTTGTTCTTCACCCAGGCAAGCTTGGGTGCCGTGAAGCCGGGGAAGACGATGTTACCCGTTACCCTGCGGAAGCGCGGATCGGCATCCAGTTTCGCAGCCTCCTCGTAGGAGCGCGTATCGTTCCAGAGGATGCAGGGCCGCAGAACCTTGTTGTCTGCGTCGAGCAGGGTTGCCCCATGCATCTGGCCGGAAAGCCCGATGCCCTTCACCGCCGCAAGCTCCTTCGGGAACTTCGCCTTCAAGCCGGCAACCGCCTCTTCCGTCGCGCGTATCCAGTGTGCCGGATCCTGCTCCGACCAGCCTGGGTGCGGACGCGAAACGTCGAGCGCTCCGCTGGCCGAACCGATGATGCGCTGATCGCCGTCGATCAGC
This sequence comes from Pseudorhizobium flavum, assembly GCF_044142885.1. NCBI lineage: Bacteria > Pseudomonadati > Pseudomonadota > Alphaproteobacteria > Hyphomicrobiales > Rhizobiaceae > Pseudorhizobium > Pseudorhizobium flavum. The sequence continues at coordinate 77,340 of NZ_JBIOKZ010000004.1, forward strand.
ATCGCCTTGACGCCTGACGTTCCGAGATCGAGACCGAGATACATGCTGTTTCCTTCCTTCCGCCTCAGGGCAGGTTGTCCTTGAGGAAAATGTCTATGCGGATCCGCTCTTGGGCGGCGAGCACCGGCAAGCCGTCGGCCTTCGCCTTCAGCACGCGAATGGCGCTACGCACCTCATGGCCTGCATCCTGGTTGAGAACCGCGTCGATCATGCCGTCGAGAAGCGCCTCACGGGTCGAGTGGGTCAGTTCATGGGCGATCACCACCGGCCGCTTCTCCGGTGCCACCTCGCGAAGCGCGCGGATGAGGCCACGATTGCCGGCCCCCAGGCTGTAGATGCCGTTCAGCCCAACGTGACGGCGAAGCGCCTCACGCACCAGCGCCTCTGCAGCGGCCGCATCGTCGCGTGCTTCCATCACAGGCAGGATCGCCACCTGCGGAAAATCTTCCGACAGGACGGAAAGGAAGCCTTCGAGCCGCTCGCGGTGGTCGCGGACCATCATCGAACCGGCGAGGACGCCGACTCGGCCATCGACCTTGCTGAGGAAGCGCCCCATGAGATTGGCCGCGGTGCGTCCTGCCGCGATGTTGTCGATGCCTGCATAATGGTGGCGGGCGGAGCCGCTGAGGTCGGAAACGAGCGTTACGACTGCGATACCGGCCTCCGCAAGCTTCTCCACCGCCGCCCGCACGCCCGGCTCGTCGATGGCGACGAGAGCCACCCCGTCAGGCGGGGCGGAACCGACCGCCTCGAGCGCCGCAACAAGCGCCGGGGCATCGAACGCGGGAACCCGGAGGATCTCGATGCGCGTGCGCTCCACCGACGAGCGCTGCATTGCCGCCTCGACCTCCCGCCCCAGGCCGATCATGAAGGAATTGTCGTTCGACGGCAGGATGAAGGTGAAGCGATATGTCCTGCCCTTGGCGAGGTTGGCCGCGGCGAGATCACGAACATAGCCGAGCGATGCGATCGCCTTCTCCACCTTCTCGCGCGTGACACCCCGCACCCCCGGCCGGCCGTTCAGGACACGATCGACCGTGGCAAGGCTGACGCCCGCGATGCGCGCAATGTCATGGACCGTCGGCTTCATACGTCCTCCCGCTTTCGTGGTAGCGGAATTCTTGAGGTACGTAAATCAGAAATGTTCCAGACCGGCAGCCTGCGGCAATTTGGGAGGTTCGCCGACCTGCAGGACGCCGCTAGTGTCCGGCGCCACCACCCGCCTGGCCGGACGGCTTGGCGATCAGCATGACCAGCAGAATCAGGCTTGCGAACAGCGCTGTCAGCGCGGTGAACACGTCGATGAACGACAACAGCCAGGATTGCTGCGTGACCAGGCCCGACAGCTTCTGCAGCGCAACAGCAGCACCATCGAGCCCGAAGCTGTCATAGTTCGCCCCAACGCTGCCGAGCCAGTCGATCGCTTCAGGATTGGTGTAGCTCAGATGTTCCGAAAGCCGCGCGTAATGCTCGTCTGAGCGTTGGGTGAGCATCGTATTGATGATGGCGAGGCCGACCGCGCCGCCGAGATTGCGGGTGAGGTTGAACAGGCCAGAGGCGTTGCCGATACGTGCCGGCGGAAGGGTGCCCAGGGCAATGTTGTTGATCGGCACCATGCACAGCATCATCGAGCAGCCACGCAGGATCTGCGGGATGAGGAGTTCGTAGAAGTCCCAGTCGCCGGTCAGCCCGGTCATCATGTAGGTGCCGAGCGCAAAGCCGAAGAAGCCGATTGCCATCATGACCCGTGGATCGAGCCGGTTGGACAGCATACCGGCAACCGGCGCGGTGAAGAACATGGCCAGACCGGAAACGAACATCGTCTCGCCGATCATCAGCGAGTCATAGCCCCGGATGCGGCCGAGATAGAGGGGATAGAGATAGGTCAGGCCGTAGAGCCCGATGCCCATGACGAAGGAAAACAGCGAGCCGAATGCGAAGTTGCGATTGGCGAAGGCCTTCAGATCGACGACGGGAAAATCGACCCTGAAGGCGCGCCAGAAGAAGACGACCGCCCCGGCAACCATCACCAGTGAACCGACGAGGATATGCTCGTCGTTGAACCAGTCCTTGTTGTTGCCCTCTTCCAGCACGTATTCGAGCGAACCCAGAAACAAGGCCATCGAAAGCAGGCCCCACCAGTCGAACTTCTTCCACAGGCTTTTCTGCGGCTCGTCGAAATCGATCATGCTCCAGGCAACGGCCGTCACCAGAATGCCCGGGATGATGTTGACGAGGAAGAGCCAGTGCCAGGAGAAGGCATGGCTGAGATAGCCGCCGACCGTTGGACCGATGGTCGGCGCCAGCGTCGCCACCAGACCGATGATAGGCGAGACGATCGCCCGCTTGGAGGGCGGGAAGATCGTAAACGCAGCCGCGAAGACCGACGGGATCATACCGCCGCCGATGAACCCCTGGATCGCGCGGTAGATAATCATCTGGTCGATGCTGGTTGCGGTCGCACACAGGCCGCTGGCGATCGTGAAGCCGGCTGCGCAGATGCTGAACAGGACGCGCGTCGAGAGGATCCGCGCCAGCGTGCCGGACAGCGGTATCATGATCACTTCCGCGATCAGGTAGGAGGTCTGCACCCAAGCGACCTCGTCGGACCCCGCCCCGAGGCCGGCCTGAATCTCGGCGAGCGACGCGGAGACGATCTGAATGTCGAGGATCGACATGAACATGCCGAAGACCATCGCGAAGAAGGCGATGAGCTTGCGCTTGTCCATGGGCTGATCGGCAGGAATGGCACCTGCCGTTGCGGCCGCTGTTGCCATGGCCGTTCTCCTTGAAGAGGCTCGAGTGGTCTGCCGTTAGTCGGCAGCAGCCAAGGCATCGCCCGAAGGGGCGGTGCGGGTGTCGACATCGACCACGACGCTCAGGCCTGCCCGCAGGCGCCCTTGCGCCAGCGCCTCCTCCGGAAGTGCGATGCGAACCGGCACCCGCTGCACCACCTTCGTGAAGTTGCCCGTGGCGTTTTCCGCCGGTAGCATGGAGAAGACCGAGCCGGATGCCGGAGCAAGCGAGGTGACCGTCCCGACCAGATCATGCTCCTCGTAGGCATCCACATGGACGCGCACCTTGGAGCCGGGTTCGAGATTGCCGATCTGAGTTTCCTTGAAATTCGCCTCGACATAAAGTTCGGTGAGCGGGACAAGAGCCGCCAGCCTCTTCCCGGCCGATACGAGATCGCCGGTCTGGACCGCGAGATTGCCGATCACGCCGTCATAGGGCGCTTTCAGCACCGTAAAGTCGAGATCGCGTTGGGCCTGGTCGCGCGCCAGTTCCTGTGCACGGATGCTGTTCAGGGCTTCGTCGCGTTGCGCCCGCAGGAGCCCGATATTGGCCTCTGCAGAGGCGACGCTGGCTTCACCGGCGACCAGATTGGCGCGTGCCTGGTCGAGAGCCACCCGCGCATTGTCGAGGTCCGCCGCCGTACCAATCGACTTCGACGCCAGTTCGCCCGCGCGGCGCTCGGTGATCTCCGCGCCGCGCAATGCTGCTTCCAGGGCGCCGCGCTGCGCCCCCGCCTGCCTCAACGCCGCCTCTGCGCCGACGATCTGTGCGTCGATCCGCTTGACGGCGAGCCTGGCGCTTTCGATCGCGTTGGTCGCCCGCTCCAGTGCGATCTGGTAATCCCGCCCATCGAGCGTCACGAGCGGATCGCCTGCTTTCACCTGCTGGTTCTCGACCACATTCACCTTTTCGACGTAGCCGGCGACCTTGGGCGAGACGATTGCGATGTCCGCTTCAATATAGGCGTCGTCCGTCGAGATCAGGAAGCGACCGTCCGTCCACCAGCCATAACCATACCAGCCAGCTCCGGCCAGCAATGCCGCAAGGATCAGGGGAAGGACCGGGCTACGGCGCTTCTTCTTTTCCGGAGCGTGTACCTGCTCGGCTGCCGGCGGCGCCGATGGCGCGTCGCCCGCCTTGCCTTGTTCGGCTTCGCCGTCTGTCGCTACGGCACGAAGTGCACTTGCAGAGGAGGATGCGGTCATGAAAGTTACCATTGTTGCGCCGGCTGATCGAACCGATCGGTTCAGTGTGCTTGACATAGATCGTGTCGCTGCGCATATCAAGGTCAAATCGAACCGATTGGTTCGGAAAGTTAAGAAGAACTGAGATGACCGAGGAAAAAACCGACGAGCGCTGTTCAATTCCCCACCAGCAGGGCCGCTTCGCTGCGGGCGCTGACCCAGCCAAGCGTGGGCAGATTATCGAAGGCGCAAAGCGTGTGTTCATGAGGCTGGGCTTTGACGCCGCAAGCATGAACGACATCACCCGCGAGGCCGGCGTCTCGAAGGGGACGATCTATGTCTACTTCGAGAACAAGGAAGACCTCTTCGGCGCAATCATCGAGCAGGAACGCCAGCGCATCACGCTCATGCTGAAGGATATCCTGGCCGGCAGCGAGGAAGTGGAGGACGGCCTCTACCGCTTCGGCATTCAGTTTGCGACCCACATCACCGCGCCACAGACCATCAATGCGATGCGGACCCTGATCGGGGTGACGACGCGAATGCCGAAGCTGTGCAGCCGCTTCTTCCACTCCCCGGCGAATGTCCGAACGGTCCTGGAGGACTTTATCAAGCGCCACGTGGCGCTGCGCAATCTGGACGTGGAGGATACCGATCTTGCGGCTCGCCAGTTCATCGAACTTGCCAGCGGCACCTTCTTCAAGTTGCGCCTATTCGGCGATCTGGACGATGTTCCGCCGGTAGCCGACCTCGATCGGACGGTCAGGAGCGCGATCCGCATGTTCATGGCGACCTATGGCCGATCGGGCTCCATCGCCGGCAAGGTTTGAGAGAACAGCGGCATCACCTGCCGCTGCTCCTCTTGCCTTTGCGCCCCGACAGCTTAAATCGCAGAGGAAATTCACGCCGATTCAAGGGGCTTAACGTGCAGGATATAATGGGGCTAATTCAGGACCCGACAGCTTGGGTCGCTCTAGTGACGCTTGTCGTCATGGAAGTCGTGCTCGGCATCGACAACCTCATCTTCATTTCTATCCTGACCAACAAGTTGCCCCAGGAGAACCGCGAAAAGGCGCGCAAGATCGGTATCGGTCTTGCGCTGGTGATGCGGCTTGCGCTTCTGGGCACCGTCGCCTGGATCGTCCAGCTGACCAACCCTCTTTTCGAAGCCTTCGGCCACCCCTTCTCCTGGAAGGACCTGATCCTCATCGCCGGCGGCCTCTTCCTCGTCTGGAAAGCGACACGGGAAATCCACCATTCGGTGGACCCGGTGGATCACAAGGAGGACATGGTAGGGGGCGCTGCGACGATCACCTTCGGCTCCGCCATCACCCAGATCCTTCTTCTCGACCTGGTCTTCTCGGTGGACAGCATCATCACCGCGGTGGGAATGACGCCTCACCTGCCGATCATGATCATCGCAGTCATTGCGGCGGTAACGGTCATGCTGATCGCCGCCACGCCCCTGGCGAACTTCATCGAGAAAAACCCGACGATCGTCATGCTGGCGCTCGGCTTCCTGCTGATGATCGGCACCACGTTGATTGCCGAGGGCATGGGCTTCCATGTGCCTAAGGGATACATCTACGCGGCAATGGCCTTTTCGGCGCTCGTGGAGGTTCTCAATATGTTTGCCCGCAATGCGCGGCGGCGGAAGAAGGCGGAAACGACACTCCACTGACTGTATCTCTTGGCCCGGCTTAGTCCGGGCCATTTTTATTTTCATGTCCGGGGATACCTTCTGGTACTCCCGGTGTTATGGATACCTCGCGGTGCGGCGTCTCTTCCAGACGACGCACTTCACCTTATTTCCGGGGCCATATGTCGACTGATCAGATCCTCGCCTTCACCGTCATCGGCGTGATGATGGCCGTCTTCATCTGGGACAGATTCCGCTATGACATCGTCGCCTGCTGCGCCCTCGTTGCCGCAGTGGCGGTGGGAATCGTCCCCATAGAGGAGGCCTTCTCCGGATTTTCCGACGACATCGTCATCATCGTCGGCAGCGCGCTGGTGGTGAGTGCGGCGGTCGCTCGCTCCGGCATAGTCGATATCGCCATTAAGAAGTTCTTCCCGAACCTGAGCTCGGTACGGGCTCAGCTGGCGCTGCTGATGATCGTAGTCGCCGTGATGTCCGCCTTCATCAAAAACATCGGTGCGCTGGCCATCATGATGCCGGTCGCGTTCCAGTTTTCCCGGCGATCGGGCGTTTCTCCCTCGAAGTACCTGATGCCGATGGCCTTCTCGGCGCTGCTCGGCGGCCTGATGACGCAAATCGGCACCTCGCCTAACATCGTCGTCTCGCAGCTCCGCGCCGACCTCACCGGCACCCCGTTCACGATGTTCGACTTCACCCCGGTCGGGGTGATCCTGACGCTGGTGGGCGTGACCTTCCTCATGTTCTTCCATTGGCTGGTACCGTCCCGCACCAAGCAGAACAGTTCCATCGAGGATGCAGTTGAGATTGCCAATTATACGTCCGAGGCAACGGTCCCGGCCCAGTCCCCGATTGCGGGCAGGCCGTTGAGCGAACTGCTGAAGCTGGGCGATGGCGAGGTACTGGCGACCGCTGTCCTCCGCGGCACGACGCGCATGTCGCCGTTCCCCGACTTGGCGCTCCGCGAGTTCGACACGCTGATCCTGGAAGGTCGCTCAGCAGCGATCGATCGCGTCGTATCCAGCGCCAAGCTTCAGCTGTCCGGCAAGCCGCTGAAGGGCAAGGGCCAGCAGCGTGACGACCTGGTCTCTATCGAGGCCATCATCTCGCGGGAATCGCCGCTGTCCGGTCTTTCGGCCCGGGAACTCGCCCTTTCCTATACCCGCGGCGTCAACCTCCTGGCGGTCAGCCGGCGCGGGCAGCGATTGAGCGAACGCCTGAGAGATCTGACGCTGATGGCAGGCGACGTGATCGTGCTGCAGGGAAATCGCAACGCACTGCCCGGCGTGATGCAGGACTTCGCCCTTTTGCCGCTGGCCCAGCGGGAAGTGATGCTGGGCACGCAGCGGCGAGCCTTTATCCCGCTCGCCATTCTCGCTGCCGCAATGATTGCCACGGCAGTGGGCTGGGCGCCGGTCGCGGTCGCTTTCTTCGCAGCCGCCCTCGGCATGGCTGTGTTCCGCGCCATCCCCTTGACCGATGTCTACAAGGCTGTCGACGGCCCGATCCTCGTCATGCTGGCGGCGCTGATCCCCGTTTCGGACACCTTGCGGACATCCGGCGCGAGTGAGCTGATCGCCGCCTGGCTGGGGCAGATTGCCGGCGGCATGCCCGCTTATGCGGCATTGATGATGATCCTGTTGACGGCGATGGGCGTGACGCCCTTCCTGAACAATGCGGCCACGGTGCTGGTCATGGGGCCAATCGCGGCCAGTTTCGCGACCGCCCTGCAATACAAGCCTGAAGCATTCCTGATGGCCGTAGCGATTGGGGCCGGCTGTGACTTCCTGACGCCAGTCGGACACCAGTGCAATACGCTGGTCATGGGTCCGGGGGGTTACAAGTTCAGCGACTATCCGCGGCTTGGCTTTCCGCTATCCATCATCATCGTGATCGTCAGCGTTCCGGTGCTGCTCTGGATCTGGCCGGTAAGCTAGCTTGGAAACGAGGGCGTACGCATCGACGTCGCGCGCCTTCGAGCGTTGTGGAACAAGGACGTCGCCCGCATATCAACAATGGTTCACTTGAACGTGGCGGAACGGTCGCCCATCACAGTCAGTTCTCCTCGGTAAACTGAAAGGAGAATTACCAGATGGCCCAGAAAGCTCAGATCGACCGGCTGCTGGACGAGGGCGAGCGCGAACTGGTGGCAGCGTCACGCTATCCGAACCTCGGCGATATGTCTGACGAGGACCTTGCCCGCCTGAAGAGCAATCTTCGCAGCCGACGCGACCGGGCTCGAGACATCGCCAAGCGGCAACGACGCGAGATGCGCGGGAAATCCGCTCCGGCAGGAGCTCGCCCTGCAGCCGATGACGCAGGCACGCGCGAAAAGCTCTCGCTGCTATCGTCGGCGGTTCAGAGAGCCAACAAGGAAGCTGCGCGGCGGCGTCGTTTCGCAGCCAGGGAAACGCTGAAGAAGAACGCCGAAAAGGCGTTGGAGATGCGCCGCGCCAGCATGCGCCAGCACCATCCGTCGGCCGGGCGGACCGCCAACGAAGGCATGCGGGCGGTACCAAACCGGAAGGCCCAGGACCTCGCAGACCCGATGGAGGTTGGCCGCGTCTCGCAATTCGTCAAGCAGGGCCAGGCACGCCGCGATAGCCGCTGATCCCTCACCGACCGGCCTCGCTGCTGTGGGCACGGTCGGTTTCCTCACGAACAGGAACAATCTCGATACTGCCGGTGGAGCCCCGGGGGCGACCTTGCGTGGCTCGGCGCCCAACGGCCTTAGTGTCTTGACGCTCGGGTCCGAATATGCGCTAAGGCCCAGCAATCCCGAGACACGCAGGTCCGCGCCGCATCCGGCGCCAAATCGAGCATTATCCATGAGCACTTCCGGTCCCCGCGTCCGCATCGCACCCTCGCCGACCGGCGAGCCCCATGTCGGCACCGCCTACATCGCCCTCTTCAACTATCTCTTTGCAAAGAAGCACGGCGGCGAGTTCATCCTGCGCATCGAGGACACCGATGCGACGCGCTCTACGCTGGAATTCGAGCAGAAGGTCCTGGACGCGTTGAAGTGGACGGGCCTCACCTGGTCGGAAGGTCCGGATGTAGGGGGCCCCTACGGCCCCTACCGCCAGTCCGAACGTAAGGCGATGTACCAGCCTTATGGGCAGAAACTGCTCGACAAGGGTCACGCCTTCCGCTGCTTCTGCACCCCCGAACGGCTTGAGCAGATGCGCGAGGCGCAGCGCGCCGCCGGCAAGCCGCCGAAGTATGACGGGCTCTGCCTCAACCTGAAGGCCGAGGAAGTCACCGCCCGCATAGAAGCCGGCGAAGCTTCCGTCATCCGCATGAAGATCCCGACCGAGGGTTCCTGCGACTTCACCGACGGCGTCTACGGCGATGTTTCGATCCCGTGGGACTCGGTCGACATGCAGGTGCTGATCAAGGCTGACGGCATGCCGACCTACCATATGGCAAACGTCATCGATGACCATCTGATGAAGATCACCCATGTGGCGCGCGGCGAGGAATGGCTGGCGTCGGTTCCAAAGCACATCCTGCTCTACCGCTATTTCGGCTGGGAGGAGCCCGTATGGATGCACCTGTCGCTGATGCGCAACGCCGACAAGTCGAAGCTGTCGAAGCGCAAGAACCCGACCTCGATCTCCTACTATTCGGCGCTCGGTTACCTTCCGGAAGCGTTGATGAACTTCCTCGGCCTGTTCTTCATCCAGATCGCCGAGGGCGAGGAACTGCTGTCCATGGAGGAACTGATCGAGAAGTTCGATCCGGACAACCTCTCCAAGGCCGGCGCCATCTTCGACATCCAGAAGCTCGATTGGCTGAACGGTCGCTGGATCCGCGAGAAGCTGACGCCGGAGGAGTTCATCTCCCGCACCCTTCACTGGGCATCGGAGAACGAGCGGCTGACCGAAGGTCTGAAGCTCTCGCAGAGCCGCATCTCCAAGCTCGGCGAACTGCCGAACCTGGCTGGCTTCCTGCTCGCCAACGACGTCGGCCTGGCGCCCGCATCCTTCTCGGGGCTGAAGACCAGCCCGGCGGAGACGCTGGAGATCATCAATACGGTCCAGGCGGATCTCGAGAAGATCCTCGAATGGAATGTCGAGACGATCGACCAGGAACTGCGCAATGTTGCCGACAAGCTGGGCAAGAAACTGCGCGTCGTCACGCCGCCGCTCTTTGTTGCCATGTCGGGCTCGTCGCGCTCTCTGCCGCTCTTCGATTCCATGGCGCTCCTTGGCCGTTCGGTCGTGCGCCAGCGCCTGAAGATCGCGGCCACCGTGGTGGCTTCCATGGTCGGCGCCCAGTAAAGAAGGAAGGTCCCGCAGAATGGCCGATACCAAGAACGAAACCGCCCTCTCCTCCGACGCCACGGAAGTCCGCGCGCAGAAGCTGAAGCTGTTGCGCGAGAAGATCGGCGACGTCTACCCGGCGCATTTCCACCGGACCATGACCAACGCGGATTTGGCGGAGAAATACGAGAACCTCGAGGCCGACGTTGAGACGCAGGACGTCGTGACTGTGGCCGGCCGCGTCTACTCCATGCGCAATTCCGGCATGTTCATCGACCTGCGCGACGCTTCCGGCAAGATCCAGATCTTCAGCCACAAGGATACGACGCCCGAGGAGGCTCGCGACATGCTGCCGATGATCGACCTCGGCGACATCATCGGCGTCACCGGCGTCGTCCGCCGCACCAAGCGCGGTGAACTGACGATCAACGCGCAAGAGATCACCATGCTGACCAAGTCTCTCCTGCCCATGCCGGAGAAGTATCATGGTCTCGCCGACATCGAGATGCGCTACCGCAAGCGCCACCTCGACATCCTGTCGAACGAGGAGTCCAAGCTTCGCTTCCAGCAGCGTAGCCGGATCCTGTCCGGCATTCGCCGCTTCATGGAAGACGACGGCTTCATGGAAGTCGAGACGCCGATGCTCCAGTCGATCTACGGCGGCGCGACGGCCGAACCCTTCAAGACTCACCACAACACGCTGAAGCTCGACATGTACCTGCGCATCGCGCCGGAACTGTTCCTCAAGCGCACGCTGGTCTCCGGCCTGTCCGACAAGGTCTTCGAGGTAAACCGGAACTTCCGCAATGAAGGCGTGTCCACGCGGCACAACCCGGAGTTCACCATGATGGAGTGCTATTGGGCCTATGCCGATTACGAGGACATGATGGACCTCGTCGAGCGCCTCTTCGCGCGGCTTGCAATGACCATCCATGGCTCCACGGAATTCAAGTACGGAGACAGGGAGCTTTCCTTCAAGGGACCGTTCCGCCGCGTGCCTATGCCGGACGCCGTCAAGGAGGCCACCGGCATCGACTTCCTGGCGATCAAGACGGACGAGGAGGCACGCGCTGCCACCAAGGCCGCCGGCTTCGAGGTTGAGAAGGACTGGACCTGGGGCGAATGCCTTGCCTTCATCTTCGAGGAGAAGGTAGAGGCGACGCTGATCCAGCCGGCCCACGTCACCCATTTCCCGAAGGACATCTCGCCCTTCGCCAAGGAAGTGCCGGGTGAGCCGCGCCTGGTCGAGCGCTTCGAGACCTATTGCAACACCTGGGAGATCGGCAACGCCTTCTCGGAACTGAACGATCCCGAGGAACAGCGTGCCCGCATGGTCGAGCAGCTCGAGCAGGCGCATGCGCGCGGCGAGAAGGACAAGCAACTGGACGACGAGTTCCTCGACGCCATCGATCAGGGCATGCCTCCGGCGGGCGGCCTCGGTATCGGAGTCGACCGTCTCATCATGCTGCTGACGGATGCTCCGTCGATCCGAGACGTGATCCTCTTCCCCGCTCAACGGAGCCGGACGAACTGATCTCATGAAAAGGCGGCTTCGAGCCGCCTTTTTTGATGCCTGCTATCCGACTACCTCAATGGGTTTCTTGCGGCTTCGGCTTCCTGCGATGCTTTTCCGGATCGTCGTCCTCCGCCACCACAGGCGCATGCGACGCCTCGGCGGCAGGCGCCGCCGCTGCCTCCTGTCCTTCTGGCTCTTGGTGGTTTGCTGCTTCTGAAGTGATCGGCTGGGCCCGCAGCTTGGCGAGCCAGGCTGCGCCGTGATCATCCCCAGCCGCGTTGACCGGCGTCTCCGCGCTATCATGCGGCACTGGCACGACCGCCTGTTCCGCGCCATGTTCAGCGGGTCCGGCGCCCGTCTCCGTTACATCCTTGGCTGGATGCTCGGCCTCATGTGCCGGCGCTACCTGCTCCGAATGCTCGGCATCCGTGCCGAAACCAGCCATGCCCTTGATTGAATCGAGCCAACCTTTGGAGGCAGGCGCAGCCTCGCTGGCGTGGTCATCGCTCTGTGTCCCGACAGGTAATTCCTCACTACCGAGACCGACCATTCCCATCAGGGACGCGACGAGACCCTGGCCGTCATCCTTGCCATGCTCCACGGCAGGCGTTTCTGAGCCATGCGCTTCGTCGGCGCCCCCATGACCGGCGTCAGGGGTCTCGCCGTGACCGGCGGCCTCTTCCTGTTCCTTCGTCTTCCCGTGATCGGCAGCCGTGCCGTGGCCGTCGCCGCCCTCGATCACCGGATCGACGCAATCGGCATCGTCCGTAAGAGAGGCGGACATGGCTTGCGCGTCCTCCAGCGGCAGGTCGATCCTGAGCCCCCAGAACTCGCCGGTGGCGCTGGCGCTGCCGTCGACGTAATACGCGCTGATGGCCTGGTCGCGGCTGCCCGCAGGCAGCCTGCTCGTATCCGGGACATAGACGACTTGTGCCCCAATTGCACGCCCGCGCATTCTTGAGCGATCGGCAGGGCCCGCAGGATCCAGCACCGTGACCTGAACGAGATCGGAATGTTCGGCCTGCTGGACAGAGCGCGCCACCCGCAGGGCCGTCTTCAGCCTGGCAATTCCATCGCCCGGCTTGTCGGTGATGACATACTTGCGGATCCAGTGGCGGTCGGCCTTCTTGATCCTCACCGTCTCGATCGTCGTGCAGGAGAGCCCGTTGAGATCCCCATAGGAGGGCCCAAGCAGCCTGTCGGCACCGATGTAGACGGCCGCCGCGCCGCTGCCGCCGCCGAGGACGGTCACCCCTGCAAGGATCAGGAGGAGCTTTCGCGGGATGCGGGACACGATCGATTTCATCCGCAAAGCTCCGGCATTCCAACCTCACTACGCAACACTCAAGGGACGGCGGGAGTGACAGTGCCTCAAGGTCGTTGAGGAAGTTTTAAACGGAACCTTCAGATGCGAGCTGTCGTTCTCCCTGCAGTTCCGGCCATTATGCGAATGATTTTCATTAGCGTTGACAGCAGGATCTCGCGTAAATATTGTTATTGCAACTTAATTGCAAAAGAGGTTGACTATCGACATGACGGCATCCCGGTTTCTTTTTCGCGGTCTCTTCCTCGCAGCAATGGTCATCGCGCCCACGGCATCTGCCGTTGCCGAGGACAAGGTGAAGGTCGTCACGACCTTTACGGTCATTGCCGACATGGCTCGCAATGTTGCGGGAGATGTTGCTGATGTCGAAAGCATCACCAAGCCGGGCGCCGAGATTCACAACTACCAGCCGACACCGCACGACCTGCTGCGTGCCCGGGACGCCGACCTCATCCTGCGCAACGGCCTCAACCTGGAGCTCTGGTTCGAGAAGTTTCTCGCCAACCTCGGCGACGTCCCCAGCGTGACGGTCTCCGACGGAGTAGAGCCCATGGCAATCGCCGGGGGAAGCTATGAGGGCAAGCCAAACCCACATGCCTGGATGTCTCTGGAGAACGCCGTGATCTATGTGGAGAATATACGCAAGGGCCTGAGCGAGGTCGATCCGGACAATGCCGAGACCTATGCAGCCAATGCGGCAGCCTATACCGAAAAGCTGAAGGCAGCCGTGCAGCCGATCCGCGACCAGCTCGCCGCACTTCCGGAAGAGCAACGCTGGCTCGTCACCAGTGAGGGCGCCTTTTCCTATCTCGCCCGCGATTTCGGGCTGAAGGAGCTCTATCTTTGGCCGGTCAATGCCGATAGCCAAGGTACGCCGCAGCAGGTTCGCGCCGTGATCGACGCCGTGCGCGAACACAGGATCAAGATCGTCTTCAGCGAGAGCACCGTATCCTCCGATCCCGCGGAACAGGTGGCGCGTGAAGCCGGCGCTGCCTATGGCGGCGTCCTCTATGTCGACTCGCTGAGTGAAGAAGACGGACCGGTGCCCACCTATCTCGATCTGCTGACAGTGACGGTCGATACGATTGCGAAGGGTCTCGCCTCATGATGATGGGCAGGGCGAAGCCTGCACCCGCCGGGCTCCGGGTCAATGACATCACGGTAGCCTATCGCAACGGCCTGACAGCCCTGCGCCACGCAAGCTTCACCGTTCCCAAAGGAACGATCACGGCGCTCGTGGGCGTCAATGGGGCCGGCAAGTCCACCCTCTTCAAGGCGATCATGGGGTTCGTTCCGCTCACAAATGGGTCGGTGGAGATCCTCGGCATGCCTGCGCGTGACGCCCTGCGCCGAAACCTTGTGGCCTATGTCCCACAGGCCGAGGAGGTCGACTGGAATTTTCCAGTCCTCGTGGAGGACGTGGTGATGATGGGGCGCTATGGCCACATGAACTTCCTGCGCATCCCTTCACGCCGCGACCACGACATGGTGACGGAGGCCCTGCGGCGGGTGAACATGCTGGAGTACCGCAAGCGCCAGATCGGCGAACTGTCCGGCGGCCAGCGCAAGCGCGTCTTCCTTGCCCGCGCGCTCGCCCAGGAGGGCCAGATCATCCTGCTCGACGAACCGTTCACCGGCGTCGACGTCACGACCGAGGAGCAGATCATCGAACTGCTGAAGAGCCTGCGTGACGAAGGGCGGATCATGCTGGTCTCCACCCATAACCTTGGCAGTGTCCCGGACTTCTGCGACCGGACGGTCTTCGTCAAGGGCACCGTGCTCGCCTATGGCAGGACGGAGGACACCTTTACGGAGGCGAACCTGGAAAGGGCCTTCGGCGGCGTGCTGCGCCACTTCATCCTCAGCGGAACTGACCTGCACGACGATGCCGATCCACGCCATCTCAAGGTCATCAGCGACGACGAGCGGCCCTTCGTCGTCTATGGCGACCGGCAGCAGAAGCAGAAGACGAGAGACGATGCTCCAGACGCTTCTTGAGCCGTTCACTTACGACTACATGCGCAACGCCATCTGGGTCAGCGCGCTGGTGGGGGCTGTCTGCGGCTTCCTGTCCGCCTATCTGATGCTGAAGGGCTGGTCGCTGATCGGCGATGCCCTCTCCCACTCCATCGTGCCGGGCGTCGCCGGAGCCTATATGCTGGGCCTGCCCTTCGCGCTCGGCGCCTTCCTGTCCGGTGGGCTTGCCGCCGGCGCCATGCTGTTCCTCAACCAGCGCACCCGGCTGAAGGAGGACGCCATCATCGGCTTGATCTTCACCTCCTTCTTCGGGCTTGGCCTGTTCATGGTCTCGCTCTCGCCGACCTCGGTGAACATCCAGACGATCGTCCTCGGCAACATCCTCGCGATCACGCCAGCGGACACGCTCCAGCTCGTCATCATCGGCGGCGTCAGCCTCGTGATCCTGGCGCTCAAGTGGAAGGACCTGATGGTTGCCTTCTTCGACGAGAACCATGCGCGCACCATCGGCCTCCGACCGGACCTCCTTCGTCTGCTGTTCTTCACCTTGCTTTCCGCATCCACCGTCGCCGCCCTGCAAACGGTCGGCGCCTTTCTCGTGGTCGCCATGGTGGTGACGCCTGGTGCGACTGCCTATCTGCTGACAGATCGCTTCCAGCGGGTCATAGCGCTTGCCCTCGCCATCGGCGCAGTGACCAGCTTTGTCGGCGCCTATCTCAGCTACTTCCTCGACGGCGCGACCGGCGGGATCATCGTCGTGCTCCAGACGGGGCTCTTCCTCCTCGCTTTCCTGTTCGCTCCGAAGCACGGCATGCTGGCGGCGCGCCGAAGGCTTCGCACGACGCTGGAGGAGACGGCATGAGCGGCTTTCTCGACTTCATCGACCTCGCCACCTTCCCCTTCCAGATCGACTTCATGCAGCGCGCCTTCCTGGTGACGCTGATGATTGCCGTGCCGATGGCCATTCTCTCATGCTTCCTGGTGCTGAAGGGCTGGTCGCTGATGGGCGACGCAGTATCGCACGCCGTTTTTCCCGGCGTGGTGCTCGCCTACATTTTCTCCATTCCCCTTGCCCTCGGCGCCTTTGCGGCGGGGATGACATGCGCGCTGGCAACCGGCTTCCTGAAGGAGAACAGCCGCATCAAGGAGGACACGGTGCTCGGCATCGTTTTCTCCGGCATGTTCGGCCTCGGCCTCGTCCTCTACGTCAAGGTACAGAGCGACGTGCACCTCGACCACATCCTTTTCGGAGACATGCTGGGCATCACACCCTACGACATGGGAGAAACAGGCCTGATTGCGCTGGCCTCAACGCTTTTCCTGGTGATCCTGCGCAAGGACCTTCTCCTGCAGTCCTTCGATGAACAGCACGCCCGAGCCATCGGCCTCCCGACCCGTCTGCTGCATTACGGCCTGCTCGCGGTGCTGTCGCTGGTCGTCGTGGGCGCCTTGAAGGCGGTCGGCATCATCCTGGCAATCGCGCTGCTGGTTGCCCCGGGGGCCATCGCCTTCCTGCTCACGCGACGCTTTTCGGCGATGCTGCTCGCCGCCACCGCTGTTGCCGTCACTGCCACGCTCGCCGGCATCTATCTGAGCTTCTTCATCGACAGCGCCCCGGCACCCACGATCGTGCTGGTGATGACCGCGATGTTCATCGTCGCCTTCGCGAAAACGACGCTTGCCGAGAAAGGCCGCACCTCGGCAACCTGAACGCAAAGAGCGGCCTCTCGACGAGAAGCCGCTCTTCATTCCGACGTCTGCGATAATCAGGCCGCAGCCAATTCCTTCTTCACCATGGTGCGGAGTGCGACGAGGTCCTTGGCGAACGAACGAATGCCCTCGGCGAGCTTTTCCGTCGCCATGGCATCCTCGTTCAGCATCCAGCGGAAGCTCTTTTCGTCGATCGGCTGGAAGGGATCTTCGGTGATGTTGTCGGGCGAAAGCTTGCGCTCCAGCTTTCCCTGGTCCTTGTCCAGTTCGTCGAGCAGCGCCGGGCTGATCGTCAGGCGATCGCAGCCGGCCAGCGCTTCGATCTCCCCGGCATTGCGGAAGGAGGCGCCCATGACGATCGTCTCTATGCCGTTCGCCTTGTAGTAGTTGTAGATCTGGCGGACCGAGATGACGCCCGGGTCCGTCTCGGCGGTATAGTCGTCTCCAGTCGACTTCTTGTACCAGTCGAGGATGCGGCCGACGAAGGGCGAGATCAGGAAGACCTTGGCATCGGCGCAGGCAATGGCCTGGGCCTTGGAAAAGAGCAGCGTCAGGTTGCAGTCGATACCCTCCGTCTGTAGCACTTCCGCTGCCTTGATGCCTTCCCATGTGGAGGCCAGCTTGATCAGGATGCGGTCCCGCTCGATGCCGCGTTCCTTGTAGGCTGCGATGATGCCGCGGGCCTTGGCGATGGAGGCTTCCGTATCGAAGGAGAGATCGGCATCGACCTCCGTCGAGACGCGGCCCGGCACGATGTTGGCAAGCGCTGCGCCGACCGAAATGGCGAGGCGATCCGCGACAGCGGCGATCACTGCATCCGAGCCACCGTTCTGCGTCTTGCCCCAGGTTATCGCCTCCTTGACCGCATCGGCGAACATGGGTGTGCCGAGCGCCTTCAGGACAATCGTCGGATTGGTCGTGCAATCCACCGGTTTCAGGCGTGTGACCGCTTCGATATCGCCGGTATCGGCGACGACCGTGGTCATCGAACGGAGCTGTTCTAGTTTCGACGTCATGCCGCAATCCTTCGGATGGTGAGTAGGCGACTGGACGACCATATGGCCGACCTCACATCGACTATCAACAGCCGAACATGGCCAAGTCAAGACATTTGCTCATTCGCATCGACATAAGTATCATGCCATTCGACAAAGACCTCAGACGGTGTTTTCTTGGCAAAGCTTAGGCGCGAAACCCATCCCGGCATAACCGAAGCCTCCTCGACGCGACTGCGGGCAGCATGGCTCTACTACAATCAGGGACTGACCCAGAAGGAGGTCGCGGAGCGCCTCGGCGTCAGCCGTTCCACCGTGATCCGCATGCTGGACGAGGCCATGAAGCGGTCGGAGGTCCAGATCTGGATCGATGCCGGTGTCGACGACTGCCTAGCGCTAGCGACCCAACTGGAGCAGGCATACGGTCTCGATGAAGCGATCGTTGTGCCACAACCGCGTGACGCGAGTGCCGAGGCTCAGGCAAAGGCCGTCGGCCTGGCGCTCGGCCAGTTCCTGTCGGAAGTGATCCAGGAGGACATGACCATCGGTGTCGGCTGGGGCCGCACGATGACGGCCTCGCTGGCAAGCTTCCGGCCGCCACGCCGCCAGAATTGCAAGGTGGTCTCGCTGCTTGGCGGCATTGTCGCCGTGCATCGGACCAACCCGATTGATTATACATGGCGGCTGGCGAGCCAGCTCGGAGCCGAATGCTACCTCTTCCTGGCGCCGCTGCTCGTCGATTCCAGCGCGACCAAACGCGCCCTCATCGAGAGGTGCGGGCTGAAAGCGATTTATGATCTCGCGGAGGAAATGGATCTCGCCGTCGTCAGCTGCGGCGATATCGGGCAGCACTCCACGTCGCTCTCGGAGGGCTTCATCTCCAAGGCGGAACTGGCTGAACTGATCGACGCCGGCTGCGTCTGCGACACCATGTTCAACTTCCTCGATGCCGACGGCCGCTCGGTCGACCATCTGATCAACGAGCGGGTGATGTCGGTCGATCTCGACACATTGAAGAAGGCAAAGCACATCGTGCTCTCCTCCGGCGGCGCCCACCGTGCCCTCGCCATCCGCGCCACCATCCGCCGCATCGGCTGCAACACGCTGATCACCGACGAAGGCGCGGCCCAAGAGCTGTTGCGGCTGGTTAATCCCTCTTGATCTGAGTGTATATCATGACAATATACATTCATGATTGACTGGGAACGGATCCTCGGGTTCGAATGGGACGAGGGAAACGCCCGAAAGAACTCAGAGAAGCACGATGTCAGCCAGAGTGAGGCGGAGCAGGTGTTCTTCAACGAGCCACTGCTGATGGTGCCCGATCTCAGGCATAGTTCAAGCGAAAAGCGCGTCCATGCGCTTGGTCGTACCGACGCTGGAAGGCTGCTCCATATTACCTTCACGCTTCGGACAGACAACACACGAATCCGGGTAATATCCGCCCGAGACATGAGCCGGAAGGAGCGGAGCTATTATGAGCAGGAAGCCTGAGCCCGTACCACACTTCAGCACCGAAGCAGAAGAGCGGGCCTACTGGGAACATAACGATTCGGCCAATCATGTCGAGTGGACCAAGGCTGCAAAGGTGCGGTTACCAAACCTGAAGCCATCCTCCACCTCAATCTCGCTGCGCCTGCCAAACTCGCTATTGGACCAGATCAAGGTTGCCGCCGGCAAGCGTGACGTTCCCTATCAGTCGCTGATCAAGATCTGGTTAGCCGAGAAGCTAGAGACGCCTGGCGGTAAGCGATAAGCTCCGCAGATCACGGCAGGACGCGGGACAAGTCGGCGCCTGATCATCCCGCTCGTTGAGGGAGGAAGAGGGCCGGCAAGCTCGGTGCGTCCGCGATCAGCGGCTTGATCCGGCGCACTCTGATAGATCCTGCCGGCGAAGAACTAGACGTTGCCCGCTTCCCAGCCGAGGATAGCCCGCTTGCGCGTCAGCCCCCAGTGGTAGCCGGTAAGTGCACCGCTCTTCCCGAGCGCCCTGTGGCAGGGGACTACGAAGGAGATGGGGTTTCGGCCAATCGCGGCGCCGACGGCGCGGCTGGCCGATGGCTGGCCGATGTCGCGAGCGACATCGGAATAGGTGACCGCCTTGCCAAAGGGGATCTTCAGGAGGCTCTGCCAGACGCGTACCTGGAAGTCCGAGCCGATCAGCACGACCTTCAGCGGCTGCTCCGACGACCATTGCGAGCGGTCAAAGATGCGGCGGATATAGGGCGCCGTCGCCTCCAGATCTTCCACATATTGCGCCATCGGCCAACGACATGTCATGTCGTCGAGCGCCGCCCGCTCGCCACCGAGATCGGAGAATGCCAGGCCCGCGAGACCGCGATCGGTGGCCATCACCAGGGCGACGCCGAATGGTGACGGATGGAAGCCGTAGCGGATGGTGAGTCCGCCGCCCCTGGCCTTCCACTCCCCGGGCGACATCGCCTCATGCGTTACGAAGAGGTCGTGCAGGCGTCCGGGCCCGGAAAGACCGAGTTCATATGAGGTGTCGAGCAGCGGCAGCCCCTCCCGTCCAAGCAGTCGCTTGGCGTGATCGAGCGTTACCGCCTGCAGGAATGCCTTGGGCGACAGCCCGGCCCAGCGGGTGAATACTTTCTGCAACTGCGTTGGAGACTGGCCAAGCTCGGAAGCGATCGCCTCCAGCGACGGCTGCTGACGGTAGTCGAGGGTAATCCGTTCGATGACCTTGCGAACGATCTCGTAATCCTCGCCCTGTGGTGTGGCGTCGAATGCGGGCTCGGCAAACTGGGCAAGTGCGTTCATCGGTCGTCTCCTTTGCCTGCAGAATGACGCAGTCACGAGCGCGAGACCACCCGATTCTTGCGGTTGTCAGAGCCTCTGCGTCACGGTCGCAAGCGCCCCGCGGAACGCCTTCGCAAAACTCTCCCGGTCGTCAGGATTGAGGAACGAGCCCACGTCCGTGCGGCGTCCCTCTCCGGTCACATACATGGAGGTGATGCCAAACTCGTCATGGCGGTTGACGCGGAAACGAGCCCAGAAGGGGTTGAAGCGGTGCTCTACCACGCGGCCCGCCGGTGAGAATTTGCGAATGGAGAGATTTGTCCGGGTAACCGTCACCTCCTCGCGAGCGCGACCGGAGCGATAGCTCAGCTTGAAGGCGATATAGAGGGCGAGAAAATCGAGCCCGAGAAACAGCCCGATCGGCCAGGCACCCGTGACGAGGAAGAATACGCCGTAGATGAGGCAGATACCGCCGGTGAGGATGAGCAGGACGTGAAACCCCTTCCGGCCGAGCGAGCGGTAAGGAGTGAGTTCCGCGGCAAAAACGGGCTGCTCATCGGTCATCTGCACGTTGCCTTTCTTCGCGTGCGCTGGATATAGAGACGATATGGCCATTCCGAAATCCAAGTCCAGCACGGCTTCTTCACAAAAATCAAGCTCCGCCGGCGCCCGCGCCCGCAGGCATATCCGCAGTCGCTATTCCAAGGCGGAAATGGAGGAGATCTTCCGCCGCTTCTCCGTCCAGCGGCCGGAACCGAAGGGGGAACTGGAGCATACGAACGCGTTCACCCTGCTGGTGGCTGTAGCCCTGTCGGCACAGGCAACGGACGCCGGCGTGAACAAGGCGACGCGCGCCCTGTTCAAGGTTGCCGACACACCTGAGAAGATGCTGGCGCTCGGCGAGGATGGCGTGATCCAGTACATCAAGACGATCGGCCTTTACCGCAACAAGGCGAAGAACGTCATTGCCCTGTCGCAGAAGCTGATTGCACAGTTCGGTGGTGAAGTCCCGAGGACGCGGGAGGAGCTGGTGACGCTGCCGGGCGTCGGACGAAAGACCGCGAATGTCGTCATGTCCATGGCCTTCGGCATACCCACGCTCGCCGTCGACACCCATGTGTTCCGCATCGGAAACCGGCTGCTGATGGCGCCGGGAAAGACGCCGGACGAGGTGGAAGAGCGCTTCCTCAAGGTGATCCCGAAGCAGTATCTCTTCCACGCCCACCACTGGCTGATCCTGCATGGCCGCTACACCTGCAAGGCACGCAGACCCGAATGCGAGCATTGCGTCATCGCCGATCTCTGCAAGTCTCCAGAGAAAACCTGCGATATCCCGGCCGCGCTGGTGGAGCTGCCGCCGCAGCGCATCGGAGAGATGGAGAAGTAGCGACTACTGCGTGTGTGTCCGGATGACCTCCAGGAAATCATCCCCGTAGCGCTCGAGCTTGGATTGACCGACGCCGGAGATGCCGAGCAGGGCCTCTCGCGTGGTGGGCCGGTTGGTTGCAAAAGCCACGAGGGTGGTATCCGGAAAGACCACGTAGGGTGGAACTTCGAGGGACTTCGCGATCTCCAGCCGCGCCTGACGAAGCGCCTCGAACAGCTCCGCATCCGCGCCCTCCAGTGCCGAGCGGCTTGCGCCGGTGCTGGAGCTTCTCGAGGATCGGCCCGCCTTGGTCCGGTCCTTGCGGAAGCGGACCTCACGCTCGCGCCGGAAGACAGACCGCGCATCTGGCCCAAGCTTTAGGGCGCCAAAGGCTTCGTGGTCGATGCTGACAAGACCGGCCGCGAGAAGCTGACGATAGACAGACTGCCAGGTCCTCGCGGGCAGGTCCTTTCCGGCGCCGAAGACCGGCATATCAACATGGCCGAAGCGGATGGTCTTGTCGTTCTCGTTGCCGGTCAATACGTCGATCAGGTGCCCCGTACCGAAACGCTCGCCCGTGCGGTAAACGGCGGCCAATGCCTTGATCGCCGCCTCCGTGCCGTCCCAGGTCTCGACCGGCTTCAGGCAGGTGTCGCAGTTGCCGCAGCCGCCTGGATGAGCCTCGCCGAAATGCGCCAGGATCGCCTGCCGCCGGCAGCCGGCGGTTTCGCAGATCCCCAGCAGCGCATTCAGCTTCGCCCGTTCGACCCGCTTGACCTCGTCGCTCGATTGGCCGCCATCGATCATCCGGCCGCGCTGGATGACGTCCGTCATTCCATAGGCCATCCAGACCTCCGACGGCAGCCCGTCCCTCCCGGCCCGGCCTGTCTCCTGGTAGTAAGCTTCGACCGAGCCTGGCAGGTCGAGATGCGCGACATAACGGACGTTCGGCTTGTCGATGCCCATGCCGAAGGCAACGGTCGCGACGAGGCAGAGGTCCTCCTCCTTCAGGAAGGCATCCTGGTTCGCATCGCGGACGGCGCGATCCATTCCTGCGTGATAGCCGAGCGCCCTCACGCCCTGCTCGTTCAACCAGTCTGCTGTCTCCTCGACCTTGGCCCGCGAGAGACAATAGACGATCCCGCTCGAGCCCTTGTGGCGAGACAGGAAGCGCAGGAGCTGCTGGCGCGGCTGGTCACGCTCGACAATCTCGTAGGCGATGTTGGGCCGATCGAAGGAGGTGGTGAAGACCTCCGCCGAATGCAGCCCCAGTCGCTCGATGATGTCGTCGCGGGTATGCGGATCGGCAGTCGCCGTCAGCGCCATGCGCGGCACGCCGGGGAAGAGGTCCGCCAGTTGCCCCAGTTCCCGGTACTCCGGGCGGAAGTCGTGCCCCCACTGGCTGACGCAATGGGCCTCGTCTATCGCGAACAAGGCAATCTTTGCCGAAGCCACCATGTCGCGGAAGCCGGGCATCACGATCCGCTCCGGCGTGACGTAAAGCAGATCGAGGGCGCCCTGGGTGAGCAGGCGGCGAACTTCGGAGAACTCATCCGGCGACAGGGATGAATTGAGGGCGGCAGCACGCACCCCGAGCTGCCTCAGCGCCTCCACCTGGTCGCGCATCAGCGCGATCAATGGCGAGACGACGATGCCGATACCGTCCCGGCACAGCGCCGGAACCTGGAAGCAGAGCGACTTGCCGGCACCGGTCGGGAACAACACCACGGCGTCACCGCCCGACACCACCCGATCTATCACCGGCGCCTGCTTGCCCCGAAAGCTGTCATATCCATAGACGTGCCGCAGCACCGCCAATGGATCACGTGTCGGGGGCGTGTCGAACAGGGCAGAACTGATGGTGCTGGGTTGCGGCATGACATGGCTTTCGCGGGAGAGGCCTTCTTCTCCCACACCCTGCACCGCCTTCGCAAGGGCGGCACGGCCCGTCAACAGATCATCGGCCGGCGACGGTGGGCTCCAGGCGGAAAGTCGGGTCGCGACGGGAGATTTTCTTGTGGAGATGCACCATCAGCCCGGCGGCAAAGAGCGGCGTCAGCAGGTTGACGATCGGGACCGCCAGGAAGCCTGCGATCAGCAGACCCGCCAGGAAGACGGTGCCGCGATGCTTCGACCGGAAAGCGCGCGCCTCCGGTGGCGTGCGGAAGCGCATCGCAGCGAACTCGAAGAACTCGCGGCCGAGCAGGTAGCCATTCACGAGGAAGAAGGCGATCAGGTTGATCCCCGGCACGAAGAGCAGCAGCAGGGCAAGGAGATTGCCTGCCATCACCACGCCCAGGAACTGCAGCGAACCGATGATGGCCTGGCCAAGCGGCATGGCTTGCCCGGCCTGATCGCCGGAATAGTCACGTTTCTCCACCACCTCGGCGACGTCGTCGAGGAAGAGCCCCGCAATCAGAGCCGTAATCGGCGCGATCAGAAGCGCAAGCGCAAGCGCCAGCCCCACACCGGCGAAGATGGCGGCGACAAGGGTAAGCCAGCCCGCCCAGTCGGGCACATCGGGCATGTAGACGGCAAACCACGGCCAGACCACGGAGACGAACGTCTGCCGCAGCGCCAGCCAAAGACCGACGAGGACGAGGATGGTGAGCCCGAGGACCTTCCAGAAGACGGAGCGCGTCTCCGGCGCAAACAGGTTTATGAGCGACAGGCGGGCGGCGTCGAGGATCATGTAGGGTCTCCGTTTGCCGGAAGCATGTAGGTTCCTCAGGCCATTGGAACAAGCGCCGCCCGACCGCGTCAGCTTTGGCCGTCGGTGGCCAGCGGTGCGCCCGGCAGGTAGAGCAGGATGGGCCGGATCTCGTAGACAGCAGTCGGGTTGGCGCGTTGAAGTTCTCGCGCCGCCGCGATTGCGCCGTCGATGTCTGGAAAGTCGACAACGTAGAAGCCGAGCAACTGCTCCTTCGTCTCGGCGAATGGACCGTCAATCACCATTCCGTCGCCCTTGCCGCGGAGCGTCACGGCCTCCGACGTGGGGCCGAGGCGCGCCGCGGGGCCAAGGGATTTCTCTTCCACCAGCCGGTCGTTGATCCTGAGCAACTCGGTCATTAGGGCGGCATCTTCCTCCTCGCTCCAGGACTGGACAATGCCTTCTGCATGATAGGCGAGGATTGCGAAATACATAGTCAGACCTCCGGTGTGTGCCGCGATGTCGTGGGGCGGAGCTAGTGGATCTCATTCAGTTCGTTCCGGTGGCGGAGCATCGCCAGAAAACGTCGATAGTCACGGTCATAGGTTTCGCTCCGCCCGGCATCAGGATGGTACTCCCGATCGGCGGCGGCCATGCTCCGTCCGGCCGAGTTCAGATCCGGAAAGAGGCCACCTCCTGCTGCCGCCGTCATTGCGGTCCCGAGGAGGACAGCGTCCTCAGTCTGCGGGACAACCACCTTGCGGCCCGTGACATCGGCATATAGTTCGAGGAGAAGCGGGTTGTGGGCATGTCCTCCGGTGAGGTGCAGCGTCTCGAACCGGTAGCCATACTGCTCCATGGCTTCCAGGATGTGTCGTATGCCGAGCACGATAGCCACGCAGGTTCGCCAATAGAGGCGGCAGAGGCCGTCGAAGGATGTGTCGAGGGTAAGTCCGCTGATGACGCCCCTGGCATGGGGGTCCGCCAGCGGCGACCGGTTACCGTGGAAGTCGGGCAGGATGTTGAGATCGCCGGCGAGATCAGCGTCTTGCTCCGAACGTAACTGCTGCACGCGAGCCGCGATCCTGGCGTGGAGATCCGCCTCGGGCTCTCCGCCGGCCGCGTGCATTCGCACGACGTGATCGAGCAGAGCACCGGTCGCCGATTGGCCACCTTCCACCAGCCAGCGGCCCGGCAGGACAGCCTCGTAATAGGGACCCCAGATGCTGCGGCCGGGCTTGGCGTCCGTTGCGAAGGAGACGATACAGCTAGACGTGCCGCCGATCAGTGCAACCGATCGCTCAAGCGCCGTGCCATCGTCGACGCCGCCGAGAACGCCGAAGGCACCCGCATAGGCGTCGATCAGTCCTGCTGTCACCCCGCAACCGGTATCGAGCCCCAGTTCCAGTGCAGCCTCCATCGACAATACGCCTATCGCCTGACCGACCGGAACGGTCTCGGCGGACAGGCCGCCCCGCTCCAGGAGGTCCTCCAGGCCCGCCAGCGCCAGAAAATCCTCCTGCCAGCCGTCGTCACGATGGGCGAGGTAGTTCCATTTCGCGGTCAGCGTGCAGCGGGATCGCACAGGCAATCCTGTTGCCTTCCATGTCATGAAATCGGCGAGGTCGAAGAGATAACCTGTCCGCTCCCAGGTCATCGGCAGGCGGCGCTTCAACCACATGAGCTTCGGCATTTCCATTTCGGGGGAAAGCGAGCCTCCGGAATAGTCCAGCACGGGATGGCCGGTCGCCGAAAGCTCATCGGCCTCCGCAATGGCCCGGTGATCGAGCCAGACGATCGTATCGAAGCGATCGTCTCCGGTGGTGGAAACAGTGATCTGCCGGCCATCGCGATCCCGCGCCACCAGCGAGCAGGTGGCGTCGAAACCCAGTGCCGCGACACGGTCCGCGGCGACCCCTGCCTCCATCATCGCCGCGCGAACGGCCCGGCAGGCGGCGCGCCATACGTCCTCCGAGTCATGTTCCGCATGATTTTCGAGCGGTCGTTGCATGGCGATCGGGTGCTTGGCGCGCGCGAGCAGCCGCCCGCTACGATCGAACACACCGGCGCGGGCGCTGGTCGTGCCGATATCGACAGCAACGACGTGATCTCGCATCTGGACGTGTTCCCTGCCCCGCGGGCCCTTCCATCGCTCTCCGCCGCTAGCCGGCGCGAGGAGACCGATGCCTGTCCGGGCCTTCCATGTGTTGGCGGACAAGGTGGATCAAATCCGGCATGGCGTCAAACACGACATCGGGGGCCAGGGCCGCAATGCGCTCGCGGTACCCAGGCGCACCGGCATGCGACCCGCCGGTGAAGACAAACACCGCCATCCCTGCACGCTGCGCGGCCTCAATCCCCGCCGGGCTGTCCTCGATCACGATGCAGTCCGCCGGATCGGTCTTCATGGCGCGTGCCGCGTGAAGGAAAAGATCGGGAGCAGGCTTGCCGTTCTCGACCATGCTGGCACTGAAAATGCCTGGCTCGAAGCGCTCCAGCAGACCGGTCAGCGAGAGAGACAGGCGGATGCGCTCCAGCTGACTGGAGGATGCGACGCATCTGGTGCAGTCGAGCGCATCCAGCACTTCTGCGATTCCCGGCATCGGCTTCAGGCTCAGGCGAAACCGATCATAGAGTTCATGGCGGAGATCTTCGAGAAAGGCGGCGTCGATGCTGTGGTCGAAGTCGTCGTGCAGGATCTGGGCAAGGGTGGATAGGCTCCGGCCGAGAAAGCGGGCATAGGCCTCGTCTTCATCGATCTCGACGCCCCGTCGATTGAGCGCATCCACCAAGACCTGGACGGACAAGGGCTCGCTATCGACGAGCACGCCGTCGCAATCGAAAATCACCAGCGGCCGCGTCCCTTGCACCACCCTCACCCCGTCATTTGACCAGAGCATCCTGAAGATAGAGCTCCAGCGTCTTCGCCGTCCCCTCGGCCCAGAGCGTCTTCAGCGCATGCGAGAACCGCTGGCGGAAGAGCTCCGATCCGGCAACCTCGCCGAAGATCTCCTCGAAGACAAGGAAGGCGTCCGGGTTGTCCCGTGCTTCCTTCGCCGCTGCATGCAGCTTGTCAGCGCTTGCATCGTTGAAGACGATCTGCTTGCCGCTGTCGCTGGTGCCTTCGAAGTAGCGGCACCAGAGCGCCGAGACGAGTGAAAGTCCGACAATGTCCTTGCCCTCGCGCAACCGGTCCGCCGTGGACGGCAGGATGAACTTCGGCTGTCGGTTGGAACCGTCCTGCGCCAGGCGCGGGATGGTGTCGCCGATCTTCGGGTTGGAGAAGCGGCGCTCGATCAGGTCGTAGTATTGGTTGAGATCCGTATCCGGCACCGGCGGCACGATCGGGATGATCTCTTCCTTCTCGAGCTTTTCCAGGAAGGCACGGATCAGTGGATGCTCCATCGCCTCATGCACGAAATGGATGTCGAGGAGTGCTGCCGGATAGGCGATGGCTGCATGTCCACCGTTGAGAATGCGGATTTTCATGTGTTCGTACGGCGCTACATCCGGCACGAACTGGACGCCGACTTCCTCGAGCGGCGGACGGCCGGCGGGAAAATCGTCCTCCATCACCCACTGCTTGAATTCTTCGCAGAAGACCGGCCATTTGTCCTCGATGCCGAAGGTATCGCGCAGGAAGTCGATCTCCCGCTGGCCCGTCGCAGGCGTGATGCGATCGACCATCGAGTTCGGGAAGGCAACGTTATCGGCGATCCATTGCGCAAAGGCCGGATCCGACAGCGCCGCCAACCCGACGACGGCATTCTCCGTCACCTCCCCGTTTCCGGGAATGTTGTCGCAGGACATGATGGTAAAGGGCGGAATGCCCGCAGCCTTTCGGCGTTTCAGTCCGGCGACGATGAGCCCAAAGACCGTCTTGGGCCGATCCGGATTCTGGCCGTCCTGGAAAATCGCTGGATGGCCGGGGTTGAATGCACCAGACGCATCAATGAAGTAGCCGCCCTCGGTGATCGTCATCGAGACGATCCGGATCCGCGGGTCGGCAAGTGCTGCGATGAGCTTGTCGGTATCGTCGGGGGCGATGATGTCGATCATCGGCGCCGTGACACGAGCTGCAGTCTTGTTGTTGTCCTGCTCGACGACCGTGGTCAGGAAATCCTGCGCAGCAAGCCTCTCTCGCATCAGAGCGTCGGATGGCATCACGCCGGCGCCAACGATCGCCCAGTCCAACCCATGACCCTTGTTGAACAAGTCATCAAGGTAGACAGCCTGATGGGCGCGGTGAAAGTTGCCAACCCCGAAATGGAGGATGCCGGGCGTCAGCATGATGGGATCATAGGCCGGAACGGCGGCCGTATGGGCGATCTCACCCAGTGCCGCTGAGGATAGTTTCACTGTCATAGCTTGCTCCATTCCGACGCTAGATCGTCAGGCCTTGCTCGTCGAACCGATGAAGCTTCGTTTCGTTCGGCGTCAGATAAATGCGGTCGCCATGGCGTGCCCCAAACTCACCGTCGCAACGGGCGTTGATCTGCCCAATCCTTTCGACGTTGACGTGAAGGAAGGTATCGGACCCCAAGTGCTCGGCGACAGTTACGGTGCCGCTCCATAGGCCGCTTTCGTGCGACAGCGTGAAATGCTCCGGGCGGATGCCGACCGTCTTGGCGCCCTTCGCGCGAGCGAACTCACCTTCGATCAGGTTCATGCGCGGGGAACCGATGAAGCCTGCGACGAAGAGGTTGCGTGGCCTGGAATAGAGTTCCAGAGGCGAACCCACCTGCTCGATGTTGCCGCGGTTCAGGACGACGATCTTGTCCGCCATGGTCATGGCTTCGATCTGGTCGTGCGTGACGTAGATCATCGTCGTCTTAAGCTGGTTGTGCAGCTCGCTGATTTCGAGCCGCATCGTGCCGCGAAGAGCGGCGTCGAGGTTGGAGAGCGGCTCGTCGAAAAGAAAAGCCGAAGGTTCGCGAACGATCGCGCGACCGATTGCGACGCGTTGCCGCTGCCCGCCCGAAAGCTGCGACGGGCGGCGTTCGAGGTAGTCGGTGAGGTTCAGGATGCTCGCGGCATCTTGAACCTTCTGGTCGATCACGGCCTTGTCCACTTTCGCCATCTTGAGCGGAAAGGCGATATTGTTGCGCACGCTCATGTGCGGATAGAGGGCGTAGGACTGGAACACCATGGCAAGGCCCCGTTGCGCCGGCGCCTTCTGCGTCACATCCTTTCCATCGATCAGGATCTGGCCGCCGCTGACGTCTTCCAGACCTGCGATCAGGCGCAACAGAGTCGACTTGCCGCAACCGGAGGGTCCGACGAAGACGACGAATTCGCCGTCCTGGATCTCGAGGTCGATGGACGGGATGACCTTTGCTTCGCCGAATGACTTTGACACCTTGCTGAGCGTGATGCTGCCCATGTCCGTCTTCCTTACTTAACCGCGCCGAAGGTCAGGCCGCGAACGAGTTGCTTCTGGCTGAACCAGCCCATGATCAGGATTGGCGCGATCGCCATGGTGGAGGCGGCCGACAGCTTCGCCCAGAACAGGCCCTGTGGGCTGGAGAAGGAGGCGATGAAGGCCGTCAACGGCGCTGCGCTGGTTGTGGTGAGGCGGATCGTCCAGAAGCTCTCGTTCCAGGCGAGGATGATGTTGAGGAGAAGCGTCGAGGCAATTCCCGGAACGGCCATGGGCGTCAGCACGTAGACGATCTCCTGCCACAGCCCCGCTCCGTCCATCCGCGCGGCTTCGAGGATCTCGCCCGGTATCTCGCGGAAATAGGTGTAGAGCATCCAGATAACGATCGGCAGGTTGATCAGCGTCAGCATGATCGTCAGGCCGATGCGCGTATCAAGAAGCCCAAAGTCGCGAAACATCAGGTAGATCGGCACCAGCACGGCAACAGCCGGCATCATCTTCGTCGATAGCATCCACATCAGCACGTCCTTCGTGCGTTTTGTGGGCGAGAACGCCATGGCCCAGGCAGACGGGATGCCGATGACCAGCGCCAGGATGGTGGAGCCGACGGAGAGAATGACCGAGTTCATGAACGGCTTGATGTAGTCCCGCTGGGTCTGCACCGTCACGTAGTTCTCGAACGTGAAGGAGGGGATCAGGTTGAAGCCGGCGATCGCTTCAGGCTCGGTCTTGATGCTGGTGATCAGGGTGTAGAGGATCGGAAAGAAGATCACGAGGGCAACGGCCCAGGCGGCGGCGGTGGCGATGATCTTGTGCCGGGTGGTGACTGCGCGTGCCATGGTCTTCCCCTATCGGTCCAGGTTTCGGCCCACCGCGCGCATCAGGAAGATGGCGACGATGTTGGCGAGGATGATGGCGATGATGCCGCCCGCAGACGCACCGCCGACGTCGTAGCCGAGCAGCGCGGTGCGGTAGATCAGGAAGACCAGGTTGGTGGAGGCGTAGCCGGGTCCGCCATTGGTCGTAACGAGGATTTCCGCGTAGACGCCCAGCAGGAAGATCGTCTGGATTAGGATGACGACCGTAATCGCCCGGGCGAGATGCGGCAGGGTCAGATAGATGAAGCGGTTGAGGACGTTGGCGCCGTCCATCTCGGCCGCCTCCTTCTGCTCGCTGTCGAGCGACTGAAGAGCGGTCAGCAAGATGAGCGTCGCGAAGGGCAGCCACTGCCAGGCAACGATGATGATGATGGCCAGCAGTGGGTACTGGGCAAACCAGTCGACAGGCTGCAGACCCAGCAGGCGATTGATATCCGCCAGCACCCCATAACCGGGATGCATGATCATGTTCTTCCACACCAGCGCCGCAACCGGCGGCATGACGAAGAAGGGCGAGATCACCAGGATGCGCACGATCCCCTGCCCGAAGACCGGCTGGTCGATCAGAAGTGCAATCAACGTTCCACCGACCACCGTGATCAGCAGCACGCCACCGACGATCATCAGGGTATTCCAGACCGACTGGAAGAAGGCGGGATCCGTGTAGAAGAAGCGGTAGTTGAAAAGACCGGCGAAGCTGACATTGGCCGGATTGAGGAGGTTGTAGTTCTGGAACGAGAACCACAGCGTCATCGATAGCGGTACAATCATCCATACCAGAAGAAGGATGACGGACGGCGCCATCATCAGGCGGGCCAGCCCTCTCGTATTCTGTGTTGCCATCCTGGCGCCCTCCTCCAAATGCCGCGGGTTCCGATCGTCGAGGACCGAGGCGGCATGTTCTTCGCTTAACGAGGCAGACTGGAAAAAGGCCGCCCGACGTCAAGCCGGGCGGCAACTGCTCGGGAGGAGCTTACTTGATGTAGCCGGCGCGGGTCATCTCGCGCACGGTCGCGGATTGCGCCTGGGCCAGCGCATCATCGACGGAAGACTGGCCCGCGACCACTGCCGAGAACAGCTGGCCGACATTCGTGCCGATCGCCTGGAATTCGGGGATCGCTACGAACTGGCCACCCGTGTAGGGCACCGGCTTCACCGACGGTTTGGTGATGTCGGCGGCGTTCATGGCTGCAAGAGTGGGTTCTGCGAAGGCGGCAGCCTTCTTGTATTCCTCGTTCTCATAAAGCGAGGTGCGGGTACCCGGAGGAACGTTGGCCCAGCCTTCCTTGGAAGCCACGAGCTCGGTGTATTCCTTGCTGGTTGCCCAGGCGATGAACTTCTGTGCCGCTTCCGCCTTCTGCGAGCTCGCCGGGATGGCAAGGTTCCAGGACCACAGCCAGTGGCCATGATTGTCGACACCTTCCTTGGACGGGAAGATCGCATAGCCGACTTTATCGGCAACCGTCGAGTCATTGGGGTTGGAAACGAAGGACGCCGCCACCGTGGCATCCATCCACATGCCGCACTTGCCCTGCTGGAAGAGCGTCAGGTTCTCGTTGAAGCCGTTGGAAGAGGCACCGGCCGGGCCTGCGTCCTTCATCAGGTCGACATAGAACTGCAGAGCTTCCTTCCATTCCGGCTGGTCGAACTGCGGCTGCCAGTTCTCGTCGAACCAGCGTCCGCCGAAGGAATTCGTCAGCGCCGTGATGAAGGCCATGTTCTCGCCCCAGCCGGCCTTGCCGCGCAGGCAGATGCCGTTGATGTCGGCATCACGATCGGTGATCTTGCGCGCGGCGTCTGCGATGAACTCCCACGTCGGGCTTTCCGGCATTTCCAGGCCAGCCTTCTCGAACAGGTCGGTGCGATACATGATCATCGCCGACTCGCCGTAGAAGGGTGCCGCATAGAGCTTACCATCGACGGTGAGGCCGCCACGGATGGCAGGAAGCAGGTCGTCGATATCGTAGTTGTCGCCAAGGCCGCTGAGCTCGGTCAGCCAGCCCTGCTTTGCCCAGATCGGAACTTCGTAGTTGCCGATCGTCATGATGTCGTACTGGCCGCCGGAAGTCGCAATATCCGTCGTCACGCGCTCCCGAAGGACGTTTTCCTCCAGCGTCACCCATTCGAGCTGGATGTCTGGGTTCTTCGACGTGAAATCCTCCGTCAGCCCCTGCATGCGGATCATGTCGCCGTTGTTGACGGTTGCGATGGTGAGCGTTTCGGCCGAAGCCATGCCGGCGAGAGCCAGCGCCGAGCACGCGCTCAGCAAGATCGTCTTCAAAGTCATATCTTCCTCCCGAAGATTGAGTTGAGCATTCGCTTTGCCCATGGGCAATTACTCATTGAACAGGCGGCGAAGTCAATTCGGATTCCGTGCTGCACCGCAACGGAAATCCACAAGTAGATGAAAATCTAGAGAAAATTCTGCTTGCTACATGAGCAGTTGCTCGGCTGTCTTCTCGTCCGTGATCAGGCCGTTGATCAACCGGCCTCTTAAGGCCGCCTTTAGCGCCGTGAGCTTTCGGGGCCCTTGAGCCAATCCGATGACGCAGCAGGTTTCGATGGAGGGGATAGGGACGCTGGCAACTCGGTCGTTGATCGAATCGGATAGAAGCCGGCCTTCGTGATCGTACATCCAGCCACATATCTCCCCCGCGGCCCCTTCCGATACGAGGTTCTCCATTTCCTCCCGCCCGAGGAACCCATCGACGCAAAGCGGCCCCTCCGGGCCAAGTTCGCCAATGCCGACGAAGGTGACGTCCGCCTGCGCGCCCAACGCAAGAGTAGACCGCACCAGCGCCTGCTCATGAAGCGTTTCGCGTTCTTCCGGTGATGAGCAGAGAACCGGTAAGGGCATGGGGAAATGTCGTGACTTGATCGCGTCGGCCATGGAGAAGATGACATTGTAGTAGGCCGCCGAACCGTCGGGTCCGATATTTCCCGTCAACGAAACGATCCGATGCTGGGGGCAGTCCATCGGCGGCAACTGATCGACGGCAGCCTTCAACGTGCGGCCCGTGCCGATCGCCAGGATGGTGGGTTCCTGACGCTTCAGCCAGCGCTCGATCTCGGCGGCACCGGCCTCTGCGATGCCAACCGTGGTGGAACTTCCCATCGGGTCGATGGGTACGACCTCGACCTGACGAAGGCCGAACCTGCGCTTGAGCGCTTCGCCGCGTTCCAGACAGGCGGCAATCGGATGGTCCAGCCGGACCTTGATGAGACGTTCGGCCACGGCGAGCGAAACCAGTCGCTGCGCTGACTGCCGGGAAATTCCCATGGAAGCGGCAATTTCGTCCTGGGTGCGGCCCGCGACGTAATAGAGCCAGCCGGCCCTTGCCGCATCATCCAGCCGCCCATGCACATCGGATCGTCTCGCCACTTTCGAACCCCTCCCCGGCGCAATCAATGCTCCCATGTTTGCCGATCCCCCGCCAAACGGCAAGGAGAGACCAGCAATCAGGAAACCTGCACCAGGTGTCCGTGCGAAACTTCCCTGTAATGTCGGGCAGGGGGCACGTAGTCTACCGGGCGTATGGGGCTCTTGATCTCATCGGTGGATATGTTTCGCTTGAGACCCCGCCGAGAAGGATCGGGGATCGGCACTGCCGCCATCAGCTTGCGCGTATAGGGATGTTGCGGGTTCTCAAAGACGGCGGCCCGGGGGCCTATCTCGACGATCTCGCCGAGATACATCACGGCGACCCTGTGACTGACCCGCTCGACGACGGCCATGTCGTGGCTGATGAACAGATAGGCGAGCTTCAGGCTCTGCTGCAGGTCGAGCAACAGGTTGCAGACCTGCGCCTTGATGGAGACATCGAGCGCCGAAACCGCCTCGTCCGCGACGATCACCTTCGGATCGAGCATCAGCGCCCGCGCAATCGCGATACGCTGCCTCTGCCCGCCGGAGAATTCGTGCGGGAAGCGCCGCATCATCTCGGCCGACAGCCCCACTTTCTCCAGAAGATCCGCCGCCTTGTCGCGTGCCTGCTGCTTGGAACCGAGGCTATGCTCGACATAAGGCTCCATGACCGCCGAGCCGATGCTCATGCGCGGATTAAGGCTTGCGAAGGGATCCTGGAAAACCATCTGGATCGACCGCCGCATCGTCCGCAGCGCGTGCTTGTCGAGGCTCATCACATCGAAGCCGTCAATCATGATCTGGCCGCTCGTGGGGGTAATCAGCCGCGTGATCGATCTTCCGGTGGTGGACTTGCCGCAACCCGACTCGCCCACCAGCGACAGCGTCTCGCCCTCGAGGAGGTCGAAGGACACCTTCTCGACGGCATGGACAGCACCTGTCTTGCGGCCGAAAAGCCCGGAATGGATATCGAAACGGGTGGTGAGGTCGCGCACCTGGAGGATCGGAGTCTTGCGACGCGAGACGGTGTCGGTCACATCCACCTGGATCTGCTGCTCTCCCGTCTTCACGTCGATGAGCGGAAACCGCTGCGGGAGCGTCCGCTGCACCATGGAACCGAGACGCGGTACAGCCGAAAGCAGCGCTCGCGTATACGGGTGCTGGCCTCGGTGGAATATGTCGCCGGTCGCGCCGGACTCCACCACTTCGCCACGGAACATGACCATGGTCCGATCCGCGACTTCGGCAACGACACCCATGTCATGGGTAATGAAGAGGACAGACATCCCCTCCTCGTCCTGCAGTGTCTTGATGAGATCAAGGATCTGTCCCTGGATGGTCACGTCCAGCGCCGTCGTCGGCTCGTCGGCGATGAGCAGCTTCGGCTTCGACGCCAGCGCCATCGCGATCATCACGCGCTGGCGCATGCCTCCCGAGAACTGGTGCGGAAACTCGTCGTAACGACTCTTTGCATTCGGGATTCGCACCTTTTCGAGTAGCCGGACGACCTCGGACTTCGCATCTGCCCTGCTGATGTCTCTGTGAACCGTCAGTGCCTCAGCGATCTGCTTGCCAATCGGGAAGATCGGGTTGAGCGAGGTCATCGGCTCCTGGAAGATCATCGAGATCTCATTGCCGCGAACCTGCCGCATCTGCTCGTCAGGCAGCGTCAACAGCTCACGGCCCGCAAGTCGGACGCTGCCCTCGATCCGGCTGGAAGCCTTCGGCAGAAGGCGCATGATCGACAGCGAGGTGACGCTCTTGCCAGATCCGGATTCGCCGACAATGGCGACCGTCTCCCGCGGACCAACGTCGAAGGAGACGTTGCGGACAACGGTCTGCCACCGGTTCTCGACCTTGAACGAGGTGCTGAGGTCACGCACCGAAAGCACCGTCCCCGCTGCTTCGCCGGGTCCTTCCGTGGAGGTTTCCGCGAGAGACATTCCACTCTCCCTGTCAGGGGGCTGCGACGTCAGGCGGCCAGCGCCGTCTCGGCAAGGTTGACCCAGTAGCTGATGCCGTAGGGGAGCGCCTCGTCGTTGAAGTCGTAGGCCGGATTGTGGAGGCTGGCAGTATCGCCGTTGCCGATGAAGATAAACGCGCCTGGCCTCCGCTCAAGCATGTAGGAAAAGTCTTCGGCACCCATGTGCGGCGCCATATCCGTGTCCACCGAGCCCGGCCCGCCGACTTTTGCGGCGATCCCGGTTGCGAACTCCGTTTCCGCCTCGTGGTTGAAGGTCACCGGATAGCCGCGGCGGTAGGCGATATCGGCCGTTGCACCATGCGCAAGCGCCGTCGCCTGGACCAGTTCCTTCAGCCGCTTTTCTGCGAAATCTCGCGTCTCGGGCAGAAGCGTGCGTACTGTCCCGCCCAGGCTGACGGTATCGGGGATGACATTGTTGGCATCCCCGCCATGGATGGAGGCGACGGTGACTACGAGCGACTTCAGCGGATCGGTCTGCCGGGACACGATCGACTGCAATGCCACCACGATATGACCAGCCGTCAGCACCGGATCGACGGAAAGATGGGGTTGCGCCGCATGGCTGCCGCGCCCGGTGACGGTGATTTCGAATGTATCGGCCGCAGCCATGACCGAGCCCTTGCGGATCGCAAACTGCCCGAGAGGCAGGCCGGGCGAGTTGTGCATCCCGTAGACCTGGCTGATGTTGTGCTTCTCGAGGAAGCCGTCCTGGACCATGGCGAGCGCTCCCGCGCCGCCCTCTTCCGCAGGCTGGAAGATCACTGCCACGGAGCCCCTGAAGTTGCGGGTTTCTGCCAGATATTGCGCCGCCCCAAGGAGCATGGCGGTATGGCCATCATGGCCGCAGGAATGTGCCTTTCCCGGCGTCTTCGATGTCCATGGCTTCCCGCTCGTCTCCAGGATCGGTAGCGCGTCCATGTCGGCTCGGAAACCGATCACGTTCCCCTCACCGTAACGTCCCTTGATGATACCGACGACGCCCGTGCGGCCGATGCCGGTCTCGACGACATCAC
Source organism: Pseudorhizobium flavum (assembly GCF_044142885.1). Lineage (NCBI taxonomy): Bacteria > Pseudomonadati > Pseudomonadota > Alphaproteobacteria > Hyphomicrobiales > Rhizobiaceae > Pseudorhizobium > Pseudorhizobium flavum. Next base: position 114,159 of record NZ_JBIOKZ010000004.1, read on the forward strand.
ACCCGAACGACCGGAGCTTGTCAGCGACAAACGCTGCCGTCTGGTGCACGTCGTAGAGTATCTCCGGGTGCTCGTGCAGATGACGCCGCCAACTCGCAACGACTTCCTGCATTTCAGCGGCGCGATTGAGGACAGGCATGCAAACCCCGTTCTTGTTTGATCATTTCCGACTGTTCGTGGTGGATACTGTGCAGCCAGACCGGGTCTTGGCAAGCGTCAATTTTCGCGCTTGAACGCAAAATAGGCCTATGCTTAGATGGCCCAAAATTTGGTCAGGCACAACTGGGAGTGCATGACCAGCCACGCGACCATCAGCTCTACCTCAAGGAGGATACGAGACCGCCGTCTGCGAAACCAACGACTTATAAGATCGAATTTGCAGCGGCAGTGATACCAGCCGGGAACTGGCGGCCGGACCGATCACAACCCTAACGATAAACATAAGGGGACAGCAGCATGAAGACCTTCAATACCCTGCTTGCGGGGACTGTAGCATGCTTGGCACTTTCGACATCGCTTGCCCATGCGGAGCGAGGCGCCGACGGTGAGCTCAAGATCCTGTTCTGGCAGGCAGTGTCCACCATGAACCCCTTCCTGTCGGCAGGCACCAAGGAAGTCTATGCCTCGTCGATGGTGATCGAGCCGCTGGCCCGCTACGACGAGAAGGGCGAGCTCGTTCCCTGGCTGGTGACGGAGATCCCGACGCTGGAGAACGGCGGCATTTCGGAAGACCTGCTCAGCATGACATGGAAGCTGATGCCCGACCTGAAATGGTCGGACGGGTCTGCCTTCACGGCCGATGATGTCGTCTTTACCTGGAAATACTGCACGGCACCGGATGGCGGTTGTGCCCAGCGCGCCCAGTATGAAGGGGTGAAGAACGTCGAAGCGGTCGATCCTCAGACGGTCAAGGTGACCTTCGAAGAACCGAAGCCTTATCCCTACAGCGCCTTTGTCGGCGCCCAGTCACCCATCATCCAGGCCGCGCAGTTCAAGGATTGCCTTGGAGCCAAAGCCCCCGGCTGCACGGATGACAACTTCAAGCCAGTCGGCACCGGCCCCTTCGTCGTCACGGACTTCAAGCCAAACGACGTGATCACGTTCGAAGCCAATCCGAACTATCGCGATCCGGACAAGCCGGCCTTTGCTTCCGTTACCTTGAAGGGCGGAGGCGACGCAGCTTCAGCCGCGCGCGCCGTGCTCGAAACCGGTGAGTTTGACTATGCGTGGAACGCCCAGGTCGAGCCGGAAGTGCTGGAGGCGATGATGGCCGCCGGCAAGGGCCGACTGGAGATCTCCTTCGGCACCCAGGTCGAACGCATCAACATCAATTTCACCAATCCGGATCCCGCCCTCGGCGACAAGCGCTCGACGAAGGAAGCCGGTCCGCATCCGTCGTTGAGCGATCCCGCCGTCCGCCGCGCGCTGTCGCTGGCGATAGACCGCGACATCATCGTCGAAGCGGGCTACGGTCAGTCGGGCAAGCCCACCTGCAACATTGTGCCGGCGCCCGAAGCAGTCGCCTCCACCAAGAATGACAGCTGGTGCCTGAAGCAGGATATCGAAGCGGCCAACAAGCTGCTCGACGATGCCGGCTGGGCCCGCGGTCCCGATGGCATCCGCGCCCAGGATGGCGTCCGCCTCTCCTTCCTCTACCAGACCTCCACGAACTCGGTCCGTCAGGCGACGCAGGAACTGGTCAAGGCGATGTGGGCGGAGATCGGCGTCGATGCGGAACTCCGCAATGCCAGCGCCTCGGTCTTCTTCGGCGGCGACCCAGCAAGCCCCGACACCTTCCAGAAGTTCTATGCCGACGTCGAAATGTATACCAACAACTTCGACGGAACTGATCCGGAGAAATATCTGGCAGAGTGGCTGTGCGACAAGATGCCGTCGCCCGAGAATGGCTGGCAGGGTCAGAACATCCCCCGCTACTGCAATCCCGAGTACGACAAGCTCGTCGGCGAACTGTCCCGGACATCGGATCTCGACAAGCGGGCGGAACTTGCCAAGCAGCTCAACGACATGCTGACCGAAGAAGGCGCCCATATTCCGCTTGTCCATCGCGGCGACCAGTCGTCATTCGCGGTTACCCTGGACGGCATCCTCATGAATTCCTGGGACTCCCAGGTCTGGAACATCGCCGACTGGCATCGCAAGAAGTAAGGAGCGGCCGGGGTTTCCAGCATGAGCCCCCGGCATCCCTTCTGCGCTGGCACATCGCCGGAGCGCCCCGGCGATGGTCGCAGTTTCAGAAAACCTGCAGCCTTGAAGACCCCGAAGCGGGCACCAAGTTGCAGTCCGGGGAGCATCGATGTTCACATACACGCTGCGGCGATTGTTGTTTGCGATCCCGACCCTGCTGGTCATCAGCTTTGTCATTTTCGCGCTGCTCGACCTTGCACCGAACGACCCTACAGGCGACCTGCCACTCACCATCCCGCCGGAAGTTCGCGAGCAGATCCGCGCCTCGCTCGGCCTCGACCAGCCCTTCCTTGTTCGCTACCTCCGCTGGCTGCAGCAGTTCTTCATCAACGAACCGCTGAACATCCTGGAAAGCATGACCGGCTGGCAATTCGGCGATGGCGAGCGCATGCGGGTCCTTTCATGGGCGACGCGAAGCCCGGTCGTCGATCTCATCGTCCAGCGCCTGCCGCAGACGCTGTGGGTGGTCGGCCTCGCCTATCTCTTCGGCATATTGATCGCCATTCCGATCGGCGTGATCTCCGCCTACAAGCAGTATTCCATCTTCGACCAGATCGGCACCTTCGTCTCCATGGTCGGCTATTCCGTGCCGACCTTCTTCACCGGCGTCCTGCTGATCGTCATCTTCTCCTCCTACCTGCAGTGGTTTCCCTCCGTCTACGACACCAATCTCCGGGTCACGGACTTCTCGAGCTTCGTCGCGCAGATGCGGCAGATGGCGCTGCCGGTCGCCGTACTGGCGCTCTACAACGCCTCCCAGATCGCCCGCTTCGTCCGCGCCTCGATGCTGGACAACCTGCATCAGGACTACGTGCGAACCGCCCGCGCCAAGGGCGTGAAGGAAAAGGCGGTGCTGCTTGTACACGTGCTCCGCAACAGCCTGATACCCGTAGTGACGGTCATTGCGCTCGGCGTGCCGACTATCTTCTCCGGCGCCATCATTACCGAACAGATCTTCCGCGTGAACGGCCTCGGCCAGCTGCTGATCATCGCCATTCAGGGCGCAGACATTCCGCTGGTCCAGACACTGACCTTCATCTTCGCGGTGCTGATCGTCCTCTTCAACCTGATTGCCGATGTACTTTACGGCATTCTCGATCCGAGGATCCGGTATGACTGACACGGTACTCCCTGCAGTTCCGGCAAAGGCCGAAAGCCCGGCCCGCTCCGCCGCCCGCGACATATGGAGACAGTTCCGCGCCCACAGGGGCGGTGTCATCGGCCTTGGCGTCTTCGTCTTCATCGTCCTGGCGGTCTATGTCGGACCCTATATCCACACCGTCGCACCGAACGCGATCAACATCCGCGACAAGAACCAGTGGCCCTCTCTGGCGCATCCCTTTGGAACCGACAATCTCGGCAAGGACATGCTGGCACAGGTGCTCGCCGGCGGGCGCATATCCCTCGCCGTCGGCATCACCGCAATGCTGCTGGCCCTATTTCTCGGAACGCTGGTCGGCTTGCTCTCCGGCTACTTCCGGCGGCTGGACGGACCATTGATGCGGGTGACCGATCTCTTCCTTGCCCTGCCGCTACTGCCACTGCTGCTCGTCATCATCATGCTTTTTCGCGATACGCTGCGGGCCTCGTTCGGACCGGAGACCGGCATATTCATCCTGATCGTCTTCGTCATCGGCATCACCAGCTGGATGCACACCGCCCGCATCGTCCGCGGCGACGTGCTGGCGGTGAAGAGCCAGGAATTCGTCACTGCCGCCAAGAGCAGCGGGATGCGCGAACATCGCATCATCCTACGTCACATCCTGCCGAACGTGCTGAGCTCCATCATGGTCTCTGCCACCCTCGGCATCGCATCGGCGATCATCACCGAATCGGCGCTGAGTTTCCTCGGTCTCGGCTTTCCGTCCGATTTTCCGACCTGGGGGCGGTTGCTCTATGACGGTGCCAACTTCATGCAGCTCACACCCTCACGCGTACTCTGGCCGGGGCTGGCTATCTCGCTGACGGTCCTGAGCGTCAACTTCATGGGTGACGCAATTCGTGACGCGCTTGACCCTCGAACGCTCAAGCGCTGACGAGATTCCGGGCCCGCCGAAAAAAAACGAAAATATCTTCAGACGAGAGGAACGTTCCGGAGAGATGGTCGTTATGTGGATGTCTGGAAGCACCCCCCGTCCCCCGCCCTACAAAGCTTCCAGACATACTCTTCAGTCCCCCTCGAAGAGATGAGTTGGCTCGGTTCCCCTGGAACCGGGCCAATTCTGCATCTGGCTCAGGACACCCTCTCCTGTATGAGCGACTTCAGCCTTCGTCGGTCACGCCTAGTTCCAGCGGGAAGGTCAGGTGGTAGGAAATGCGGTCTTTAGCGATGATATATTCGGCCTTCCCGTTGACCGATGCGGGAACCACGCGCTCAAGGACGGTGCTGCCGAAATGCGCCTTCATGTCCTGCGGGTCATTTTTCTCGTCTGCGGCGAGCGAAAGCGGCTCATTCCAGACCATTTGCACCATGTCATGGCCGTCAATGCGCTTTCGCGTGCAGGACACTTCGATTGGCAGGCTGCTGCGCAACAGCGAGCCGTGGCTGACTGCGTTGACGATCAATTCGTGCAGCGCCAGCCCCAGATGAAGCGACGCATTGGGGCTCAGCAGAAGATTGGCCCCCCTGACGCTCACCAGATCCCGATTCTCCGGAAGATACTTCTCGGTCTGCTGCTGCACGAGGTCGAAGAAATACGCCCCGCGCCAACTCGAATCCGTGATCAGGTCCTGTGACTGCGACAGCGAATAGAGCCGTCCGCGGAACTTGTGAAGGAAGAGATCTAACGATCCCGAATAGCGCGCAGTCTGCAGCGCTATGCTCTGGATGATCGCGAGCAGGTTTTTCGACCGGTGGCTCACCTCGCGCAACAGCGCCCGCAGGAGACGCTCGCGATGCCGCTCTTCCGAGCGGTCCACGATGGTCGTCACCAGGTGAAGCCCGCCATGAGCGAATTCCACGGCCTGAATCCGGAACTCGAAAAATTGCTCCGCCCCGACCATCACCTCAAGCTGGCCTTTCTGGCCGGCCTCGAGCATTTCCGCCTTCAGCGACGTCAGGCGCGCGGCAACTTCTGCTCCGAAGAGATTGTTGTCGGTGGGTGAGGCGAGCGTGCCGCTCTCCCAGCCATCCGGAAGCCATACCTCTGGAAGGTTAGCGACGAGAAGATAATCGTGGCGAGCATCCTGGATGATGACGCTGGCGCCGAGATCGACCAACGCAGGCAGCAGAAACTCTCGCAACTTGTCATCACTCTGACCAGCTCGCTGCCATGTCAGCGGATGCACCAATTTCTCACCTCGTCCAACTTGAAGGAAAGAACCGGCAACACCCGCGCACTTTCCCGACCTGCCTTTGTCCTTATAGAGACTGGCAACCGGGGCAACAACCCGCCAATCTGTCTCCGAGGAGCCAGGGGTGAATGGGGAGACGCTCGATGGGTTCCCCACTCAAATGATTTACGCTCAAAAAATAAAAAGGCTGGAAATCTGCTGCCGGAGGAATTCCACCGGCAGACGCATCACCAATCGGCGAGCGGCAGATCTCGGCACCTGCTCAAGCAGCCGCCTTGACGGTCTCGTTGAAGAACAGAGCCTGGCTGATCAGCGCCTTTACCATGTCCGGGTTGAAGGGCTTGGTCACCAGGAAGGCGGGCTCCGGACGCTCGCCAGTCAGCAGCCTCTCCGGGAAAGCGGTGATGAAGATGACCGGCACCGTGGAGGTCTTCAGGATCTCGTTGACCGCGTCGATCCCGGAGCTTCCGTCGGCAAGCTGGATATCGGCCAGCACCATCTTCGGTTTCGAGCTCTGGAAGAGGTCGACTGCTTCCTTGTGGGTACGGGCGATACCCGTGACGCGATGGCCGAGTTCCTGGACCATCTGCTCGATGTCGAGCGCAATAAGCGGCTCGTCCTCGATGATCATGATGTCGGTCGCGACCTGGCGGGAGATCTCTCTCGATGCTTCATCGAGAAGTTCGGTGGCCTTCTGGACGCTGACATCCAGAACTTCCGCCGTTTCCTCAATTGTGAAGCCTTCTACGGAAACGAGAAGGAAGGCGTGGCGAGCCATCGACGGCAGCGAAGAAAGATTCGCAGCCGCACGCTGTTCCCAGGCGAAGGGGGATTCGATGGGCCGGATTTCGATCGATGTGGAACCAAAGATCGCGACAAATAGTTTGTAAAGCGAAACACGGTCCTTGGACGTTTCGGGAAAGATCGAGACATCCGCGATCAACGCTTCCAGTACGGCGGCCACATAGGCGTCTCCGGAAGTCTGGGATCCGGTGACGGCACGTGCATAACGGCGCAAGTACGGAAGGTGTGACGCAACGCGTGTAGTAAGTGACATACAGAATTCTCCCCTGTCGCCCGGCGGGCAATTACGTGGGAAGAACGTGGTGCCGGAAAAAAAGTTCCGCAAGGGGTGGAACTTTTTTTCCGTTGCCGCATTGTTTCCTCACGATATCGCAACAGGCTGCCGGCGTGATGAGTGACGACAACAGAAAAAAGCAAGACATGACCCTTTCCCCGCATGACATGAAACCCGGATCGATGCCGCCGAACGCATCGATCTCCCGGAAGCTGCGTGAGTTCTACGACGCTGTGCAGGAAGAGGGCATTCCTGATAGGTTTCTCGATCTTCTCGAGAAGCTTGAGACTGCTGAGCGCAACGCGCAGTCGGTTAAGGTGAAATGACGATGACCGAGAACGATGATCGCGGATTCAAGCGCGACCTTCTCGCATCCCTGCCGAATCTCCGTGCCTTTGCAGTTTCCCTGACGGGGCGCCACGACAAGGCGGACGATCTGGTTCAGGACACGATCATGAAGGCCTGGGCCAACCAGACCAGCTTCACGGCCGGTACGAACATGCGGGCATGGCTCTTCACAATTCTCCGAAACGAGTTCTACAGCCAGATGCGCAAGCGCGGTCGCGAGGTTCAGGACACTGACGGGCTGTTCAGCGAACGCTTTTCGGTTCACCCGGAACAGTACGGACGGCTGGATCTGCAGGACTTCCGCAAGGCTCTCGATACTCTTCCAGACGACCAGCGCGAGGCAATCATCCTCGTCGGTGCAGCGGGATTTGCCTACGAAGAAGCGGCAACCATCTGCGGCTGCGCCGTCGGTACCATCAAGAGCCGCGTCAGCCGGGCGCGTACCCGTCTGCAGGAACTGCTAGGCGTTTCGGGCGAGGGTGACTTCGGCCCTGACGCTGGGCACGCCGCAATCACGGCTCGTGCGTTCGGGAGTTAGTGATCCAGCTCCGGTACCAGCGGGAAGGCGGCGCGTGCCGCTGCCGCAAGCTCGTCCCCGAAGAAGGGTTTCGCGACCGCCGCGGAACCCGGTAACTCGTCCACCCGGGCAAGATCCTCTGCCATGAGCGTGGTCAGGATGACCCGGGTGCCGGAGTCCTGCCGGCGTCTGACCAATGGCGCAACCTCTCCCAGCAGGTCGACATCCAGCACCAGCAGTTCGAACAGGTCCTGGTCGAGCAGAGTGCCGAGTTCGGTCGGCGTTGCGATCCGGATCTCGCACGGCATCGCCTCGGCGAGGATGCGCTCGGCCTCCATCGCGACAAGATATTCCCGTTCTGCAATCAGGATAGTCGGGATCGACGGAATCGCCCTCTCCTTCCGAAAGAACCTCTATGGGAGCAGGAAAAATCACGGTCATTTAAAAAAGACACAGTGCGTCGGTCCGCGATAAGCTAGGAGCGGTTACCTCGCCACACGTGATTCATCATGGCCATATCCAAGCCTGCCGTACCGCCGCGCATCCCGTGCCAGCAGTGTCCGCTGCGGCCACGCCCTTCTTTCCGGGACTTTACCGAAGACGAGCTTGATTTCGTCGCGAGCTTCAAGGTCGCGGAGACGCCAGCCGAGCCGGGCATGGCGATCATGGTTGAAGGGGAGCGTAATCCCTCGCTCTACACCGTGCTGAGTGGCTGGGGCTTTCGCTACAAGATCCTTGAGGACGGCAGGCGCCAGATCCTTAACTATGTTCTGCCGGGTGACATGATCGGCCTGCAGGGCAACGTCATGAAGGAGATGCAGCATTCGGTGGAAGCACTGACCCGGATGACGCTTTGCACCTTCGAAAGGGAACGGTTCCCGCAACTTTTTCGCAGCCAGCCGACACTGGCTTTCGACATCACCTGGATTGCCGCGCGTGAGGAGTCCATGCTGGACGAGCACCTGCTGAGCGTCGGCCGGCGCAGCGCATACGAGCGCGCCGCCTATCTTCTTGCCTTCCTGGATGCACGCGCGCAGGCGGCTGTAGCCTCCCACACAGAGCTTCGCCAACTGCCGCTGACCCAGCAGCATGTGGCGGATACACTGGGCCTGTCACTCGTCCACACCAACAAGACCTTGAGAAAGCTGATGGATCAGGGGCTTGTGCGCTGGCTCGACCGCGGCTGCGAGATCATCGATGCCGCAGGTCTTTATCGAGCGGCGGAATGGCGCCCTCCGAAGGAGGGAGCCCGGCCTTTCATCTAGGCGGCATGTCGTGGCGCGGAGGGTTTCCCTCGCGCTTGCCCATCATTGGCGCAATCATGTCCATGCTGCGCATCGCGAGAAAACCCAACCCGCCTGCAATTGCAAGCGCGGCCAGTGGACGCGAGCGAACGAGGATCGGCAAGGCAGAGAGCCCCGCCGTGATCATCAGAGCGCGACCACCGCTGTTTGCGGCAGCCTCCCGCTTTCGTCTCTCTTCTGCGCGTGCCATGGATCCTGCGATGAGGAAGATGACCAGTGCAACGAAGAGACCGCCTCCGGCGATGGTGAGCAACGCCCCCACCGTCCCGAGGTGCTGCGCGATCGCAAGAGCCGCTGCTGCTACCAGGGCACCATAGGCCGTCAGCACGAAGAGCAGCATCAGCGCGTACAAAACGGCATTGCGCCGCAGACGGTTCACGAAGGCCGCCGCATCGATCGCTGCCACCGATGCCAGAAGCGGTGCCAGTCCGGAGAGCATCAGCGGCGGACCAGCAGAGCGATCAGGAAGCCTACGCCCGCGGCCATGGCCACCGCCTGCAGCGGGTTCGTGCGGATCTTGCCTTCAAGGTCCTTCTCAAGGGAGAGAGCTTGGTCGCGCGCGGCTTCTACCATCTGCATGGAGACATCTGTGGCATCATTGGTCGCCTTCCGCACGCGATTGCGGTAATCGCCGGCCTTGTCGGAGCCTACCGCAGCAACGGTACGTGCGAGATTTGCGATATCATCGCGAAGCTGCTGGAGCTGGGCCTCGATATCGCTCCGGGATGCGGAAGAGCCCATCGGCTCGTTCGGGGTATTGACGGGTGCCATCACTTACTCCTGTTATCGTCTCGGCAAGAAAATCATTCGGCGCAGTTCTTCGGCCGTCTCGACGAAAGCCGAAGAGCTAGAGCAAGATTATCGCGGGGATGGGGAAACCCAACCAGCCACAGAAGAATACCCTTTCATAGGAACCTCCTGAGGCGAACGCAACCGTGGCACGCGCGGCTCGCCCCCTCCGCGCTGCAAGCGGTGAATGGGCTCAAGGCGGTTTTGTTCCAGAAAAAGTTCCCGACCATCAAGAGCGGCGATCGAGATGATCCCGTAGGCCGTCCCCAAGAAGGCTGAATCCGAGAACCGAGAGGAAGATCGCCAATCCCGGGAGCAACGCCAGCCACGGCGCCTGGCCGACATAGGTCTGGGCATCTGCCAGCATCCTTCCCCAGCTCGGAGCGGGTGGCGCCATGCCGAGCCCCAGGAAGCTGAGGCCGGCTTCCGTAAGGATCGCGAGCCCCAACTGGATCGTCACCTGTACAATGATCTGCCCCGCGATATTGGGAAGCACATGCACGAGCGTGATCTTCCACTCCGCCCGACCCATGCCGATGGCTGCACTGACATATGGCAATGTCCAGATCTGCGTCGCCGCACCGAGCGTCAGGCGGGCGAAGACCGGGACCATGAAGACGGCGATGGCGATGATGGCTGTAAATTGCCCTGCCCCAAGGAAAGCCGCCAGCATCATCGCCGACAGGATCGGAGGAATCGCGAAGATGATGTCGCATCCCCGCATCACGACGGCGCTCCGCCACCCGCCGCGTGCCGCGACGGTAAGTCCAACCAAGGTTCCAATGCTGGCTCCGATTGCGACCGCCGCAGCCGCCGTAGAAAGGGAGTTCCACGCTCCTGCCATTAGCAGGGAGGCAACATCACGCCCGAACTGGTCGGTGCCAAGCAAGCCATACTCCAAGGGAGATTTCAGCCTCGACGCGATTTGCATCTTGGCCGGAGAAAACGGCGTCCAGAACAGAGAAAGGATGGCAACCAGCGACAAAGCCGTGGTCAACACCAGCCCAGCAAGGAGCAGCGGTCGACGAAGCATGGCACGGCTCATTGGCTTGCCACCCGCATTCTGGGGTCAATGACGAGATAAAGGATGTCCACGAGGAAGTTGACGATGATGACGAGTGCCGCGAAGAACAGCACCACATCCTGCATGACGATGACGTCGCGCTGGGACAGTGACTGGAAGGCGAGACGGCCGAGGCCCGGGAGATTGAAGACATTCTCCACCAGGACAGCACCCGCAACCAGAAAGGTGAACTGCAGGCCGAGGACGGTGACGATCGGCACGAGCGAAGCCGGGAGGGCGTGCCGCCAGACGGCCGCCCGCTCGCTCAACCCCTTGGCGCGGGCCGTCCTGATGTAATCCTCGGCAAGCACATCGAGGATCGCCGAACGGGTTACGCGCGTCAGCACTGCGGCCTGCGGCAGGGCGAGCGCAAGTGCCGGCAGCAGGAGCGCCCGGAAGGCGGTCGCGTAGCCGTCACTCCAACCCGGAAACCCGCCCGCCGGAAACCATCCGAGGCCAGTCGCAAAGAACATGATCAGCAGCAGCCCGAACCAGAATGAAGGAACTGCAATGCCGGCATAGGAAAACAGGGAAACCGCGAGGTCCACGGATCGATGGTGGTTCCGTGCTGCCTGCACCCCGAGCGGGATGGCGATGACCAGTGACACGAGGATGGCCATGGATGCCAACGGCAGCGTCACCGCAAGGCGTTCGCCGATCAGGCCGGCGACCGGCACCCCATAGGTGTACGAGACGCCGAGATCGCCTTGAAGCACACCACCAAGCCACTCCACATAGCGGAGCGGAAGCGGTCGATCCAGTCCCAGCTCCCTCTGTAGTGCCGCCAGCGTGTCGGGGCTCGCCGAGGTGCCGAGCATGATCGAGGCCGGGTCTCCCGGAAGCAGGTCCATCACCGTGAAGATGAACACCGACACGACAACAAGCGTCAGGATCAGGCCGGCAAAGCGGCGGGCGACAAGGCCGGTCATGATCGCTGGGCGGCCAGCCGTCTGGCACCGAGATCGCTCCTGACGCTGAAGGTGCTGTCCCCAAACATCCCCCACGCAGAGCCAGGTGAATGAAATCCAGCCACCTGCCTAATCTGAAGCACCACGGAGCGGCTGTCAGTCATTCCGGAACCTCGGCACTCACTCCTCCCAATAGACCTCCGCCAGCACATTCGAAGGGATCGGCTCGTTCTCCCACAGGCCCTTGAGCTTGCGGTCCCAGACGCCCAGCTTCGGCATCACGAAGAGATAGAGCGCCGGGACGTCCTCCGCCAGGATTGTCTGCGCCTCTCCATAGAGGGCTGCCTGTTCGCTGGCGTCACTGGTCTGCTGTACCTTGTCCAGCACCGCGTTGAAGGCCGGGTTCTTGTAGTTGAAGTAGTATGGGTCACGGGCATAGATGTCGATGTCCATCGGCTCGGCATGGGCGACGATCGTCATCTCGTAGTCCGCCGCCTTCAGCACGTCTGACACCCACTTGGCGGGAAACTCGGTGGTTTCGATGTTCATCGTCACGCCGATCTCGGCAAACATGGCCTGCATGATCTGCGAGGTCCGCTGCGCATAAGCCATCTGCGGCGCTTTGATCGTGAAGCTCAGGCCGTTTGCGAACCCCGCCTCCGCCAGCAGGGCTTTTGCCTTCTCGGGATCATAGGGATGAGTGCCGGTCAGGTCGACATAGCCCGGATCATTGGGCGTATAGTGGCTTCCGATCGGCGTGCCGAAGCCGGACCAGGCGCCCTCCACCACCATATTGCGATCGAGCGCCATCATCAGGGCCTGACGCACGCGCTTGTCATCGAAGGGTTTGCGGGCATTGTTCATGCCGGCGACGACCTTCAGTTCCGTATTGCCGATGACCGTAGTCAGCCGCTCATCGCCATCGAAACTCTGCATCAGTTCAGGTGCCGCGAATTCAGGGAATGCGTCCACATCCCCTGCCTTCAGCGCTGCTGCCTGCGCCTGGGGGTCCGACATGAAGCGGAAGGCAGCCGTTTCCAGCCGGGCTGCGGCTTCGGGGTTCCAATAGTCCGGATTGCGCGCCAGCTCTACCTTGTCCCCCCTAGCCCAGCTGACGAACTTGAACGGGCCAGTGCCAATCGGCGTCGTCTTGTTGTTCTCGGCTGAGCGGGTGCCAACCATGCTGGAGGACGGCCATGCCAGCCAGTAGAGAAGACTGCCGGTGGGCTTCGAAAGCTTCAGCACAAGCGTCTGCGCATTAGGCGTTTCGACGGATTCGACCGTCGCAAAATAGCGTTTCTGCGGATTGACGGAATCCTCCCCGCGCGCCCGCTCGATCGTAAACTTGGCGACGGATGAATCGAAGGCTTCGCCGTCATGGAAGGTGACGCCCGTCCGCAGCTTGAATGTATATGTCAGCCCGTCCTCGGAGATTTCCCAGCTTTCGGCCAGTTGGGGCTGGACCTGCCCGTCCCGGTCGATGGTCGTCAGCCCCTCGAAAATGTTCTGCCAGGTGACCTGTCCGATCGCGACAGGTGCGGCAATGGTCGGATCAAGACCCGTCGGCTCGACCGACATGCCGATGGTGACCGATGTCTTCGGAGCGGCAAGCGCATCACGGGGCGCACCCGCGCCCAATGCTGCCGTTGCGATGCAGGCGCTGATCGTCGCTGCGACGATCTTGGAACGAGTAGGCATTGGTCAAGCCTCCAACTGGAAAGAACCAGAGGCATATGACATTTCGCCAGCGAACACACAATAGTAAGAAAGAAGCACAGGCGTTGCCAAAATGGCTACACAGCATAGCGTCCGATGCTAGATTTGGGTTTGTCGGGCTTGAGCCATGTATTCCTCTATGAACTCAACCAGCGCGTTGGCCGCGTGAGACAGCTGCCGATCGGAGGACACGCAGAGATCAATCGATGTGTGGACGGCCTTCCCCTCCGCGACCGGCACCGCAGCCAGCAGGCCACCTTCTATCTCCCGCTGGACGGAGAGCGCAGGGAGCAAGGTCACCGCAGCGCCGCGCAGGACCAGTTCCTTCAGCATCTCGACAGAACTGCTGACAAAGACCGGATCGAGATCGATCTTCTCGTGGCCGAAGATATCCTCGATCGCCTGGCGAGCCGCAAAGCCGCGTTCGGGCAGGGCGAGCGGCATTCGCGCCAGTTGCTCCAGGGTGATGTCGCTCGCCTTTGCTGAAGGGTGGTTGGCGTTGATAATGACATCATAGACGATCTCGGAACGCAGCCGGAGCTTCACCCCGGCGGTCGATGGGGCAAACAAGGAGACTGCAAGATCGGCATCGCCGGAGCCAAGCGCCTCGATCGCCTGCCGGGCGCTGGTGATTGCTACTTCGAACCTCAGCTTCGGATGACGAAGACTGAATTGCGCCAGCACCGGCGCGATGACGTTGGCGACCGTGGCGCCGTTGGCGTAGATGACGACCTTACCACCCTCCAGACCCTGCAGGTCGTTGATGAGCTGATGGACATGTTCCAGTTCGCGCAAGGTCCTTCCTGCTCGATCCGCGAGCAGCCGGCCGGCCGCCGTCAGCCGGATACCGCGATTGTTCCTTTCGACGAGTGGGGCGCCGAAATGCTCTTCCAGGTTTTCGATCTGGCGGCTCACCGCGGTCGCGGCAACATTGAGGTTCTCCGCGGCCGCGCGCATCGAGTTGGTACGGACGACTTCGTCGAAGTACATGAGGGCGCGAAGGTTCATTCCCTTGGCCTCCCGTCAGTCACGACGAAAGCCCTCGCTCGCCGTCAACAGCCGGCGTGTATAGTCCTGCGAGAATTCGCGCCTTTCCAGCGCCTCCACAGGCACTGTTTCCACGACTTCTCCCCCCTTCATCACCGCTACCCGTTCGCACATGTGGCTGATGACGCCGAGATCGTGACTGACCATGACGAAAGTGAGGTGCCGGTCGCGGCGGGCCTGTTCGAGCAGGTTCAGGATCTCCGCCTGAATGGACGCGTCAAGCGCCGAGGTGGGCTCGTCAAGAAGCAGTATCTTCGGCTCGACGATCAACGCCCGGGCGATGGCGACGCGCTGCCGCTGCCCGCCTGAAAGCTGGTGCGAATACCGGAAGCGGAAACCGGATCCGAGCCCTACCTCATCCAGGGCCCTTGCAATACGCCGGTCGACCTCGTCGAAACCGTGGATCACCAGCGGCTCCAGCAACAGCCTGTCCACCGTCTGACGCGGATGCAGTGAGCCGTAGGGATCCTGGAACACCATCTGGACGGTGCGGTAAAAACCCGCGTCGCGTTTCCGGCCGTCATAGCTGCGGCCATCCACCGTCAGGCTTCCCTCCTGGAAGCGGGTCAGCCCGGTGACCGCCCGCAGCAGGGTGGATTTCCCCGACCCCGACTCCCCGACGATGCCAAAGGACTCGCCGTGACTGACGTCGACGCTCACCCGGTCGAGAGCCGCGAACCCGTCATAGACGACTGTCATGTCGCGTACGGAAAGGGCCGTCGTCATAGTGCCCACTCCGGCTTTCGCTCCAGTACGGGAAGTGGATGGCGACGTTCGCCGATCTGTGGCAGGCAGTTCAGCAGGCCTTGCGTATAGGGATGCTTCGCCGCATGCAGATTGGCCGACGAAAGCTCCTCGACGACCCGCCCCGCATACATGACGAGTACCCGGTCGCAGAAGGTTGAGACCAGGCGCAGGTCATGGCTGATGAAGATCAGCCCCATACCGCGCTCGGCCACAAGCTTGTCCAGGATACCGAGCACCTCGATCTGGACGGTCACGTCGAGTGCGGACGTGGGCTCGTCGGCGATCAGCAGTTCCGGCCCGCAGATCAGCATCATGGCGATCATCGCCCGCTGGCCCATCCCGCCCGAGACCTCGTGTGGATAAAGGGTAAAGACCCGCTCCGGATCATTGATCTGTACTGCCTCCAGCATGGCGAGCCCCCTCGCCTTCGCGTCCGACCGGCCGATATCCTCGTGCGTCTGCAGGGTCTCGACGATCTGGCGTCCGATCGTCATCACCGGGTTCAGCGAGTATTTCGGATCCTGCAGGACCATGGCCATTCGCCTGCCGCGCAGTCGACGCCTCTCCTTGAGCGACAACCGCAGCAGGTCCTCGTCCGCGAAGGTCAATCGGTCCGCGCTGATCACCGCCTGCGGCGCCGTCAGCCCCATGATGGCGCGGCCGGTCTGCGACTTTCCGGAGCCCGATTCCCCGACGATCCCCAGGCGCTCACGGCCGAGTTCGAAGGAGACCCCGCGAACGGCCTTGACCAGTCCGGCGCGCGTTGGAAAGCTGACTTGCAGGTTCTTCACGCTCAGGAGCGGCGTCATTGCCCTGCCTCCTTCGGATCAAGCGCATCACGCAGTCCGTCGCCGAGCAGATTGAAGCCGAGGCTGACGATCAGGATGGCAAATCCGGGCATGGCGGCCACCCACCACTGGTCGAGAATGAACCGGCGGCCGGAGGCGATCATCGCCCCCCATTCCGGCAGCGGCGGCTGGGCGCCTAGTCCCAGAAAACCGAGGCCGGCGGCCGTCAGAATTATCCCGGCCATGTCGAGCGTCACCCTGACGATCAGTGACGAGAGGCAGAGAGGCATGACATGACGCAGGACGATCCGCGACGGCGATGCTCCCATCAGCCGCACGGCGGAGATGAACTCAGAGTTGCGGAAGGTCATCGTCTCCGCCCGGGCGATGCGTGCATAGGGTGGCCAGGAGGTGACGGCGATCGCCAGGATCGCATTCTCGATGCCGGGTCCGAGCGCCGCAACGAGCGCAAGCGCCAGCACCAGCTTCGGAAAGGCGAGGAAGATGTCGGTGATCCGCATCAGTACGGCGTCCACCCATCCGCCGGCATAGCCGGAGACCGTACCGACGATCAGTCCGACAGGTGCCGCGATGACCGCGACCAGCACCACCACCAGCAGCGTCAGGCGCGAACCGTGGATCAGGCGCGAGAGGATGTCACGGCCCTGGTCGTCCGTGCCGAGGATATAGCCATCGGCGCCCGGCGGCAGCAGCCGGGCGTTTCGCAGATCGCCCTGCAACGGATTGTGCGGAGCAAGGACATCCGCGAACGCCGCCACGAACAGCAGCGCGAGCAGGATCAGCAGACCGAGAAGGGCGAGGCGGTTTTCCGAAAAGCGCCGCCAGATGACATAGGCGCGACCGAGCCGCGCCTGCCGGCGCGACGACGGCCTGTCCGACAGCAGCCACTCGCGGCTGTAGGGTCTGGGAGGTGTCTCGGCAATGCTCATCGGCTGCGCGTCCTTGGGTCGAGCGTCCGGTAGAGGAGGTCGGACAGAAGGTTGATGCCGACGAAGACGGAGCCGATGACCACGGTCCCGCCGAGCACGGCGTTCATGTCCGCATTCTGCAGTGAATTGGTGATGTAGAGCCCAAGCCCCGGCCAGGCGAAAATCGTTTCCGTCAGTACAGAGCCTTCGAGAAGACCTGCATAGGAGAGTGCGATTACGGTGACGAGGGGGACCGCCGCGTTGCGTAGGGCGTGGAACCAGATGATCCTCGCCTCTGACAGGCCTTTCGCCCGCGCGGCAACGATATACTCCTGTGAGAGCTCGTTCAGCATGAACGACCGGGTCATGCGGCTGATATAGGCGAGCGAGAAATAGCCGAGCAGCGAGCCGGGAAGGATGATGTGCCGGAACAGGTCCCAGAGCACGTCCCACTGTCGCTGCATGGCCGCATCCAGGATGAAGAACCCGGTGACTGGGGTGAAGCTGTATTCGTAGACGATATCGACGCGGCCTGGATAGGCGACCCAGTTGAGCTTCGCGTAGAAGAGGAGCAGTGCGAGCAGGCCAAGCCAGAAGATCGGCACCGAGTATCCGACGAGGCCGATCACCCGGACGATCTGGTCGATGATGGAGCCACGCTTGACCGCCGCGAGCACGCCAAGCGGCACGCCCAGGACCGCACCGATGATCGTGCCGACCGTCGCAAGCTCGATCGTCGCGGGGAACACCCGCTTGATGTCGGTGAGCACGGGGTTGGTGGTCAGGACCGAGGTGCCGAAATCGCCGGATAGCGCCTGCTTCAGGTAGATCCAGAACTGCTGGTAGAGCGGAAGGTGAAGGCCGAGCTCCAGCCTTACCCGTTCGACCACATGCGCCGGCGCACGATCACCGACGATCGCGAGCGCCGGATCGATCGGCACGACGCGGCCGATGAAGAAGGTGACGGCAAGCAGGCCGAGGAATGTGGTGGCGACCGTCAGCAGGAAGCCGAGGATCGCCAGCCCGCGACGCCTGGCGCGGCTCTCGCCGTGCCGGAGCGTCGCATTGGTGTCAGAAATAGCCAAGGTTCGACCCGACTATTCCTTGGAGACGCTATGGAGGAAGTTGGTATCGAAGCTCGGACCGAGCTTGTAGTTCTTCAGCTTGTCCGAATAGCCGGCGACTTCCGTCTGCTGGAAGATAATCACGAAAGGACCCCGCTCCAGGACTTCCTTCTGAAGCTCCTCGTAGATGGCCGCGCGCTTGTCGCTGTCCTTCTCGAGAAGGGCGGCCTGGGTCTTCTCAGTCAGATCCTGCGGATCCCAGGCATTGCGCCAGGCCAGCGTCTTGTTGGTGCCCTCATCCGAATTGTCCGCATTGTAGGTGAAGGTCTCGGCATTGGAGTTCGGATCGAAGTAGTCCGAACCCCACTGACCGATATAGATGTCGTGCTGGCGCGCGCGGTACTTGGTCAGCGTCTGCTTGCCGTCGCCGGGGATGATCTCCAGCTTGATGCCAGCCTGGGCCAGCGTCTGCTGCACGTTCTCCGCAATGCCCGTCACCGGCTGCGTGTTGCGCACGTCCATCGTCACCGAAAAGCCGTCGGCAAGTCCTGCCTTGGCAAGCAGTTCCTTGGCCTTCTCGACGTTCAGGCTGTACGGCGTGTCGTTCGATGCTCCCAACTGGCCGGCGGGAAGGAATGTCTGGTGGATCGTGCCGATGCCCTTGATCAGCGTCTCGCCGATTGCGTCATAGTCGACGAGATACTTGAAAGCCTCCACCACCTCGGGCTTCGCCAGGTTCTCGTTCTTCTGGTTCAGGCTGAAATAGTAGATCGTGCCCTTCGGCGCAGATGTGGTGTCGAGACCTTCCTTGTCGGAGATCGCCTGGATGTCTCCGGGCTCAAGGTTACGCGCCACATCAATATCGCCGTTCTCGAGCGCAAGGCGCTGGCCTGCACTTTCCTTCATGTGGCGGTAGATGACCCGTGCCAGGGGGGCCTTTTCGCCGAAATAGCTGTCGTTCCGCTCCAGCACGACGACCTCGTTCGCACGCCATTCGCGCAGCTTGAACGCGCCCGAACCCGCATAGCCGGTCTTCAGGAAGGCATTGCCGAAATCGCTGTCGTACTTGTAGTCCTCGCTCGGAGTGACCGGCTGGGCGTTCTCCATGACCAGCTTCTTGTCGACGACCGACGCCACAGTCGAGGTCAGCACGTTAAGGACGAAGCTCGGTGCATAGGGCTTGTCCACGGTGAGTACGAACGTGCTTTCGTCGGCAGCCTTCGCCTTCTCTGTGACGTTGTCCCCGGTGAGCCCGAACTGGGTCAGCAGGAAGGCGGGGGACTTGTCGAGCTTGACAGCACGCTCGAAGGAGAAGGCAACATCTTCCGCCGTGATCGGATTGCCCGAAGCGAAGGTGAGGCCAGGCTTCAGCTTGAACGTGTAGGTCAGGCCATCATCGGAGACGGTCCAGCTGTCGGCAAGCTCTCCCACGACCTTCGACGTGTCGTTGAGGTCAAGCCCGACGAGCTTGTTGTAGGTGTTGGCGGTCACTTCGGCCGTCGAGATCTCGAAGGCTTCCGCGGGATCAAGCGTGATGATGTCGTCGAAGGCCCAGCCCTGCACCAGCGTGTCGGCCGGAGTTGCGGCAAATGCCTGCGGCGTCCCGGCCAGAAGCAGCGCCATTGCGGCACTCGTTGCCATCAGGCGCACGCGTTTGTTCAGCAAGTCGATCATTGTTCTTGTTCCCCTGTTGATCAGTTGCTTTTCCGGCAGTCGGCCCGCTATTCGCGCCAGGCCGACGCCAGGATCCTGAGCCAGTTCTCCCGGCAGATCTTCTTCAAATCATCGTCACCGTATCCCGCGCCCCGGAGGGCCGCAACCAGATTTTGAGTGCCTCCGGCATCCCCTATGGCCGCTGGAATCGTGGCCCCGTCGAAGTCGGATCCGAGGGCGACATGCTCGATTCCCATGCGCTCCACCAGGTAGTCCACATGCCGGACCATGTCCGAAATCGGGGTATCGGCACTGTCGCGTGCATCGGGCCGCAACATGGTCACTGCGTAGTTCAGCCCCACGATCCCCTTCGTCTCCCGTATGGCATCCAGTTGCCGGTCGGTCAGGTTGCGGGCGACGGGTGTCAGGGCATGCGCATTCGAATGGCTGGCGACCAGCGGCTGGTCGGTGATCTTCGCGACGTCCCAGAAGCCCCGTTCGGTTATGTGCGCAAGGTCAACGAGGATGCCCATCCGGTTGCAGGCGCGCACCAGCTCGAAGCCCGCCTCGGTGAGCCCCGGCCCCGCGTCCGGCGACTTCGGATAGGAGAACGGAACACCGTGACCGAAGATATTGTTGCGGCTCCAGACCGGGCCAAGCGACCGCAGCCCCGCCGCATAGAAGACCTCTAGGTTGTCGAGATCGGCATCGATCGGCTCGCATCCCTCCATGTGAAGAACGGATGCAAACACCCCGTCTGCCATCGCCTGGCGGATGTCCGCCGTGGAGCGACAGATGCGCCACGCCCCTGCCCTTCCCAGTCGTAGCGCGATTGCCGTCTTTTCGAGAGCGATCTCAAGCGAGGGTTCGAGCACTAGCGGCGCGGCCAGCGGCGTGTCGTAGTGGCCGGATGCGCCCGGCTCCTTGAGGATCAGGTCGCCGGACGGGATGTAGATGGCGCAGAAGCCACCCGCCAGCCCACCCGCTCTGGCGCGCGGGGAATCGATATGTCCGTTGGTCACCCCGCCGATATACTCGGCAATCGGATCACCGCCCGCCTTCATCGTTCGCCAGAGCCGCAAGAGCACGTCGTTGTGGCCGTCGAACACGAGTTCCATGGAATGTCCTGAGAGGCTTGAAAGGGGAGTCGGGGGCGGATGTCTCGCCAATCCTATCCAGCACGCCTATGGCCGCAAGCCCAATTTCGCGATGCTGAACAGTTGAGCAAAGCTACCAGGCGATCACCTCGCCACCGCGATAGCGTTCCACTTCCTCCAGAAGCCAGGAGCGGAAGGCGACCACGGGACGGAAGTCCGTCTTGGTGAGGGGCGCAACCGCATAATAGGCGCTCGGGCTGCGCACCTGATGCGGATAGGCCTGCACCAGTTGGCCTGTCGCGAGTTCTGAATCGATCAGGAAGAGCGGCATCAGCGCGACGCCCAGTCCGGCCGCACAGGCCTGCGCGACGCTGCCAAACTGTTCGAACCGCATGCCCTGTGCAGGTCCGCCGGCAATGCCCATGCTCTGGAACCAGTGAACCCAGGCACCGGGCCGAGAAGCCATATGCAACAGCGGCAGGTTCAGGATATCTTCCGGACGCGTGATTGGGTGCTCCGCAAGGAAGGCGGGGCTGCAGATCGGCGCAACCATTTCCTCCATCAGGAAGGTACAGTCGGCGCCCGGCCAGTCGGGCTGGCCGATATGGATCGCCATGTCGATGCCGTCCCGATCGAAGTCGAAGACACCGATGCGGGTCGCGAAGTTTAGAGTGATCTCCGGATGCCGGGCGACGAAGCCTGGAATGCGGGGCATCAGCCAGCGGGTGCCGAAGGTCGGAAGGATCGCGAGGTTCAGGGTGTCGCTATGCCGTTTTGTCATGGCCTGCAGCGAGGCAGACCGTATCTGCGATAAGGCGGCACCGACCGATTTCGCGTATTCCGCCCCCGCCGATGTCAGCACGACGCCGCGGCTCGTTCGCTCGAAGAGGAGAATGCCCAACAGGTCTTCGAGCCCGGAAACCTGCCGGCTGATTGCGCCTTGCGTCAGAGCGAGCTCCTCCGCGGCCGCCGAAAAGCTGCGGAGGCGCGCAACGGATTCGAATGCCGCAAGCGCAGCAGTGGAGGGAAGCAGTCGTCGACTGAGGCTGGTCATGTCCAGTATTACTATCAGTCATGGGAGAATGAGTAAACGCGCCTTGCCGTGTCAAAGGCGCTGACCGATAATCCGGCAACAACAATTGGAGGCTTACCGT
This sequence comes from Pseudorhizobium flavum, assembly GCF_044142885.1. Classification (NCBI taxonomy): domain Bacteria; kingdom Pseudomonadati; phylum Pseudomonadota; class Alphaproteobacteria; order Hyphomicrobiales; family Rhizobiaceae; genus Pseudorhizobium; species Pseudorhizobium flavum. The sequence goes on from NZ_JBIOKZ010000004.1 coordinate 135,860, forward strand.
GAGCGGACGTGCAGCATTTTCCTGGGAAGACCCCTTCCTTCTCGACGACCAGTTGATCGATGAAGAGCGCATGATCCGCGACGCGGCAGCCGCTTTCGGCAAGTCGGAACTCCTGCCTCGCATTCAGGAAGCCTATCTCAACGAAACGACCGAGCCGGAACTCTTCCGCCTGATGGGCCAAGCCGGACTTCTGGGTGTGACGCTGCCGGAGAAATATGGGGCGGCGGATGCAAGCTACGTCGCCTACGGGCTGGTTGCGCGCGAAGTCGAGCGTGTCGACAGCGGCTATCGTTCGATGATGAGCGTCCAGTCCTCGCTGGTGATTTATCCAATCTACGCCTATGGCTCCGAGGAGCAGAAGGACAAGTACCTGCCCGGGCTGGTCTCCGGCGAACTGATTGGCTGCTTCGGGCTGACGGAGCCGGATGCCGGCTCCGATCCCGGCGGCATGAAAACCCGCGCCGAGAAGATCGACGGCGGCTATCGCCTGCGCGGCTCCAAGATGTGGATCTCAAATGCGCCGATTGCGGATGTCTTCGTCGTCTGGGCAAAATCGGAAGCCCATAACAACGAGATCCGCGGCTTTGTGCTGGAGAAGGGCATGAAGGGCCTGTCGGCGCCTAAGATCGGCGGCAAGCTGTCGCTGCGTGCCTCGATCACGGGTGAGATCGTCATGGAGGGCGTCGAAGTTGGTGAAGATGCACTGCTTCCGAATGTCTCCGGACTTAAAGGGCCGTTCGGCTGCCTCAACCGTGCCCGCTACGGCATCTCCTGGGGCGTCATGGGTGCGGCGGAAGACTGCTGGTTCCGCGCCCGCCAGTATGGCCTCGACCGTAAGCAATTCGGCAAGCCGCTCGCCGGCACCCAACTCTACCAGAAGAAGCTCGCCGACATGCAGACCGAGATCGCCCTCGGCCTGCAGGCATCGCTCCGCGTCGGCCGCCTGATGGACGAGAAGAAGATGGCGCCGGAAATGATCTCGATCGTCAAGCGCAACAATTGCGGCAAGGCGCTCGACATCGCCCGCCAGGCGCGCGACATGCACGGCGGCAATGGCATCCAGATCGAGTACCACGTCATGCGCCACGCGCAGAACCTCGAGACGGTCAACACCTATGAGGGCACGCATGACGTCCATGCCCTGATCCTTGGCCGCGCCCAGACCGGCATCCAGGCATTCTTCTGATACACTGCGCCTATGCCGGCGGCTGCTTGGCGCCGGCATAGGTCGCCGGTGTCGTCGGGGGCCTTGGATCGATCTGCAGGAAGGCCTATGTGAAGGAAGCGGAAAGAGCGATCTTGCCGCTGTTCACGCCATTTCCCGGGGCTCCTCCGGCGTCCAGCCAGCAGGATCGGCTGCCGGCATGTCCGCTCCGGCCCCACCGGCTCCGGTCTTTCAGATCACGAAGGTTTACACGATGCACTCCTATCCCGACATTCAGCTCTTCATCGATGGCACCTGGCGCGACGCCGCCGGCGGCGAGACCATTCCCGTTTCGGATCCGGCTACGGAAGAGGTGATCGGGAAGATCGCGCACGCCCGTCAGGCGGATCTCGATCTGGCGCTTGAAGCGGCTGAACGCGGCTTCAAGACCTGGCGGGAAACCTCTCCCCTCGAGCGTTCGAAGATCATGCGCAAGGCCGCCCAGCTGCTACGCGAACGCGTCGGCTACGTCTCCTGGCTGATGACCCGCGAACAGGGCAAGCCGCTGGCGCAGTCCAAGGCCGAGATCCTCGGCGCGGCCGACACGATCGACTGGTTTGCCGAAGAGGGCCGTCGCACCTACGGGCAGGTCATCCCGTCGCGCTTCAGCGGCGTTTCGCAGATGACGGTGAAGCTTCCTGTCGGCCCGGTCGCCGCTTTCACGCCCTGGAACTTCCCGATCAACCAGATCGTCCGCAAGCTCTCCGCAGCGCTCTGCACCGGCTGCCCGATCATCGTCAAGGCCCCCGAGGAAACGCCCGCCTCCCCTGCCGAACTGATCCGCGTCTTCGTAGACGCCGGCGTGCCGGCGGGCGTCGTGAACCTCGTCTACGGCATTCCGTCCGAGATCTCTGAGTACCTGATCCCGCATCCGGTCATCCGCAAGATTTCTTTCACCGGCTCCACTCCGGTGGGCAAGCACCTGGCAGCCTTGGCAGGCCAGCACATGAAGCGCGCCACGATGGAGCTCGGCGGCCATGCCCCGGCGATCATCTTCGACGATGCCGATCTGGAAAAGGCAATTGAGGTGACCGCGGCCGCAAAGTACCGCAATGCAGGCCAGGTCTGCGTCGCACCCACCCGCTTCCTGGTGCAGGACGGTATCGCCGATCGCTTCCTCGAAGGTTTCGTCAAGGCCTCCCAGGCGATCAAGGTGGGCAACGGGCTGGAAGAAGGCGTGACCATGGGTCCGCTTGCGAACGAGCGCCGCATCCCCGCCATGGAGGAAATGATCCAAGACGCCGTTTCCCACGGCGCGGAGCTGAAGACCGGCGGCAAGCGGATCGGCAACAAGGGGCATTTCTTCGAGCCGACCGTCCTCGCAAACGTGCCGACTTCGGCCAAGATGATGAACGACGAGCCGTTCGGTCCACTCGCCATCATCAACCGCTTCTCGTCGGTCGAGGACGCGCTCGAGGAAGCAAACCGCCTGCCCTTCGGGCTCGCCTCCTATGCCTTCACGGGTTCTGTGAAGACGGCGCACGCGCTGAGCCGCAACATGGAGGCCGGCATGCTGACCATCAACCACAACGGACTGTCGATCCCGGAAGTGCCCTTCGGCGGCATCAAGGATTCCGGATACGGCACGGAAGGCGGCTCGGAAGCAGTCGAGGCCTATCTGGAGACCCGTTTCGTCACCCAGATGAACTGAGGCGTCCTCGCGCTATGCAGAAAGGCTGGCGTATCGATCCGCCGGCCTTTTTACGTATCTCGCCTACTCGGCAGCAAACACCTGCGCCCGCCGCAGCGTCACGAAACCCTGCTCGCCCGCTCGGATCGCCAGTTCGGGCTCCACGTCGAATTCCAGATGTTCGCTTTCGACCGTGATCGCCATGACGCGACGTCCGCCAGGCCGATCGAGGATACGCGTGATGGTCGCAGCGATACCCGGCCCCGTAGGTGACCAATCAAGATCACCGGGACGCGCGTAGACCTCCGCCGCGCCATCTTCCACGCCACGAGCAGGCACCGAGGCGCCTCCTGAATAGGCGATGCCGCCGCGCACCTCCGCCGAAAACCGGTTGGCGTCACCAAGGAAGCGGGTCACGAAGGCAGACTTCGGATCGCGGCAAACGGTCTCCGGTGTTCCCTCCTGGACGATCGTCCCCTCGTTCAGGATCACCACCCGGTCCGCTAGATCGAGCGCCTCTTCCTGATCGTGGGTCACGAAGAGCGTGGTAATGCCGAGTTCGTCGTGGATCTCTCGCAGCCAGCGCCGCAGATCGCGGCGAACGGCGGCATCGAGTGCGCCAAAGGGTTCATCGAGCAGCAGCACTTTCGGATCAACGGCAAGCGCCCGGGCCAGCGCGACACGCTGACGCTGCCCGCCGGAGATCTGTGCCGGGAAGCGTTCCCCCAGACCTTCCAGCCGCACGAGCCGCAACAGATCCTCGACGCGCTGGGCGATCACCGCCTTCTCGCGTTTGACCTTCGAGACCTTCATCCCGAAGGCGATGTTCTCCGCCACGGTCATGTGCGGGAAGAGCGCATAGTGCTGGAAGACGAAGCCGACGCCGCGCTCACGCACCGGAATGTCGGTCGCATCCTGCTCCCCGAAATAGATATGCCCCCCATCGGCGTATTCGAGCCCGGCGACCATGCGCAGGATCGTCGTCTTGCCGGAACCCGAGGGTCCGAGCAGGGCGACCAGCTCACCGCTCTCGATGTCCAGCGAGACGTCCCGGACGGCGCGAAAGGTATCGAATGTCTTGACGACGTGCTCGAGGCGGATCTTCATTGCTTTGGCTCCACGGCAGGCACAACCGGCGCAGACAAGGCGGGACGACGAACACGTCCCGCACCCTGCCGCTCCAGCGCGACCTTGGCGATGATGGTGAATACGGCGATGACCGCCAGTATGGAGGCCGAGGCGAAGGCGCCGGCCGCCTGGTAGTCATGGTAGAGCAGCTCGATGTGCAGCGGCAGCGTGTTCGTCTGGCCGCGGATATTTCCGGACACCACGGACACGGCACCGAACTCGCCCATCACGCGGGCATTGCAGAGCACCACCCCGTAGAGCAGGGCCCACTTGATGTTCGGAAGCGTGACGGAAAAGAAGGTTCGCCAGCCCGATGCGCCGAGCGAGGTCGCAGCTTCCTCAAGATCCCGCCCCTGCGCCTGCATCAGCGGGATGAGTTCACGCGCCACGAAGGGTGCGGTGACGAACATGGAGGCAAGCACGATACCGGGCAGCGCGAACAGCACCTTCACATCGTAGGCGTCGAAGAGTGGCCCGAGATAACCCTGCAAACCGTAAACGAAGAGGTAGGCGACACCAGCGACGATCGGTGAGATCGAGAACGGGATCTCGATCACAACCAGCAGGAAACGGCGACCGGGGAAGTCGAACTTGGTGATCGCCCAGGCTGCGGCCACCCCGAAGATCGTATTGATCGGGACAGCGATCAGCGCAGTCACCACCGTCAGGAAAATGGCGTGGCGCGTGTCGGGATGGACGAGCGTCGAGGCATAGACGCGCCAGCCTTCCGAGAAGGCTTCGAACCCGATGACGATGAGCGGGGCCAGGATCAGGAGCGCGCCGATGATCAGTACAAGTGCGATCAGGGACCGGCGGAATAGTGGCTGGTCGCCGACGCGCGGCGGCTTGCGGCCGGGATGGACGGCAGACATCCTCAGTTCCTCACGGTGTAGCGCAAGGCCCGCGCCTGCAGCAGGTTGGTGATCGCCAGCATTGCAAAGGCCGTGAAGAGCAGGACGGAGGCGATGGCGGCGGCGGCCTGGTAGTCGTATTCCTCCAGGCGGATGAAGACGAGAAGCGCCGTGATCTCCGTCGACATGGGCTGATTGCCCGCGATGAAGATGATGGCACCGAACTCGCCCAGCGAGCGCGCGAAGGAGAGCGACAGCCCGGCCAAGAGCGCCGGCTTCAGCAGGGGAAAGATCACCTTCCGGAAGATCGTCCAGTCCGAGCCGCCCAGGGATTGACCAGCCTCTTCCAGCGCCGGACCGAGATCCTCCAGCACCGGCTGCACCGTCCGCACGATGAACGGCAGCGACGTGAAGCACATGGCGATCATGATGCCGAGCGGGGTGTAGGCGACTTTGACACCCAGGTCGGAAAGGACCGAGCCGAACCAGCCGTTACTGGCGAACAGCGCGGTCAGCGAAATCCCCGCAACGGCAGTGGGCAAGGCGAAAGGGAGGTCGACCATGGCATCGACGAGCCGCCAGCCAGGGAAGCGGTAGCGGGTCAGGACCCAGGCCAGCGCCAGACCAAAGACCAGGTTGAACGCCGTCGCGCCCAGTGCAGTGAGCACCGTCACGCGGTAGCTCGCAACCGCGCGCGGCGACGAAATGATCGACCAGTAATCGGCAGGACCAAGGCTGGCCGCCTTGAAGATCAGTGCCGTGAGGGGCAGCACCACGATCAGGCCGACATAGAAGAGCGTGACGCCGAGCGAAAGTGACAGTCCCGGCAGGACATTGCGTCTCAAGCGTATTCCCCTGTTCTTGGAATGCGAAACCCGACGGTCTTTCGACCGCCGGGAGGGTCGTCCTGGGAGACGGATCAGCGGCTGCCGTACAGCGTGTCGAGCGTGGCGCCGGAGGCGAAGTGCTCCTCCTGAATCTTGCTCCAGCCACCGAAGACATCATCGACGTTGACGAGACGGATATCCGGGAACTGGTCCTTGAATTCGGCGGAAACCGTTTCGTTGTGGACACGGTGACCGAATTCGGCGGCAATCCGCTGCCCTTCTTCCGTGTAGAGGAAGTCGAGATAGCTCTTTGCGAGATCGCGGGAGCCGCGCTTGTCCACCACCTTGTCGACAATCGCCACCGGGAACTCCGCAAGCAGGCTGACGGACGGCACGACCGCGTCGAACTTGTCTTCGCCATACTGCTTGGCAATGGCGCGGGTCTCGGCCTCGAAAGTAATGATCACGTCGCCGATCTCGCGCTCGACGAATGTGGTCGTTGCGGCGCGGCCGCCGGTGTCGAAGACCGGGACGTTGTCGAAGATCTTGCTGATGAACGCTTCGACCTTCTCCTCGTCTCCACCGAAGGCTTCCTTCGCGTAAGCGGTTGCCGCGAGATAGGTGTAGCGGGCATTGCCCGAGGTCTTCGGGTTCGGGAAGATCACCTGCACGTCGTCGCGCGCCAGATCGTTCCAGTCCTTGATGTTCTTCGGGTTGCCCTCGCGCACCAGGAAGGACGGGAAGGAGTAGAAGGGGGAGGCGCTGTTGGGGAAATCCTGCTGCCAGTCATCCGAGACGAAACCCTGCTTCACCAGGAAGTCGATGTCCGTGACCTGGTTGAAGGTGACGACATCCGCTTCCAGTCCCTCGACGATCGCACGGGCCTGCTTCGACGTACCGGCATGCGACTGGTCGATGGTGACGCCGGGGTTCTGCTTCACAAAGGCTTCGTTCTCCGCCGCAAAAATTTCGCGGGCGATGTCATAGGACGCGTTGAGGAGGGTAGTCGGCGACTGAGCAAAGGCCGGCGCGGCAAACAGGGCGGCGAGAGCAGTGCCAAGGACGAGGAGGCGGTTCATGGAGGTCTCCGGAATTCGTTGATGTCCGGAAGGTACCGATTGATCCTTGCGACTGCGAGGAACCGGCGCCCCACGCCGCGGCCCGCATGGGAAATCTTTTCTTTTTATCGGTAGTCGCACGACAGATATCTCCCACCGCCAAGAGATAAGCCCACCTTGGGAACACGATACTCAGAGGCGATGGTCGGGAAACAGGCTGCCGTGCTTGCCGCCGAGATAGGCGTCGATGCTCTCCGCCTGCACCTCGTCGAGGCTTGCGGGCGACCACTGCGGGTTGCGGTCCTTGTCGATGATTGCCGCACGCACCCCTTCGTAGAAGTCGTGATTGCGCAGAATCTCCACGCCCGCGCCGAACTCCCGTTCGAGGCATTCCACGAGCCCCGAGCTCTGGCGTCCGGCGCGCAGCAGGCGCAATGTCAGCTTTAGGCTGGTCGGCGAACGCTTGAGCATTGTGTCGCGGGTGGTGGCGGCGAACTCCCCATCCTCATCGGCGAGTGCTTCAAGGATGTCTTCGACACGATCGAAGCCAAAGCAGCGATCGATCACAGGCCGGTTCTTCTCGGGTGCGCTCTCTGTAGTCTGAACTGAAAAACGAGCAATCGTCGCTTCGACGCTTCCGTCGTCTGCTTCTCCAGAGAGCGCCCCAATCGCTTCCACCAGCGCATCCAGTCGATCCGACGGTACAAGAGTATCGGCAAGTCCCGCATAGATCGCACCGGCTGCGTCGACTTCGATGCCGGTCAGCCCCATCCAGGTTCCGACTTCCCCCGGTGCCTTCGGAAGGAGCCAGGTGGCACCCACATCCGGGAAATAGCCGATACCGGTCTCGGGCATGGCGAGCCGCGTCCGCTCCGTCACGATGCGATGACGGCCATGGGCAGAAAGTCCGACGCCGCCCCCCATGGTGATGCCGTCCATCAGAACGACATACGGTTTGGGATAGTGCGAAATGGCATAATTAAGCGGAAATTCCTCGCGCCAGAAACGGGTCGCTTCGGGATCGCTACGCTTTCCCATGTCATAGAGCACGCGGATGTCGCCGCCGGCACAGAGGCCCCTCTCGCCTTCTCCCTTCAAGATGACAGCCTGAATGGACGCATCGTCCAGATACTGCTCCATCGCCTCCCGGATCGCGCGAACCATTGGCAGATTGAGGCTGTTCAGCGCCTTAGGCCGATTGAGTCGGATCACCGCAGCCGATCCCACCCTGTCGAGAATGACTTCGTCGCTCATCGCCCTGCCTCCCTGTTCATCGATTGTCGGCCAGAATCATCTCCGCCGCCTTCTCGGCAATCATGATAGTCGGGGAATTGGTGTTGCCGGAAACGATATTCGGCATGATCGACGCATCCGCTACGCGCAGCCGTCCGACTGCTCGCAGCCTCAGGCGCGGGTCGACAACGCTGTCAGGATCGGCTCCCATGCGCACGGTGCCGACCGGGTGAAAGATGGTCGTCCCGATCTCGCCCGCCGCCTTTTCGAGATCGGCGTCGCTCTCGTAGCTCGGCCCCGGCCTGTACTCCTCCGGATAGTAGCGCGCGAAGGACGGCTTGCGGACGATCTCCCGCGTCAGCCGGATCGCCTTGACCGCAACTTCGCGGTCGGCCGGTGACGACAGGTAGTTCGGCTTGATCGCCGGCGCTGCGGCAAAGTCGCTGCTCTTCACATGAACCGAGCCGCGGCTTTCCGGCCTGAGGTTGCACACGCTGGCGGTCATGGCCGGGAAGCCATGGACAGGATCGCCGAACTTGTCGAGAGAGACAGGCTGGATGTGGTATTGCAGGTCGGGCATCTCCTTATCCGGGCCCGATCGCGTGAAGATCCCAAGCTGGCTCGGCGCCATGGACATCGGCCCTGAGCGGCGGAAGGCGTATTCGAGACCGATCGCCGCCTTGCCGATGAGGCGGGATGCCTTCTCGTTGAGTGTCGGAACTCCTGTCACCTTGTAGACCATGCGCAGTTGCAGGTGATCCTGCAGGTTCTCGCCAACGCCCCTCACCTCCTTGACGACTTCGATGCCCGCCTGCTGCAGCACGTTTCCGCGGCCGATCCCGGAAAGCTCGAGGATCTGTGGCGAGCCGATGGAACCGGCACTCAGGATGGTTTCGCGGGAGGCTAAGGCTCGCTTTGCCACACCGCCATGCTGGAAGTCGATCCCCTTCACCTCGCCGTCCTCGACGATCAGCCGCCGTGCATGGGCCTTGGTCAGGACAGTCAGGTTCCGCCTTCCCTTGGCGGGGCGGAGAAAGGCCTTGGAGGTGTTCCAGCGTATCCCCGACCGCTGGTTTACGTCGAAGTAGCCAGAACCCTCGTTGGAGCCGCGGTTGAAGTCTTCGGTGATCGGGATGCCGGCCTCCTCGGCCGCCTTCTGGAAGGCATCGAGCACCGCCCAGCGCACCCGCGACTTCTCCACCCGCCATTCACCGCCGGCGCCGTGGAGGTCGTCGGCGCCACGGTAATGGTCCTCCGACTTCTTGAAATAGGGCAGCACATCGTCCCACCCCCAGCCATCGCAGCCCAGTTGACGCCAGAGGTCATAATCGCGCGCCTGGCCCCGCATGTAGATCATGCCGTTGATGGATGAGCAGCCGCCCAGCAGCTTGCCGCGCGGATAGGAGAGCGAGCGACCGTTCAGCCCCTCTTCCTTCTCGGTGGTGAAGCACCAGTCGGTGCGCGGGTTGTTGATGCAGTAGAGATAGCCGACGGGGATGTGCACCCAGTGATAATTGTCGGTGCCGCCGGCTTCCAAGAGCAGCACACGGTTGCGGCTGTCGGCCGACAGCCGATTGGCGAGCACGCATCCCGCGCTTCCCGCCCCCACGACGATGTAGTCGTACTGTTCCATTCCGCGTCTCCAAAGGCTCGCCGTCACCACAGACGAAGCCTGCAGTCCAGTTGCCTCGATTTTGTGCGATGGACGCGCGCCCAGGCGCGTCCGGTCCGCCTACTGCCTGTGTTCAAACCCCAGCCTGCGACCGAGCCGCGAGGCGTAGAACTCGCCGATGATGCCGCGGCGGAAGACGAGCACGCAGACCATGAAGACGACGCCGGTGATGATCGTGACCGGGAAATCGGAGGTAGCCAGATAGTTCTGTAGCGTCACCACCAGACCAGCACCAAAGATCGGTCCGATCAGGGTGCCGATGCCGCCAAGCAGAGTCATCAGGATCACCTCGCCCGACATCTGCCAGGTCACGTCCGTCAGCGTCGCGAACTGGAAGACGAGCGACTTCACGCCGCCGGCGAGCCCGGCGAGCGCTGCCGACATGACGAAGGCACCGAGCTTGTAGTGGGCCACCGAGTAACCGAGCGACGTCGCCCGTGCCTCGTTCTCGCGGATCGACTTCAGGATCATGCCGAAGGGCGAGTTGACGAAGCGCCATATGACGGCGAGGCCGATGATGAAGACGGCCAGCACGAAGTAGTACATGTTCGTCGCTACATTGAGATCGATGAAGCCGAAGAGATGTCCGCGCGGCACCTGCTGTATGCCATCCTCGCCGCGCGTGAATTCCGCCTGAAGGCAGAAGAAGAAGAACATCTGCGACAAGGCCAGCGTGATCATCGCGAAGTAGATGCCCTGGCGGCGGATAGCGACGAAGCCCATGATGAGCCCGAGCACGGCCGCGCCCGCCACGCCGAGCAGCACGCCCAGTTCCGGTGTCCAGCCCCATTCCTTCACCGCATGTGCGGTGAAATAGGCCGCACCACCGAAGAAGGTGGCATGGCCAAAGGAGAGAAGACCCGTATAGCCCAGCAGCAAGTTGAAGGCGCAGGCAAAGAGGGCGAAGCAGAGCAGCTTCATCAGGAAGATCGGGTAGAAGAACATCGGCGCGAACAGCAGGAAGGCAAGCCCCGCCAGAAGGAACGCCGCATAGGTGGACGATGCCACCGGCGCCCTTTCGTTCCGTATGCCGGTTGTCGTGTGGGTGGTATGGCTCATGTCACGCATCCCGTCCGAAGAGGCCTGCCGGCCTGATGAGCAGCACGATCGCCATGATGACGAAGATGACGATGTTGGAGGCTTCCGGATAGAAGACCTTGGTCAGTCCCTCGGCAATGCCAAGCATGTAGCCCGTGATGATGGCGCCCATGATCGAGCCCATTCCACCGACGACGACGACGGCGAAGACGACGATGATGATGTTCGTACCCATCAGCGGCGAGACCTGGTAGATCGGAGCCGCAAGCACGCCGGCAAAGGCCGCCAGTGCCGCCCCGAGCCCGTAGGTGAAGGTCAGTAGCAAGGGCACGTTGACGCCGAAGGCCTGCACGAGCACCGGATTTTCGGTGGCAGCCCGGAGATAGGAACCAAGCTTGGTCTTCTCGATCAGTAGCCATGTGGCGATGCAGGCGACAAGAGAGATGACCACGACCCAGCCGCGATAGATCGGCAGGAACATGAAGCCGAGATTGGTGCCGCCGGCCAAGGCTGCCGGAACCGAATAGGGTTGTCCGGCTGCGCCGTAAAGGTAGCGGAAGGTTCCTTCAATCGTGAGCGCCAGTCCGAAGGTGAAGAGCAGGCCGTAGAGATGGTCTAGCTTGTAGAGCCGGCTCAGCATCGTCCGCTCTATCGCGGCACCCACAACTCCAACGATGATCGGTGCAACGAAGAGAGCGATCCAGTAGTTGATGCCGAAATACTGGAGGAGGAGCAGCGCTACGAAGGCACCCAGCATGTACTGCGCCCCGTGAGCGAAATTGATCACCCGCAAGAGGCCGAAGATCACCGCCAGCCCGAGGCTGAGAAGGGCATAGAAGGAGCCGTTGATCAGTCCGATGAGCAACTGCCCGAGAAATGCCTGGATCGGAATACCGAAGATCATCGTCATGGTTAAACCCCCAGAACCTTATGAAGCATGTCCATCCGCTCGGGCAGTTCGCCGACGGGGAAGTCGGCCACCATCTGGCCATGCTCCATGAGATAGAAACGATCGGCGACACGGCTGGCAAAGCGGAAGTTCTGCTCCACCAGAAGCACGGTCATGCCCCGTTCCTTGAGTTTCTTCAGAACCTCGCCGATCCTCTGGACGATGACGGGCGCGAGGCCCTCCGTCGGTTCATCAAGGACCAGCAGCCGGACACCGGTGCGAAGAATGCGGGCGATCGCCAGCATCTGCTGTTCACCGCCGGAAAGCTTCGTGCCAGGGCTCGTCCGCCGCTCGAGGAGGTTGGGGAAGAGTTCGTAGATCTCGTCGAGCCCCATGCCGGTACCGGCGACGACCGGCGGCAGCATGAGGTTCTCCTCGACAGTCAGCGTCGCGAATATTCCCCGCTCCTCCGGCACGAAGCCAATTCCCGCATGGGCCGTGCGATGGAGCGGCACCTCCATCATGTCCCGGCCGTCGAAAAGGATCTGGCCCTTGCGCTCGCGAACGATGCCCATGATCGTCCTCAGGGTCGTCGTCTTGCCGACGCCGTTGCGGCCGAGAATGGTGACCATCTCACCTTCGCCGACCGTCATGTCGACGCCGTGCAGGACATGGCTCTCTCCGTACCAGGCATTGAGGCCGGAAACCTGAAGCAGCGGTTTCATGTCAGGCCTCCTCGGTGCCCATGTAGGCGGTGCGAACCCGCGGGTCCTGGCTGACCGTCGCGTAATCGCCTTCGGCAAGGATCTCGCCGCGCTGCAGGACGGTCACGTGATGGCAGATATCGGCGACGACTGAAAGATTGTGTTCGACCATCAGCACGGCTCGCTCCTTGGCGACGTTGCGGATGATGCCGGAAACGGTGCCGATGTCCTCCTGCCCCATGCCGGCCATGGGCTCGTCAAGCAGCAGGACCTTGGGATCGAGCGCCAATGTGGTGGCGATTTCGAGCACGCGCTTCCGGCCATAGGAAAGATCCGCCGCGACCGTGTTGCGGGCGTCGGCCAGCCCAACCGCCGCAAGGAGTTCCTCGGCGCGCTGGTTGAGGCGATTAAGCGACGACATCGGCAGCCAGAATTGCGTTGCCAGATTGTTGGGCCGCTGCAGCGCCACCCGCACGTTATCCAGCACCGTCAGGTGCGGAAAGACCGCGGAAATCTGGAACGAGCGCACCAGCCCCATGCGCGCCACCTTGTCAGGCGCGGTGTTGGTGATATCCGTTCCCAGCAGGTTGATCGTGCCGGCCGAAGGCTGGAGGAACTTGGTGAGAAGGTTGAAGACGGTTGTCTTGCCGGCGCCGTTCGGCCCAATCAGCGCGTGCACCCGGGCGTGATGGACATCGAGATCGACATCCTTCACCGCCGCGAACGCGCCGAACACCTTGGTGAGGCCGCGGGCGGAAAGCACCACCCGCGGCTCCTCATGCGTCTGAACCGCACTAATCGCCATGACGGCTTACTTCACCAACTCGCAGCCGCTCTTGGCCGGGTCGATATAGGCTTCGTCGCCCGGGATCGTCGACAGAACGTTGAAGTAGTCCCACGGCTCGTCGCTTTCGCCCGGCTTCTTGACCTGGAGCAGATACATGTCGTGGATCATACGGCCATTGGCGCCGACCTTGCCGTTGCGAGCAAAGAAGTCATCGACCGGCATCTCGTGAAGAGCCTTGGCAACCGCTTCAGTCTCATCCGTTCCAGCCTTCTCGATGGCCTTCAGGTACTGCATCACGGAGGAATAGGTGCCTGCATGGACCATGTTCGGCATCTTGCCGGTCCGCTCGAAGAAGCGCTTGCCGAACTCGCGGCTCTGGTCATCGAGGTTCCAGTAATAGCCCTCCGTCAGCGTCAGCCCCTGCGCTGCCTCTACACCGAGACCATGAACTTCCGCCAACGTAAACAACAGGGCAGCGAGGTTCTGACCACCCGCGGTGATGCCGAACTCGGCAGCCTGCTTGATCGCGTTCGCGGTATCGAGACCGGCGTTGGCGAGGCCGATGACCTTTGCGCCGGAGGACTGCGCCTGCAGCAGGAATGACGAGAAGTCATTCGTGGCGAGCGGATGACGAACGGCACCGACCACGTTACCGCCAGCTGATTTCACGAAAGTACCCGTCTGCTCTTCAAGCGAGTAGCCGAAGGCATAGTCCGCAGTCAGGAAGAACCAGCTGTCGCCGCCCTGCTTCACGAGCGCGCCACCGGTGCCGACGGCGAGTGCGTGCGTGTCATAGGCCCAATGGAAGCCGTAGGGGCTGCACTGCTTTCCGGTCAGGTCCGTCGTCGCGGCACCCGTGACCATGTTGATCTTCTTCTTTTCCTTGCTGAGCGCCTGTACAGCGAGCGCAACCGACGATGTCGTCAGCTCCATGATCGCGTCGACCTGCTCCGTATCATACCACTGGCGAGCGATGTTGGACGCGATGTCGGGCTTGTTCTGGTGGTCGGCATCGACCAGTTCGACCGGAACGTCCAGTACCTTTCCGCCGAAATCCTCGATTGCCATCTTCGCGGCTTCGACAGACGATTTGCCGCCGAAATCAGCATAAACGCCGGACTGATCGTTCAGGATGCCGATCTTGACCTTGCCGTCCGAGGCGCTTTGCGCCAGTGCGGCGGTGCTACCCGCCAGCAGGATTGCGAGCGACGTGACGATGTTCTTCCGCATGATGTTCTCCTCCCAGAGAAAGCCAGATTGTGAGTCTGTTCAATTTTGGAAGATCGCCCTCCTCAAGGCGACCCTTACCGCGGCGCATCGTTCCGGAATTCGGTGATTGACGCAAGGCGATATGGGCATCTAATTGCAAACAAGGTCTGTGCATTTTTGAACAGAAGAGGCAATGTCAACCAATCCGAGCTTCACATGGGACGACTTGCAGTACTTCCTGGCGGTTGCCAGGACCGGGCAGTTATCCACCGCCGCCCGTCACCTGCGAACGAGCCACGCGACTGTTTCGCGCCGGATCGACAGGCTGGAATTCGTGCTGAAGGTGAAGCTCTTCGAGCGCAACCCGCGCGGCTATGTGCTGACGACCGTCGGCCAGCGCTTCGTCGAAACCGCGGAGAAGATCGAGGCCGAGACCGATCGCCTGCAGGCGGATGTCGCCGCCGGCGCGATGATCCAGCGCGGCGTCATTCGGTTGAGCGCCCCGGAAGGCTTTGCCAACTTCTTCTTTTCGCAGCAGATGGGAGCCTTCTTCGAACACCATCCGAATATCTCGCTGGAACTGGTGACAATCCAGCAGATCATGTCGCTCTCCCGCAAGGAGGCCGACATTGCAGTTACCCTTGACCCGCCAAAGGCCGGCCCCTATCGCACCGAGAAGATCACAGACTACACGCTGAACGTCTATGCCTCACGCGACTATCTCGCCCAGGCGGGACCGATTCGCGAACGTGACGATCTCCTGGCGCATCCGTTTATCGGCTATATCCAGGACATGATCTTTGCGCCGGGCCTGGATTACCTCGGCGACGTCCACCCGGGAATCAAGCCGCAATTCCAGAGCTCCAGCATATTTGCCCAGCTCACTGCAACGAAGAACGGGCTCGGCCTTTGTGTGCTACCCCATTTCATCGCCCGTCGGCAGCCGGATCTCCAGATCGTCCTGCCGCACGAGATAACCCTCACTCGCAACTACTGGCTCGCCTGCCACCGCGACCTCAGCAATGTGCCGCGAGTGCGGTCCGTGTCGGACTTCATCTACGCTGCAGTGCGGGCAAGCCAGGATGCTTTCCTGCGTCCCCCATCGACCGCGGAAACGGCTCCTGGTACCGGAACTTCGCGCAGGGCGACCTGAACATGCGCCTGCGCAGACTGCTCCTTTCGAACTGGAACCACGGCCACCACTTGACGTTTGTCACTCCTGATCGATGTAAGGCCGAATCTGAGGGGGAAACAGATTTTCGATGCCACATGAGTCACCCGTGACCGCAATTCAGGACGAGCGATATCGTCTCCTCGTCGACGCGATCACTGACTACGCAATCTACATGATCGACCCCGAGGGGCGGATAAGCAGCTGGAACCCCGGGGCGGAACGCGTCAAGGGCTACCGTGAGCCGGAGGTCCTCGGCCACCACTTCTCGCGGTTCTACACGCCTGAGGACAGGGCGCGCGGTCTTCCGGCGACAGCATTGTATCGTGCGAGGACGGAAGGTCGCTTCGAGAACGAAGGATGGCGGGTAAGGAAAGATGGGAGCCGTTTCTGGGCCCACGTCATCATCGATCCCATCTGGAGTCCCTCGGGCGGCCTCCTCGGCTTTGCGAAGATCACACGCGACCTGACGGAGCGCCGACAGGCGGAACTAGAGCTGAGATCGAGCGAGCAGAAGTTTCAGCTGCTGGTGCAGGCTGTCAGCGACTATGCGATCTACATGCTCGATCCGACGGGCCACATCACCAACTGGAACTCCGGCGCACAACGCATCAAGGGTTACAGCGCCGAGGAGATTGTCGGCTCCCACTTCTCGCGCTTCTACACCGACGAAGACCGGGCTTCCGGCTTACCTGAATTCGGTCTGGAGACGGCCCGGCGGGAGGGCCGGTTCGAGAAGGAAGGCACCCGGGTGCGCAAGGACGGGTCGCGGTTTCTCGCCCAAGTGACCATTGACGCCATCCGCGACGAAACGGGGGAACTCCTCGGCTTTGCGAAGGTCACTCACGACATTACCGAGAAGGTCGAGGCCCAGAATGCGCTGAACAAAGCTCGTGAGGAGCTTTTCCAGGCCCAGAAGATGGAGGCGATCGGACAACTGACCGGCGGCATCGCCCATGACTTCAACAACCTGCTCATGGCGATCCTCGGCAGTCTGGAAATCCTCAAGAAACGGCTTCCAGACGACCCGTCGATGATGCCTCTCCTCGACAATGCAATTCAGGGCGCCGACCGGGGCGTCGCGCTGATCCAGCGCATGCTCGCCTATTCGAGAAGACAGGATCTGCATGTGGCGGCCGTCGACATCCCTTCGGTCGTGGCCGGCATGATGGAGTTCGTGCAGCGATCCGTCGGCGCGGCAATCCAGATCCAGACGGTTTTCGAAGAAGGCCTTCCCGCCGTCCTGACCGACGCGGTCCAGCTGGAAACCGCTCTCCTGAACCTTATCGTCAACGCCCGCGACGCCATGCCCAATGGTGGCACGATCACGATAGGTGCCGCTCGAATGCAGGCTCCAGCGGATCCCTCCGAGCCCCGGCCCCCCGGATTTCTTCGCCTCTCCGTCAGCGATACCGGCGAGGGTATGGACGAGGAGACGCTGGAGCGGGCGGCTACGCCCTTCTTCACGACCAAGGGCGTCGGCAAGGGGACCGGCCTTGGCCTCTCCATGGTTCAGGGGCTTGTCGAGCAGTCCGGAGGCAAGCTGCTTATCGAGAGCTGTAAGGGCGAAGGAACGACTATCTCGCTCCTCCTCCCGCTGGCGCACCCGACCGCATCCGCCCAGCCTTCTCCGGAAGCAACACCCAAGCAGGCATTGCCTGAGTTGCCGGCTTCGCTGAAAATACTTGCTGTCGATGACGATGCTCTGGTCCTCATGAACACGACGCTGATGCTGGAGGATCTCGGGCATCAGGTCGTTGAGGCGTTCAACGGCGCTCAAGCCCTCGAGGTTCTGGAAAAGGGCGAGAGGTTCGATCTCGTGCTAACAGATCACTCCATGCCCAAGATGACGGGTGCTGAGCTAGCGACGCGCATCCATGAGCGCTGGCCGAGCCTTTCGGTCGTTCTCGCGACCGGCTATGCTGAACTCCCCTCGGGAGAAGGCGGAAAGCTCCCGAAGCTCTCAAAGCCGTTTTCCCAGAGCCAGCTGGCCGAGATACTCGCCTTGGCGCTGCCGGGGCGCTGAACAAAACGGTATAGCCATGCGTTGATCCGGGGTTTCAATCCGGAGAAATACGATCATGGTCTTCAAGCATCAAAGCTTCCACGAACATCCCCCAACGGTTGAAAACGAATTTCCACCGGCGGCCGCTTTGGAAGGGGCCGTCTCCGATGCCTTGGCGGCGGCCGGCGGCATCGACGCGACCGGCGTTCACGTCATCGCTGAAGGTTCCACGATCACGTTGACAGGATCAGTCATGTCGGAACCCGAAGTCGCTCGCGCAGAGGAGATCGCCCGAAGCGTCGCTGGCGTCAGCAATGTGCGCAATGACATCAAGTCCGGCAGGATTGCCTGATCGAGCAACGGCGAGGCGGAGGTTGCCAACCACCGCCTCTGCCCGCCCAGTTAATCCCTCGGCAGAGCGTATGCGATAACATAGTCGCCGGGCTTCGTTCCGACCGAACCGTGACCACCCGCGACCATGACCACGAACTGCCGCCCATCCTCAACAGCATAGGTCATCGGCGTTGCCTGACCTCCAGCCGGCAGGCGCGCACGCCAGATTTCCTCACCGGTGGTGAGGTTATAGGCGCGGAGATAATTGTCGACGGCAGCACCGAGGAAAGCCACGCCGCCCTTCGTGATCATCGGACCACCGATACCCGGCACACCCAACTTGAACGGCAGCGGCAACGGCGTCATGTCGTAGACGGTGCCATTTCGGTGCTTGTAGGCGATCTCGCCGGTCCTGAGGTCGGCACCGGCGACATAACCCCACGGCGGCGCCTGGCACGGGATCTGCAGCGGTCCGAGGAAGGGCCCCATGTAGACGCCATAGGGCGCGCCTTCATTGCGGTTCAGCCCCTGCTCGCTCGCCTTCTCGTCGGCACCCTTCGGGGGAATCTCTTCCCGCGGCACGAGACGTACCGTGAAGGCCAGGTAGGTCGGCATGCCGAACATCACCTGACGCTCGGGATCGATGGCCACGCTACCCCAGTTGAACGTGCCAAAATTGCCGGGGTAGACCAGCGTACCGTTGATCGACGGAGGTGTGTATCGACCCTCATAGTTCAACTCGTGGAACCGGATGCGGCAGACCATCTGGTCGAACATCGAAATGCCCCACATGTCCTTTTCCTGCAGCGGCTGGGGCTTGAAGGTCAGCGCCGAGGTGGGCTGGGTCGGGGCGGTGAAGTCTTCGGGTATGGCACCGCCAGGCGCCGGCTCCTCCGTCACATCGATAATGGGCTCGCCCGTCTCGCGATTGAGCACATAGATATCGCCCTGCTTGGTGGGCCCAATCAGCGCCGGCACTACCGTGCCGTCATCCTGGGTAAGATCAAGGAGAACCGGCTGTGCCGGCACATCCATGTCCCACAGGTCGTGATGGACGGTCTGGAAGACCCACCGATCGGCGCCGGTATTGATATCAAGCGCGACGATAGAGGAGGAATACTTCTCCACGGACTCGCTGCGCCCCATGCCGAGCTGATCGGGAACCTGGTTTCCAAGCGGGATATAGACGAGCCCCAACTCCTCATCGACGCTGAATATGGACCAGCTGTTGGGGGAATTGGCAGTATAGGTCTGCCCCGGCGGCAGCGGTTCGGTCTGTTCGGGATTTCCGGAATCCCAGTTCCAGACCAGTTCGCCACTGTTGACGTCGAAGGCGCGGATGACACCGGACTGGGATTGCGTGGAGTAGTTGTCATTGACGGCGCCGCCGATGATGATCTTGCCGGCCGCAATTACAGGCGGAGAGGTGGAATAATAGTAACCCGCCGGATTATAGGGCATCCCGGTTTCGAGGCGTAGAACCCCCTGATCTGCAAACGACGTGCAGACTTCACCACTCGCAGCATCGAGCGCGATCAACCGCGCATCGGACGTCGGAAGATAGACCCGCTCCGCGCAAGGCGCATCCGCCTGCGCTTGCGGATCCGCGTAATAGGTGACGCCGCGGCACGTCTGGTGCTGTCGATCGGGATTGAGGCCTGCATTGGGGTCGTACTTCCACTTTTCCTCACCCGTCGTCGCGTCGATCGCGATGGCCCAGTTGTGAGGCGTGCAGATGAAAAGGCTGTTGCCCACCTTCAACGGCGTGACCTGATAGGTCGTCTCGGTGACATCTTCCGGGAGCTTTACGTCGCCGGTCTGATACCGCCAGACCTCCTCCAGTTCATCGACATTCTCGACATTGATCTGATCGAGCGGCGAATAGCGTTGGCCGTAGTTCGTGCGACCATACTGGTGCCACTCACCCGGAGGAACAGGATTGCCCATGGCCGGGGCCGCCGCCACAGCTTCCTTTGGCAGTTCCCCCTCGACGTCATATGGGTCCGTGAACATGGAGATGACGGCGATCAGAATCGCCAACGCAACAGACGCGGCAAGCGGTGCCGCGCCGACTGGATAACGCGCGCCCGTTGGGCTCTGGAAACCAAGTGGCTTGCGTATCCAAGGCGTCAGCAACCAGAGTCCGAGCAGGATGATGACCCCGCCCCTCGGACCAAGCTGCCACCAGTCGAAGCCGACCTCCCAGATCGCCCAGGCGAGCGACCCGAGCACGATAAGGGCATAAAGCGTCAGGGCCGTTGACCGGCGCAGGTAAAGCAGCACGGCCGTCACGATGAATGCGATGCCGGTGATCAGATAGTAGATACTGCCACCGAGCGCGAGCAACTGCCCTCCGCCCACGGCGAGCGCAAGCCCGACCAGGCCGAACAAGATTGTCGTGATCAAAATAGCCATGCTGTTGGTCCTGTCCCGATTACGTCATCGGGCTGCGGCTCGGCACCGCAACCCCCCGGGCCTCAACACATCGCAGTTGCGAAAGTTCCCTTCGGGAACAGATGCGGGAACCAATCCGGCCAGATACGGTTGCGGGGCTGGAGGCAGCGATGGCGGCAACAGCTGGGTCAGGTCCGGAATTCGAGTCAGGTGGAGAGCCGGGGAAGGACCTGGGCGCGATCAGGAGTGCCGCCGAAAACTGTACCCGTTGCGACCTCTACAGGACTGCGACACATCTTGTTTTTGGTGAAGGCGCCGCTGACGCCAACGTCGTTCTTGTCGGAGAGCAGCCGGGCGACAAGGAGGATCTCGCCGGCAGACCCTTCATTGGACCCGCAGGCCGCTTCCTTGACGATTGCCTTGAGGAGGCAAACATTGACCGCACGCGCTGCTATGTCACCAATGCAGTCAAGCATTTCAAGTTCACGGTGCGGGGCAAGCGGCGCATCCACTCTAAACCAAACCTGGGTGAGATCAGAGCATGCGCATGGTGGCTGTCGGCCGAGCTTCGCCTGATCCAGCCGTCACTCGTGGTAGCACTCGGGGCCACCGCCCTTCATGCGCTTCTCGGAAAGGATGCGAAAGTTACCCGAGACAGGGGGCGCATCCTTTCGGCGCAGGACCTGCCACCGGTTCTCGTCACCATCCACCCTTCGGCATTGTTAAGGACGCGGGGCCGACCCGACGCAGCACAGGATCGCCAGCGTTTTGTCAACGAACTGCGCCAGATCGAGGATTATCTTTGACCCTTGGAGATTCTGATGACCTATGAACTCTACTACTGGGACGGCATTCCGGGCCGCGGTGAATTCGTCAGGCTGGCGCTGGAGGATGCCGGGGCAGAATATCGTGACGTGGCGCGTGAGCCCGGCGGCATGGGGGAGATGATGGCGTTCCTGAACGGCAAACGCGGCCCGCATGTCCCGTTTGCGCCGCCATTCCTGAAGGATGACGACCTCGTCATATCCCATGTTGCCAACATTCTTCGATATCTCGGCCCGAAGCTCGGACTCGTACCGGCCGATAAGGCATCCCGGTTTTTTGCCCACGGGCTGCAACTGACGTTGACGGATTTCCTCACCGAGATCCACGATACTCATCATCCGCTAGGTGTGGACGCCTACTACGAGGATCAGAAGGTGGAGGCGCAAGGCCGCACAGCCCGCTTTCTCTCCTCAAGGCTTCCGAAGTTCCTCGACTACTTCGAGACCGTGCTATCGGCAAACCACGGAAAGGAGGGAAATCTGGTCGGAGGCCAAATCGGTTACATCGATCTTTCGCTTTTTCAGGTGATAGAGGGACTGCAGTATGCATTTCCCAGCGCCATGCGTGACAGCGGCAATCGCTGGCCCGGGATCACCGCACTTCAGGCGAGAGTGAAGGAGCGCCCCCGCCTTCGGGGCTACCTGTCCTCACAGCGGCGGCTTCCGTTCAACGAATCCGGCATCTTCCGCCACTATCCGGAGCTGGACGTAGAGGTTTGAGGCTAGCGCCGGCCGCTTACTCCACGACAGCGCACGCCAATCGCTCGCCGGCCTTGCCCGAGGGCTGGCTCTCGTAGTCGTCGGCGCCGCCATGTACCATCAGGGCCCTGCCCTTTACGGAATTCTCTCCCTCGGCGAGGGAGACAAAGGTGTTGAGCACCTGCGCCCGCAGGGTTCCATCGGAGCCCACGTATTGGTTCGGCATATCCCCGGCATGTGGCCCGTTGGCAGCGTTGAATCCATGCTCCTTCCCACCCGGATTGAAGTGGCCACCGGCGCTTTCATGACCGCCGGTGTGGTCGCATTGCCCAGTCTCATGGAAGTGGAAGCCTACCCATTGCCCGGCCGGCAGGCCGGACACCTCCACGTCGATGAGGACGCCGCCGGGCGTCGAGGTCAAAGTCGCAGCACCCGCTTCGGCGCCGTCGACGCCGACGAACGACGCATTTGCCGTGGCTTCCTGCGCCCCGGCATTCGCCGAAAGTGCCGCGAATACGAAAGCTGCTGTGCAAAGTCGCGAAATCATAGGTTCCTCCCTTTGTTTCTCAGGCCGGCTCTTCGCCGAGTTCAAGCAGTATCTGATGCCTTGCGCGGTTGAGCCGGCTCTTTACTGTTCCCACTGCGCAGTCACAGATCTCTGCGGTCGCCTCATAACTCTCGCCGAGAATCGCGACGAGGGTCAGTACCTCCCGGTAGTGCGGCGGCAGCTTCTGCAGCGCGCGCTGCACTTCCTTTGCTCGGGCGCTCACCTCTTGTGTGGCCGGCATCGGCGTATCACCGGATACGGGCTCGTCCAGCCCAGGCGCCTCACGTCCCAGCACCTTCGACCGCGTGTAGAAGGTGTTGCGCATGATGGTGAACAGCCACGATTTAAGCTTCGTGCCGGGCTCGAACTTGTCCAGGTTCGCCAGCGCCTTCATCAATGTCTCCTGAACGAGATCATCCGCGTCCGTCGGATTGCGGCAGAAGGTGCGGGCGAACGCGCGGAGAGCGGGGATGAGTTTTACAATATCTGCGCGTGCAGGATCACGTTTCAACTGTGATTCAGACACCGTGGCCTACCTCTCCGTCGTATCACTGGGCGGGATGATGGTGGCAAACGCACCGTTATGGCTTTGGTTCCGCAATGGGATCGGGCTTGATCGTCGCTTTCTCGCGGCAAACCTGACGAACGGAACAAAGTTCCACCGCCCCTGTTGATAGGGTTTTCGGGGAGTTTGAGTCGTGGCGCCGCGTGCAAACTGGAAGGGTTACTTGAAGGTCGGGGAGTTGAGCTGCCAGGTCGCGCTTTACACGGCGGCATCGACTGCAGACCGCGTCAGCTTCAACATCATAAACCGCGAGACCGGCCACCGCGTCCATCGTCAGCTGGTCGATGCCGACACCGGCAAGGAAGTCGCCAATGACGACATCGTCAAGGGCTATGAGGTGGCGAGCGGAGAATACGTCATACTCGAACCCGACGAGATAAAGGATGCCGTGCCGAACAGCGACAAGACGCTGGAACTGGAAACGTTCATCCCCTGCGGAGAGGTGGACACGATCTTCCTGGATCGCCCCTACTACCTCGCCCCTGCCGACAAGACCGCAGCGGATGTCTATGCGCTGATCAGGAAGGGGCTGGAGGAGAAGAACGTCGCCGCCCTCGCCCGCACCGTGCTGTTCCGCCGGCTGCGGACGCTGTTGATCCGTCCGAGCGATGAGGGCCTCATCGCCAGCACGCTCAACTACGACTATGAAGTTCGCGCCGCCGAGGAGATCTTCTCCGACATCCCGGAGTTCAAGATCGAAGGCGAGATGCTCGACCTCGCCCGCCACATCATCTCCACCAAGAAAGGCGAATTTGATCCGACTGAGTTCGACGACCGCTACGAGACGGCGCTCACCGAGCTCATCCAGGCGAAGATAGAAGGCCGCAAGCTGCCGAAGAAGCCGAAGCCCGAACCCAAGAAGGTCTCCAGCCTGCTTGACGCGCTGCGTCAGAGCGCCGGCTCCGGCTCAGGCACAAAGAAGAAAACAGCAGCGGAGAGCAAGTCTGCCCGCAAGCCGAAGACCCGCGCCCCGCAAAGGAAAGCGAGCTGACCATGGCACTCGAGACCTATAACGATAAGCGCGACTTCAAGGCTTCGCCCGAGCCGAAGGGCAGAAAGGTCAAGTCCGGGGGAAACAGCTTCGTCATCCAGAAGCATGCAGCCCGCCGGCTTCACTACGATTTCCGGCTGGAGATGGACGGTGTGCTGAAGAGCTGGGCGGTCACGCGTGGCCCGAGCCTTGTGCCGGGCGAGAAGAGGCTTGCCGTCCATGTCGAAGATCATCCGCTCGACTACGGCGATTTCGAAGGAACGATCCCGCAGGGAAACTACGGTGCAGGCTCGGTCCTCCTCTGGGATCGCGGCACCTGGCATCCGATCGGGGATCAGGAACGCGGTTACCGCAAGGGACACATGGAGTTCGAACTCAAGGGGGAGAAGCTCGAGGGTCGATGGCATCTCGTCCGCATGGCGAACCGCCGTGGTGAAAAGCGCGAGAACTGGCTCCTCATCAAAGGGGAAGACGAATTCGCGCGAGCCGAAGGCGATGCCGACATCCTGGAGGAGCTTCCCAAGTCCGTGAAGACCGGACGGCTTCTCGAGGAACTGCAGGGCGGCACGAAGGCGAAGGCCAAGCGAAAAACGCCACCGAAGACATCCGACCCTTCTCCTTCGGACGAGGCGCTGAATGGACCCGTCAAGAATAACAACTCACCGAAGCTGAAGGGAGCGAAGAAGGCAGAGCTGCCTGACTTCGTGACACCTCAGCTTGCGACGCTCGTGAAGAGTGCGCCTTCCGGAAAGCGATGGATCCACGAAATCAAGCTGGATGGATACCGTGTCCAGGCGCGTATCAACGGTGGCGACGCCAAGCTCCTGACCCGGACCGGCCTCGACTGGACCCACAAATTCGGCGATGCGATCGTGGATGCACTCAAGCGCCTGCCGGTGCAGCAGGCCGTGCTGGATGGCGAAGTGGTGGTCAACGGCGGATCGGGCGCTAGCGAGTTCTCGCTTCTCCAGCAGGATCTGAGCGAGGGGCGAACGGATCGGCTGGTCTTCTTCGCCTTCGACCTCCTCTATCTCGATGGGGCCGACCTGACCGCCTCCAAGCTTGTGGATCGCAAGCAGGCCTTGGAAGGCATCCTGTCAGGCAGCAGCGACGCCGTGCGTTACAGCGAGCATTTCGATGACGAAGGAGGGCTTGTGCTGAAGCACGCTTGCCGCCTCAGCCTCGAGGGGATCATCTCCAAGATCGGAGATGCGCCCTACCGCGGCGGGCGGGGAAAAGACTGGGTGAAGTCGAAATGCTCGGCGCGGCAGGAGTTCGTTGTCGCCGGCTATGTCCCCTCCTCTGTCTCCAGCAGCGCCATTGGCTCGCTGGTGATGGGCTATTACCAGGACGGCAAGCTGAAGCATGCTGGCCGGGTGGGCACCGGTTACAGCAACAAGGTCGCCCAGACGCTGTTCCGCCAGATGCAGGAGCTGAAGGTCACGAAGAGCCCGTTCGAGGAGAAACTGACGGCGGTCGAGCGTAAGGATGTCGTCTTCCTCAGACCCGAACTGGTGGCGGAAGTCGAGTTCCGTGGCTGGACTGCTGATGCTCACATCAGACACGCCGCCTTTCGTGGTATGAGGGAGGACAAGCAGGCAAGGGATGTGGTGCGAGAGGCCGGTCCAGCCATGGCAAGCAGCGATGACCAAAAGGAACCGGGGAGCCGGACGGTAACGCTCACCCACCCGGACCGCATCTACTGGCCGGATGCCGGCGTGACCAAGGCTGGCCTTGCCGATTACTACGTCGAGGTTTGGCGGCACATGGCTCCGTTCGTGGTCAACCGCCCCCTTGCATTGGTGCGAGGTCCCGATGGCATCGGCAAACCTCTTTTCTTCCAGAAGCATGCCTGGAAGGGCATGAACAAGCATATCGGCACGGCGAAGGATCCCGCCGATCCTTCCGAAGAGGATATCATCATCCGGGACCTCGACGGCTTGCTCGGTCTCGTCCAGGGCGGCACGCTCGAGATCCATCCCTGGGGCTCGACCATCGACCAGTGGGAAAAGCCGGACATGGTCAATATCGACCTCGACCCCGGCGACGGAACGACCTGGGAGGACGTCATCGCAGCCGCCTATGAGGTTCGCGAACGCTTCGAGGCGATGGGCCTTTCCGGCTTCGTCAAGACTTCTGGTGGCAAGGGGCTGCACGTCGTCGCCCCTGTAAAGCCCAACGCGGAATGGCCGGACGTGAAGGCCGCGATGAAGGCTCTTGCCGACAGCATGGCCGGCGATAGCCCCGACCGCTATGTCTCCACGATCACCAAGTCAAAGCGGAAGGGAAAGATCCTTATCGACTACCTGCGCAATGGGCGAGGCGCCACGGCTGTGGCCCCCTATTCGACGCGGGCCCGCCCCGGCGCTCCCGTATCCATGCCGATCGCCTGGGAGGAGTTGGAGCAGGCAATCGGCCCGGCCTACTTCACCGTTAACAACGCGACTAGCCGCCTGGAGCAGTTGGACAGGGATCCATGGGCCGACTTCAGGGAAGCAGAGGCGGAGATCAAGACGTCTCGGACAAAACGCCAGAAGCGATAGTCTCTTACCTGGGGGCCTTGCGTTCCGCAGCGAGGCTCTTCTTCAGCGCGCTCATGATGTCGATGACGTTGCTGGGCGCTTCCTGCTTCGGTTCCGCTGGCTTCTTCACCTTCTTGCCCTTCTTGCGGGCAGCGATGATATCGAGCAGGCGATCCTGAACAGGGTCGTCCGCCATGCTCGGGTCCCAGCGCGCAGTACGCTCTCCGATCAACTTCTTCATCATGGTGAGATGCTGCGAAGACGGCTTCTCCTTCCCGACGTCATGGAAATAGGAGTCTGCATCGCGCACCTCGTCACCGTAGCGAAGCGTCCACACGACGATCCCCTTGTCCTTCGGGATGAGAAGGACAGCGCGCTCGCGGCGATACATGACGAGGCGCGCGATACCGGCCGTACCGGTCTTCGCCATCGCTTCACGTATGACCGCGAAAGCTTCCGCACTCACCTCGTCATCAGGCGCGAGGTAGTGCGGGCGGTCGTACCAGATCCAGCCGATCGACTCGACCGGCACGAAGGTGGAAATGTCGATCGTTCGAGTGCTTTCGAGGCCGACATCGTCGAACTCCTCGTCCTCGATCAGGACATAGTCATCTTCTCCCTTGGCGTATCCCTTGACCTGATCCTCGTCCTCCACCGCTTCTCCGGTGACTGCGTCCACATACTGGCTCATCACCCGGTTGTGCGTCTTACGATTGAGATTGTGGAAACGGACCTTGCCGGATTCGGAAACCGCCGGCGTCATGCTTACCCGGCACGTCACCAGTGACAGCTTGAGATAGCCTTTCCAGAACGAACGGGGCGCCATGACAGTCTCCTACGCGCTGCGCAAACGTCGTGTGGGTACCGGAGGTTCCCTCCGGAACCAAGATCGCACGCCAACGTTTCCCCTGGAGCAAGTAGGCACGGAGGACATGCTATGACTACAGAACAAGATATGCAGAAGATGCCGGACAAAGGACAGCGCACGACCCCCTCGGCGCGCGAAAAGGACGACGCGGCAAATCTAGAAGAACAACTTGAGGAAGGACTAGAAGATACCTTCCCCGCGAGCGACCCCGTAGCCACGACGGTTACGTCCATTCCAGCGGGAACACCTCCTCCCCCACGCAGGTGAGGCACTGCGATCTGCTTCTCGAGGCGATTCACTCCCGTGGATCGCCTTTTTGCATTTTGTCACCTGTGACATTTTCGGGATTTCCGAAGATTGGAATATTGCTGTAAGGAGGACTGAGATAAGCTCTAGTGCAGAAGGTGGGCGATGACCGTCACAGCATCGTCCGAGGTCGGAATGGAAAAAAAGATCGATCCCAGTACAGAGGCGGAAATTCGATTGGGGCGGCGCGTCAGCCGCGAAGTATCGGTTCTCCTGCACGAGATCGAGAAGGAGCCTGTTCCCGATCGTCTTCTGGAACTCGCTCAGCAGCTTCAAAAGGCGCTCGGGGAGAAATACGAGCAGTAGCTGACCTTTATCGGCCTGGTCGCGTGGCAAGCGATCTCTCATTCCACGACGTTTGGCTTTGCGGCCTCACACCGGCTCGTCCCTTGGCGCGGCAGCCTCTCTCTCTCTCTCTCTCTCTCTCTCTCTCTCTTGAGTGACCGCCCTAGCCGCTCGGAACCTTGATCCGTCCGCTTCGTTCGGAGCCAGTCCGATCCGGAGGAGAGAATGGAAGATCCGAGACGTTGCCGCCATCTTTGCGTCGACATGCAGAGGCTGTTTGCCGAAGATACCCCTTGGAACGTCCCATGGATGCAGAAGGTCCGCGACCCGGTCGCCATACTATCCTCGGCCCACGCGGCTGAGACCATTTTCACTCGCTTCATACCGCCCGTTCATCCCGCCGATGTCACCGGGACCTGGCTTGAATACTACCAGAAATGGCCGATGATGACCCGCGAGGTCCTGGGCGACGAGATGGTCGACATACTGCCGGAACTGCGCGAGCTTGCTCCTCCCGCGACGGTCTTTGACAAGCCCATCTATTCCCCATGGCTGGATGGCCGCCTGCATCGATATCTTCGCGGGCAGGATGTCACCACCCTCGTCATCTCCGGTGGAGAAACTGATGTCTGCGTCCTTGCTGCCGTGATGGGTGCGGTCGATCTGGGATACTCGATCATCCTTCTGAAGGATGCAATCTGCAGCACCTCGGACGCGACGCACGATGCAACACTCGGCGTTTATGCGTCCCGGTTCTCGACCCAGCTGCGCCTCTCAAGCGTCCCGGAAGTCCTCGACTGGTGGGCATGAAGGAACCTTCGCGAGGGGAATCCGGTTGTCTCGGCATGGACGTTGCGAAGGAGAAACTCCGATGAAGAACGAACAGCCAAAATCCGGACGCCCCGGCGAGACCTCGCAGTGGCCGCGCTGGGAAGGACCTGCCGAAAACCGCCCCAGCGGCTACCTGCAGGGAGAAGCGAATATCTTTGCCGAGGACAGCGGCCAGGAGAAGAAACGTGGCCTCGCTCCGGAGGGATACGAACGCTCCGACAGCGATCTCAAAACCGCGGTCAACGAAGCTCTCACGCAGGACGCATTTCTGGATCCCCGCGGCATCACGGTCTCCGTTAATGACGGCATCGCTTCCTTGGAAGGCACGGTGGCAAGCGCCGATGATGTCCGCCGCGCGGAGGACTGCTGTCGCTCGGTCGATGGCCTGAACGGATGCACCAACAACCTGCACATCGCTGGCGAGCACCACTGAGGATCAACCAGGAGAAAGAACATGGCCGACAAACTATGGTTCGTGATCGTGGCGATAGGCCCTGTCCTGCTGGGACTCGTCATCGCCTTTGGCTTGATGCGTAAGAGACGCATCGGGACGGTCGAGAAAGCTCGGCAGGAAGAGGCGGTTGAGCGCCTGTACGACAAGCCCGAAGGTGGTCGCGAACCCAGCTACAGGCAGAACTGAGGCCCGGAACTTTTAACTGGTCGCTTCGTTATCTGCAGCGGAAACATCAACCCCGAACATTCACCCAGGAGACTTGCAATCATGGCAACGAAAACCCTCGACGACCTTTTCTACGAGACGCTCAAGGATATCTACTACGCCGAGCGTCAGATCCTGAAGGCGCTGCCGAAGATGGCGCGCGCCGCCCAGGACGAGAAGCTCAAAGCCGCTTTCCAGGACCACAAGGACGAAACCGAGGGCCAGATCGAGCGCCTGAAGCAGGTTTTCGAACTCATCGGCAAACGAGCTCGCGGCAAGACCTGTGACGCCATTGAGGGGATCATCTCCGAGGGCGAAGAAATCATGGAAGAATTCAAGGACACGCCCGCCCTCGACGCCGGCCTTCTTGCCGCCGCCCAGGCTGTCGAGCACTATGAAATTAGCCGCTATGGCACGCTGCGCTCCTGGGCCCAGCAGCTTGGCCTGAAGGATGCAGTAAAGCTTCTGGAGGAGACGCTTGCGGAGGAAAGCAAGACCGACGAGAAGCTGACGGGCCTTGCCAAGACGGCGGTCAACTCCGCTGCCCAGAAGGCTGCCTGATCCCTGCAATGAAAAGGCCCGGTACGCTGAACCGGGCCTTTTGCTTGGGCGTTGCAGTGCCGTCAGGCATTCAGGCCGGAACCCGGCGGTGGCTGGACTGGCAGCATCTCCCCATTAAGCTCCATACGCCGAAAAACGCGGCTGTGCTTGCGCTTCGCCATCTCCACCCTCGCGGCTGCGACGGCAAGCTCATAGGTATGAAATGAGCAACGAGACTCGATCCCGTTCATGACGTAGGTCCACCCGTCAGGGTGAGGTATGATATCGCAAAAATTGTTCATGGCGGCTCCCTTCAGCGGGCCCTAAACTCCCGACCTCCCATAAGGTTCCGCCTTCCTGAACCGAGACCTCGAATTATTCGTCGTCAGCAGGAACTTTCAGTTTCCGTGATCGTTCTTCGTCCACGATAAGTGGAGACCTTGATGGCGGATCACGAGGACGACTGGGTACGCAAGCGCGCCTATTCACTTTGGGAAGAGGAGGGATATCCGGCAGGAAAGGATCTGGAGCACTGGGAGCGGGCGAAACGAGAGTTCGATAGCTTTAAGCCGGGCCGAATGAAACGCGCGACGTCGCGGTCCACCGCGGCTAGTGCGAAGCCGGCGAGCACAAAGCCGGAAGGCAAGGGTTCGGAGGCGCTGCCTCCTCCTCCAAAGAAGAAGGCTGTGCGGACGAAAAAGACGACCAGCAGTTGACCTCCTGACATGCGGCTGCGGCAGACCTGCCGCCGCAATCTCTGCTCTACCTGCTGCGTGGGGTGCCGTGCGCTACAAGACTCTCTTTCTCTCATTTCGTTGGAACGCTTGCCCCCATCCACGCGTTCGGCAGGACCGGCCGAGTGCACGGTGGAGGCTGGCATGACGGACGCATTCTTCTCTTTCGCGGATCCTGACGCGGTCAGTACGGCCGAAACATCCGGCAGGGTAAAGCGAAGAGGTGCCTCTGGCGCCATCAAGGTACTTTCCGTCACCTCGGAAATATTCCCCCTCATTAAGACCGGCGGTCTCGCCGACGTCACCGGCTCCCTGCCGAAGGCGCTCGAACGACTTGGCATCGAGACACTCTCACTGGTCCCGGGTTATCCGTCGGTAATGAGGCAGCTCAGGACGGCGCCGCCGCTGCTCGTTTTCGATGAACTGCTGGGCGAACGGGCCTCTCTGCTCTACGCGCGGATCGAAGACCTCAGCCTGCTGGTTCTTGACTGCCCTGCCCTCTATGCACGCGACGGTGGCCCCTACGTTGACGCTACGGGGGTTGATTATCCCGACAACTGGAAACGCTTCGCAGCGCTGAGCCTTGCAGCCGCCGAAGTGGCGGGCGGAGCGCTCCCCGGCTGGATTCCCGATATTGTTCACACTCACGATTGGCAAACCGCCCTGACATCCGTTTACATGCGGGAACTGGAGGTACCCACTCCTGTTGTGCTCACGGTGCACAATCTCGCCTTCCAGGGACAATTCTCCGCCTCGCTTCTGCCTGCACTGGGGCTGCGGCCCGAACTCTACGCGACCGACTGCCTCGAGTACTTCCGCGACATCAGCTATCTGAAGGGCGGCTTGCAGACGGCTGATGCCATCACCACGGTCAGTCCGACCTATGCCAGGGAAATCCTGACGCCTCGCTTTGGCATGGGCATGGATGGCATTCTGAACCAAAGGCTCGACGTCCTTCGTGGAATCGTCAACGGGATCGACCTGGAGGTCTGGGACCCCGCCACCGATCCCTACCTACCCGTGAACTACGACGCTGCCAGCCTTCGCAACAAGCGCCAGAACCGCCGACATCTGCTGGAGGCATTCGGCCTGGACACAGACGGCGCAGGGCCCGTTTTCGCCGCGGTCAGCCGCCTGACGTGGCAGAAGGGCATGGACATGCTGGCAGAGACCGCAGACGAGATCATCAACAGTGGCGGCAAGCTCATAGTCTGCGGACAGGGAGACCGGGAGATCGAGCGCCAGCTTCTGGACACTGCGTGGCGTCATCCCGGCCGGATGACAGTCCATATCGGCTATGCCGAGGCAATTGCGCACCTCATACACGCCGGAGCCGACGCGATCATCCAGCCGTCGCGCTTCGAGCCTTGCGGCCTGACCCAGCTCTACGCGCTTCGGTACGGCTGCGTGCCGGTGGTCTCCCGGACGGGCGGGCTTTCTGAAACCATCATCGACGCGAATGACGCAGCAATGTCTGCACGCGTGGCCACCGGGTTCCAGTTTCATCCGGTCACAACCGATGGCCTGCGGACGGCGCTGCGGCGCGCGATCGAAGCCTATGCGGACCCGAAGCAATGGGCGAGACTGCAGAACCAGGGCATGAAGGCCAGGTTCTCCTGGGACCGCAGTGCCCAGCAATACGCCGCCGTCTACGCTTCGCTCATGAATCGATCGAAAACGTCGCCTTCGCGGCCTGTGCCAAAAGCGGTCTCCTGAAGTAGTCAACCGCCCGGGGCGCGGTTGACTCGCATCAGTTGCATGAACAGTCAGGCCCGCCGAAGGACAACCAGAGTGCGGCCCTCGAGCTCGAACTCCTGATCCTGTTCTACTTCCACGCCTCGCAGCGACGGATCCGCGGTCGTCAGTTCCAGGATCCAACGCCCTTCACCCATCTGCGGAATGTGGAACGGGACGGTGCCTTCGAACGGGTTGAAAAGCACGAGAACATTGGACCAGAGACCTTCCTCCATATCGAGATCCGCCCGGCATAGGTTCAGCCCGAGCGTCGTTCCTTCCTGCCATTGTTCTGGAAGCTGCTCACCCCCACCCGCGTTGAACCAGCGAACCTCCATTCCATCGCGCCAGTTTTCACGGCGGAAGATAGGCTGCTCCTTCCGCAAGGCGATGATCTGACGGGTGAATTCCCGCAACTGCTCGTTCGTCTCCGGAAGCCCTTCCCAGCGGACCCAGGAAATCTCGCTGTCCTGGCAGTAGCCGTTGTTGTTTCCCATCTGGCTGCGGCCGAATTCATCGCCACCGAGAAGCATCGGTGTTCCGTGAGAAAGGAAGAGGGTCGCCAGGAAGTTGCGCTTCTGGCGCTCGCGAACCCCATTGATGGCCTCATCCTCGGTGGGGCCCTCAGCGCCATAGTTATAGCTGCGGTTGTCGTTATGGCCGTCGTTGTTGTCCTCGCCATTCGCCTCGTTGTGCTTTTCGTTGTAGGAGACGAGATCATTCAGCGTGAACCCGTCATGGGCGGCGATGAAGTTGACGCTTGCCCAGGGCCGGCGACCGCGCAGGTCGTAGATATCGCCTGACCCCAGCAGGCGAGCCGCAAAGTCGGGCGCGACGTTGTCGCCCTTCCAGTAGTCCCGGATGGTGTCTCGATATTTGTCGTTCCATTCTGCCCAGCCCGGCGGGAAGCCGCCAACCTGGTAACCCCCCGGACCGATGTCCCAAGGCTCGCCGATCAGCTTCACCTTCGACAGGACAGGATCCTGCGTCACCGCATCGAAAAATCCGCCTCGCTCGTCGAAGCCCTCTGGTTCGCGGCCCAAGATTGTTCCGAGGTCGAAGCGGAAGCCGTCCACATGCATGTGCTGCACCCAGTAGCGCAGCGAATCCATGATCAGCTGCAGTACCCGCGGATGGGACGTGTTGACCGTGTTCCCGGTCCCGGTATCGTTGATGTAGTAGCGATGCTGATCGGGCATCGTCCGGTAGTAGGAGAAGTTGTCGATACCCTTGAAGGAGAGTGTCGGCCCAAGCTCGTTCCCTTCAGCCGTGTGGTTGTAGACGACGTCAAGTATCACCTCGATGCCGGCATCATGGTAATTCCTGACCATCTCCCGGAAGCCTTCCAGCCCCCGCGGTCCATAGTAGCGGGATGCGGGCGCGAAGAAGCCAAGAGTGTTATAGCCCCAGAAATTATGAAGCCCCTTGTCGAGGAGGTGCTGGTCGTCCGGGAAGTAGTGAACCGGCATCAGTTCCACCGAGGTGATCCCGAGGCTTCTGATATAGTCCACGGAGGCAGCATGCCCCATGCCATCGAAAGTGCCGCGCAGTTCCTGAGGAAGCGCCGGATTAAGTTGCGTGAAGCCCTTCACATGGGTTTCGTAGACAATTGCTGATGCCCAGGGAACATTGGGCCGGTTCGCCTCATGCCAGTCGAAACCGTTCGGATCGACGACGCGACATTTTGGCATGAAGGGGGCGCTGTCACGCTCATCAAACGTGAGGTCCTTGTCTTCGTGAAGGAGGTCATAGGCGAAATGGGCATCGTTCCAATCCACGTCGCCCACAAGCTCTCGTGCATACGGATCGACAAGAAGCTTGTTCGGGTTGAAGCGATGACCGTTTTCGGGATCATAGGGGCCGTGAACACGATACCCGTAAAGCGCTCCAGGTTTCAGCCCTGGGACGTAGCCGTGCCAGATCTCGTTGGTATATTCAGGCAGCTCAAGCCGCGTGATCTCTGTCTTGCCGCTGCTGTCGAACAGGCAGAGTTCAATCCTTTCGGCGTGGGCGGAGAAAACAGCGAAGTTGGTGCCTTCGCCGTCATAGATCGCACCGAGCTCAGTCCAGCTGCCCGGCAAGATATTGAAAGTCGCGTTGTCGCTTTTCATACGTCGCCCCATTGAAGAACCATCTAACAATGGGGCGCCACAGCATTCGTTCCCGCAGGAGCAGCCGATTTATCGCTTCTCGGTTCCGGTGGGGCTTTCGACCGGGCTTTGCCCGCCACTGCCGGTCTGCGGAGTGGGGTCGGCATCTGTCTGGGCAGGAGCGGCGGCTCCTCCTGTCGGGGTGTTGTCAATGGGCTGGGACTGGTTGTTGCCGCCATCGCTGCAGGCGCTGAGGAGCAGGCCAGCAGTCAGAACGATCGTGAGCTTTTTCATCGGTTTTCCTTCCTCATGTCCGTCGATCCGGCACGCCTTGGAAGGTTCGGCTTGCGGTATCGCGGCAGACACCATTCGGCGTCCTGGTTCCCGCGAATAACTTTGGCGCCCCCTCACGGGTTCCCTTTCAAGCAAAACGCCTATTTCTCCCGCCAAGGAGGAATGAAGCCATGAGCACGTTGACACCCGAGGAACTGGAAGGTCGGCTGAACGCCCACCGGGAACTGATGATCGACATGCTCGCCGCCATGATCGGCGGTGAAATGCAGATCACCCGGTTTATCCAGAGGCTTCGCGACGACGCGACCTTCAAGGACAACGAAGAGGATCCTGGCGTACTCCCCGAGAGTGGCTTTGCAATCGAGAATGCCGCCGCCCGGGAGCTGCGAACGGTTCTTCAGGCGGCGCAAGCACGTGCTGCTGCAGACGCCTCCTAGGCGCCATAATCGTGACAGACTCGACACATTCGCGTCTCATATGTGGAACATGATGGCCACCACGCTCGTTCACTCACCATATCGCCAAACGCGTATGGAGGGAGGCACAGATGGTCAAGGATTGGGTCGAAGCTGCCGGACTCGTGATGGTCGTCGCCGCCTGTTACATGATGGTGGTACCGATCTGACAGGTCTGGGTCATTCTGATCGCTGTGAGAAATAGGCCGCGGCGGCCGCGACATCTTCGGGTTTGAGATTTTTCGCCACCTCATTCATCAGGTGGCTATACTTGGTTCCGCCCCGTACACCGTCGACGAACAGCTGGAGCTGGCGTGTGAGATAAGGGCGGCTGAGCCCGGAAAGCCTCGGGTAGGCTGGATTTCCATCGGGCTTTTCGTGACAGGACAGGCAGGCCGGGATCTTGTCGGCAGCTCGCCCCTGTTGTGCCAGCATTCGTCCGTGCTCGACCAGTCCGGCATCGATGTCCGCGGGATTGCGCACTGGCGGCTCCTGTTCGGCGTAGAACCGTGCGAGGTCGCCGAAGGCTTCCTCCGGAAGCGAACTGACCGCCAACTGCATGATACCACTTGCACGCCTTCCGTCGGCATAAGCCCGCAGGCTTTCTAGAAGATAGGTCTCCGACTGTCCCGCAAGGCTCGGCACGAGGCTCTCCGCGTCGAGCCTCCGCTCTGCATGGCAGCTCTCGCAGCTGAGCGGCAGATCATCCACCTCTCCTTCCATGGGGGGCGGGTATAGCCCCGACAGCTCTTGATAGCGATTGGCATCCATGTCGGGTAACTGGCGCAGGAAGGCGACCATTGACCATACTTCGTCCGGCCGCTCCTGGGTCGGCCAGGCCGGCATCCCGGTGAACCGCACCCCGTGCTGAACGATCTCGAACAACTGTTCGTCCGTCCAGGTTGAAATAAGGGGCGCCAGATCCGGCGGCTCCGGAAGCATCTGCTTTACCGTCTCCGATCGTAGCCGCGCCGGCGAGCCGTGGCACATGGCGCAGCCGATTTCGTAGTGGCCCGCCGAAGGGGGAAGCAAGGCGGGATGGTCCAGCGGCGGGGCTTCATGCGAAAGCGCGGCGGTGCGGACGGAATTTCGCATGACCCAGTGAAGGAACCAGTCGGTCACCGCCAAGTGTCCGGTACTCGCCCTCACGCCGATGAGGCCCGACCAACCCACGAGAAGTCCGACGACCGGGAGCAGGACAGCCGCTGCGATGATGTACTTGCGCCGGACGATCACAGACGCCCTCCCGAATGTTCGCGTGGCCCCAAGGCCGAGGACAGCAGCAGGACGCCGCCGAGGAGATAGACGACCGCTCCGACGAGCAACATCACGACGCCGCCGGCCTGCTGGTCGACGGCAGCCCCCAGCGTGACGCCGAAGCATGTGACGTTTTCGATGCCGTAGAGCGGTCGCGGTGACAGCGAAAGCAGGGCACCGAGCAAGGTCATGTGCATGGACGTGAACAGCAGGCCGAAGGTGCCGGCAAGCTGACGAGCCTCCCGCCCCTCCTGAGCGCCGCCAAGGCAGGAAAGCCAGAGCAGCAGTCCGGCCGCGAGAAACGTCGCCTGCTCCAGCGCCGTGACAATCCAGGACGCCTCAGCCATCACCCGCGCAGCCGGAAGATGCCATCCCCATACTGCCAGGAGTTCAACGAGCGAGGCGATGACCGGTGTGAACCATGGCCAGCGTACAGTAAGGTCATGACGGGAGCCGGACAGCCCGACTGCAAGCAGCGGAGCAGCGCCTGCCACCACCGACATGTGGACGATCATGTGTATAGTGAAGGATTCCCGGCCGCCGAAGGGCAGTACGATGATCCATGCCACCGCCAAGAGAAGCAGACCCGTCGCGAGAGACGCCCTCCTCATTGGTAACACCCGTCGATGAGGATCAGCGGGATGGCGACATAGATTACGGCGACGAAGCTCAGCCCCGACAGAAGCAGCGTGGCAAAACCCTGGAAGCGGCGGCGGTCCAGGGCCGTCGGTTGGTCATGCGGCGGATCGCCCGAGCCGAACCCCCACTGACGCCAGGCGAGATAGGCCGACAGGACGATCATTGCCAATGCAAGCAGCGTGACCGCGCCAAGCGCAACCCTGATCGTGCCGAACTCGATGCCCCAAAGGGCAGCCTTCTCGCAATAGATCGCGACTACGACGTAGCAGACCATAAAGTGCAGCGCCCAGACGACCGGCGCCGTGAACAGCGTCCACAGGGTTTCCACTTCGCGGGGCAGGATGTGTCGCATGGCCTACCTCATCAACGGAAAGAGGCCAAGCACGCCAAAGGATGCCACGGCGGTTACGGTCAGGAAGTGCCAGTAAAGGGTGACGTTGACGATGTCCTGGTCATAGCGCGCGGTCATCCTGCCGGTGAGGCTTCGGGCGAGGCAATAGCCCTGCATGATGCAGCCGGCCCCCGCATGGACTACGGTCCAGATCGCGATGATCCAGACCGTCGCCGGATAGACGTGGACAGTGGGCTGCATCTCATGGGTATAGGGGCCGAGCAACCCCGCCAGCGCGGCGGCAACCGTGACGATCAAGGACAGGCAGAGCGCGGCACGGGCACCACCTGGGCTGTCTTGTCGGTTGAGGTGTCGCGCAGCCAGCATGAGGCCCCATGAAATGAGAAACAGCAGGAGTGCCGTCATCGGCCAGAGGATACCGGGCCCGCCGAGACCGGCAGTGAAGTCGCTATGGATGGTCCAGTAGAAGAAGTAGCCGAACATCAGGCTGGCAAAGGCTGTGCCGTCACCCACCATGGTGATGAACATCGCCCACCACCCGACTGAAGCCGGACCTGAACGGTAGATCGGCAGGCGCTTGCCAAGGCCGACGTCCATGTCCGGTGCCTCCGGTATCTCTGCCGTGCCCGTCCACAGCCAGTAGAGGATGGCAAGGAGCGTGATGATCGCGCAGACGATCGTCACCGCCCACCAATGGAATGTCAGCGCGATGAAGACGCCACCCAGTGCCATGGCGGCGATGATTGTGACATAGGACGTGCCTCCCACGCGCAGGCACTGGATAGGCTCGGCGTCCAGCACTGAGGTGACGAGCGTTTCGCGTCGACCCGACTTGGCATCCGGAAGGTAATAGCGTCCTTCGTCGATATTCTTCTGGAGGTCTGGCTGGTCCCAGAGTGGATAGCGGCTCTCGATGATCGGAACCGATCGCATTCCCCAGTTCTCATCGGGATCGTTCGTCCATTCGAGCGTCCCGGATCGCCAGGGATTGAGGTCGCCAATCTTCGGCTTGGGCCTGAAGATGTCCACGACGATGGTGAGGACGCCGCTGGCGAAGATGAAGGCGCCGATGGTGGAGACCAGGTTGAACCAGTCCCAGCCGATATCCTCGGGATATGTGAAGACCCGGCGCGGCATGCCGCGAAGCCCCGAGAAATGCATCGGGAAGAATCCGACATTGAAGCCGATGAACATCAGCCAGAAAGCCACCTTGCCCCAAGCATCGCTCAGCTTCTTGCCGGTGACGAACGGGAAGTAATAGTAGATGCCGGCGACCACCGGGAACAGCATCCCGCCGATCAGCACGTAGTGCAGGTGGGCCACGATGAAATAGGTATCGTGCGCCTGCCAGTCGAACGGCACCAGCGCCACCATGACGCCCGTCAACCCGCCGATCACGAAGGTGATCAGGCCGCCAGCACCGAACAGCATGGGCACCGAGAATATCACCCGGCCGGCAAGCATCGTCGCGATGAAGACGAATATCTGCACGCCTGTCGGAATGACGACTGCCTCCGACGCCGCAGAAAAGAAGGCAAGCGATATCTGCGGCAGGCCGGTGGTGAACATGTGGTGGACCCACAAGCCAAAGCTCAGGAACCCGGTTCCCACCGCCGCAAGCACGATCCAGGAATAGCCCACGATCGGCCGCTGGGAAAAAGTCGGCACGATCATCGCCATCAGCGCGATGGCCGGCAGGAAGATGATGTAGACCTCCGGATGACCGAATATCCAGAACAGATGCTGCCAGAGGAGCGGGTCCCCGCCGCGCTCTGCGTCGAAGAACGGCCAGTCGAACATCCGCTCCATTTCGAAGAGGAGGTCGCCAGCAATCAGCGGCGGGAACGCGAACAGGATCATGCCCGCCACGATCAGCAGATACCATGCAAACATCGGCATCATGTTGATCCGCATGCCGGGCGCGCGGCATTTCATGATCCCGACGATGATCTCGACGGCGGCAGCGATGGATGCGACCTCGATAAAGGAGAGGCCCAGCAACCATATGTCAGCGCCGATCCCCGAGAATTCCTTGTTCGTCGCCAGGGGCGGATACATGAACCAGCCGGTGCTCGGCGCCGAATTGAAGAAGATCGAGCCGCAGACGAAGATGCCACCGAGGAGAAAGCTCCAGAAGCCGAAGGCGGAGAGGCGCGGAAACGGCAGTTCCCGGGCGCCCAGCATGGAGGGAAGGAGGAAGATCGCGATCGCCTCGAAGATCGGTACGGCAAACAGGAACATCATCACTGTGCCGTGCAGGGTGAAGGCCTGGTTGAAGAAATCGGCCGTCAGCAGATCATTGTCAGGCACCGCGAGTTGCAGCCGCATCAGCAATGCAAGCACGCCAGCAAACAGCATGAAGCCGAATGAGGCGACGCCGTACCAGAGGCCGATTTCGCTGTTGTTGACGGAGGTCCAGTAACGCCAGCCGCCCGGCGTCTTCCAGACCTTCCGCAGTCGCTCCTCCTGCGCAGCCCGCTCCTCGGGAGAGAAATCGCCGAGTACCTCTGTCATTTCAGCCCCGCAAGGTAAGTGGCGATACGTTCGGCATCTCCGTCTGGAAGCATCCCGAAGGACGGCATCCGTGATCCTGGCTTGATCTCGGAGGGGTGACGAATGAAGCGGGCGACATTTTCCGGCGTGTTTGGCATGGTTCCGGCGCCGACGCTGCCGCGCGCGCCGAAGGCGGTGAGGTTCGGACCGATCCTCCCCTGCGCCTCCGTTCCGTCGATCGCATGGCAGGCTCCACAGCCGTGTCTCAGAAAAAGGGCATGCCCGTCGCTGGCTCCATCGGTCTCGGCTGTTCCGCTCCCCGCAAGCCACGCCTCGAAATCCGAGGGCTCGAGTGCCTCCACGAAGAAAGCCATCAGCGCATGCGACGGACCGCAGAACTCGGCACAAACACCGCGATAGATGCCGGGCTTGGACGCCTCCAGCATGATGTGATTGGTTCGGCCCGGAATCATGTCCATCTTGCCCCCGAGGGAGGGAACCCAGAAGGAGTGGATGACGTCCGGAGACTTGACGAGGAAGACCACACGCTGGCCGACCGGCATCTTTATCTCGTTCGCGCGTTCCAGAAGGACCTCGCCTTGCTCATCCAGATAGCGCACCCGCCACCAAAACTGTTCTCCGGTAACCTCGATCTTGCGAACGCCCTCTGCAATGGCCGAAGACCAGGGTCGCAGGTTTGGGATCAGCCAGACGGCGTAGGAAAGGAGCATCGTCAGCACGATCACCGGACCGATCGCCCCGCACCAGAGAATGACGCGAC
Source organism: Pseudorhizobium flavum (assembly GCF_044142885.1). Classification (NCBI taxonomy): domain Bacteria; kingdom Pseudomonadati; phylum Pseudomonadota; class Alphaproteobacteria; order Hyphomicrobiales; family Rhizobiaceae; genus Pseudorhizobium; species Pseudorhizobium flavum. The sequence goes on from NZ_JBIOKZ010000004.1 coordinate 176,458, forward strand.
CGGCCACCCGTTCAGAATGCGGCTCGCGCGCCTTGCGTGCGGCATAGAACAGCACCAGCACCACGGCGGCCCAAATCAGGCCACCTCCGATCAGCATGACGTAGAAAAGTCGGGCCACGTCAGAAGCCTCGGGACCGGCCGGATCCAGGGCAGACTGAATACCGCTGCAGGAGGTCAGTAGGGGAACGGCGATTACCCAAGGGGTGTGCCTAGATAGTCTCTGCCTCCGCTCGACAAGGCGGGCAGTGAGGTGCCTTGGCTCGTCTCTTCCAACGCTCAGGCAAGCTGTATCTCGCGTCAATTCACCCCCCGGTATTCCCGTCCGCGTCACCCTAAAGCCTCGTGGCGTAACCGATCCAAAGAAGATTTGTTCCCGGAAGGGGTTCAAGTTAAATTTCAAGGGGAAAGAAAGTGGAACCAAGGAGGGTCTCGCGGGTTTGCTCCTCGGAGAGGCCTTCAAGAAGGAAGATCGACGATGTTCAATTTTCTCCAGCGCTTGTTTGGCCGGACCAGAACCTCCAATCCTGATCTGCACATGGAGCATGCATCCGAAGAAGTGCAGGTCCTGGTACCTGAGGCCGTGGAACTTCCCCTGCCCAAGGGGCCCCAGGAGGAAATCAGCGTACCGGCGTCGATCAACGGGCGGGACCTCTCCAGCGGCAGGCTTTAAGCCTCGCACACGTAACGAACGCAACAGGAGCAAATAATGGCTGACTTCAAGTCTGCGTCCATTCTCATTCTCGCGACCGATGGTTATGAGCGGTCGGAACTTCGCGTTCCCCTTGAGGAACTCAGAAAACAGGGTGCTGAGGTGCGGATCGCCTCGATCAAGCCGGGACAGATCAAGAGCTGGGACGAGAAGGACTGGGGCGATAGCGTCGATGTCGATCTCGTAATCTCGGACGTCAATGTCGAGGATTACGACGCCATCGTGCTTCCCGGCGGCCAGATCAACCCGGACGTACTACGCGCCGACGAGGATGCAGTAGAACTGGTCCGGAGCTTCGTGAAGAGCGGAAAACCCGTAGCCGCCATCTGCCATGGGCCATGGCTTCTGGTAGAAGCCGACGCGCTGCGCGGCCGCAAGGCAACGTCCTACTCATCGATCAAGACCGACCTTCGTAACGCTGGCGCGCAGTGGGTGGATGAGGCCGTGGTTGTCGACAACGGCATCATCACTTCGCGCTCGCCGAAGGACCTGCAGCCCTTCGTCGCCAAGATTGTCGAGGAAGTCAAGGAAGGCCGCCACGCCCGTCGCGCCGCCTGATCATGCCTCTGCGGCTGCGGCCCTCCACCGCTGGAGGGGGTCCGCAGCCGCACCCGTTTGCGTCTGAAGGCTCGAGCTCTTCAATACTGCCAGCAGACGCCGCTCATCGGTGCGCAAGCCACGCAGCTGCGGAAGCTCGAGCTCGTTCTTGAGCAGCCGTTCCACCGGCGAAATATCATCCGCGAGGGCCAGCACGGCCGGATGGATGTAGCTGGAGCGGCAGACGGCAGGGGTATTGTGGAGCCGCTCGGATGCAGCCTTGCAGATCAGCTTCACACGGGGTTGCGAACCTTCCTTGCACGCCTGCCAGACGGCGGCAAAGCCGGCAAGGCTCCCACCCCAGGTCCTAAACGTTTTGGCCGAGACCGGGAAACCCGCGACGTCGGCGAGATAGGCATTGAGCCGGCCGGAATCGACAGGATGGGCGGTACCAGCATCATCGGGCCAGGAAAAGAGTTGGCGCCCCGGCAGATCAGCTATCTCCTCGAATATCCGCTGGAGCCGTGGGTGCCTGATCGTATGGCTGACACGCTTTCCTCCCTTTGCCGTGAAGCGAAGGACCACGGCCTCTTCCGTCAACGTCATGTGTCGCTTCAACAGGGTCGTCGCCCCGTAGGTCTTGTTTTCCTTTGCATAGGCCTGATTGCCCACGCGCAGATGCGCGGTATCCATCAAAGCGATGATCGCGGCTAGGACCGCCTCGGGGGTCTCCAGTCCTAGAGCCAGATCCCGCTCGATCCGCCGCCGGATCCGCGGCAGCACTTCACCGAAACGGGCAAGCTGATCGAACTTCAGTTCGCTTCTTAGGCTCTGCCACTCCGGATGATACCGGTACTGCTTGCGCCCGCGCGCATCATAGCCCGTGGCCTGCAGGTGTCCCCGGCGATCCATGCAAATCCAGACATTCTCGTAAGCGGGCGGCAGTCCGAGCGCTGCGATCCGGCGCTTCTCATCCGGATCACTGAGAACGCGTCCATCGGGGAGACGATAGCAGAAGCCCTTACCCCTTCTTTGGCGGCGAATTCCAGGTTCGGCATCGCTCACATAGGTTAGACCAACAGCTTTAAGGGACTGTTCGTCGAAGGTGGGGAGATCTGTGACGGCATCCATGGGCCTAACAACGGCGGCCCCTGATCTTCGTTCCGCTGCGGCGCAATCACAAAAGGAATTCCTGCGCCGCCTCGCCCGGACCACGCTCGAAAGCGTCTCTCGGCGCCACAAGCGTCCAGATGAGCCCGGTAGCAAGATAGCGGATATCGACCTGCCCGCCGAAGGCCGCAGCCGCGTGGCGCCTGATGATGGTCGTGCCGAAGCCGGTGGTCTGTGGTTCGACGGCAGGGGGACCGCCGATCTCCTCCCATGACAGGTGGAGCAGGGACTTCGGGTCAGACGGATCTTCCTGTCGCCACGACATGCGAACCCGGCCATCAGGAACTGAAAGTGCACCATACTTGATGGAGTTGGTGGCAAGTTCATGCAGCACCAAGCCGAGATTCTGGACCGCCTCGGCGCGGAGGAGGAAATCGTCGCCCTGCAGTTCCACGCGGTCCGCGACATTTGCGAAGGTATCAAGTTGAACGGTGACGAGGCGCCGCAACGGCACCCCGGTCCACTGTTCGATCGCGAGGGCCTCGATAGACTTTCCCAAACCCTGGATTCTGTCGGAGATCGCCTTCTGGAACTCATCCATGTCCTTTGACTGGCGAGCCAGCTGTCGCATCATGGCTTGGACCAGGGTCAGGATGTTCTTGGTTCGATGGACGAGTTCCTGGAGGATAAGGTGCATCCGATCTTCCGCCTGGCTGCGGTCGAAGGATGCGTTGGAGAGAGCCACAGAAATCTGGCTGGCCTCGCGGATGCGCGTCTCCACGGGCGAAACGATTTCTCCCTTGCCGATACGCTCCGCCATCTGGGCGATCTGCCGAATGGGTATCCGCAACTGGCGGGCAATCAGGTAGCCGCAAAGCATGCCGATACCAAGAAAGAGCAGGCTGCCGATCATCAGGCTACGGGAGGCCTCGACGATTTCACTCTGGGCAGCCTCGATCGGCCCCCAGATCACCGCCCTCCAGGTCGATCCCACAACCTGCCCGTATCCGTAGATCTGCCGTGGCTTGCCGTCCACATCTTCGATCGTCCCGTTGATACCCGTCATCAATTTCAGTGTCTCTTGTGGGAAGGCACTGATCGGCGAAGCGTTGCTGGCTCCCATGGACGTGATGATCGTACCTGCGCCGTCCACGATCGCGACCGACCAGCCGGGAGGCAGGCTTTCCGTGCTGATCACCCTGGTAAGATCCGCGGCATTCTGCGTCATGATCAAGGCGACAGCGTCCGAAGAGCGGGTCATCCTCTCTGGAAGGGGCATTGTGACGTTGAAGACAAACTGCTCGCTCGTTGCGCCGAAGAAGACGTCGGAGACATGCGTGACGCCCGTCTCAAGCGCAGTCGCGAGGGCAGATGGATTTGACACTTTCCTGAGCGGCGTGCCGTAGGGCAGGCGCGTGTTCAGAAGCTGCTGTCCCTCGGCGTCCACCGCCAGAACATAAAGGGAATTGGAGCGAAGGCTGTTCTGCGTGCGGTTGTGAAAGGATCGAAGATCGCCATTCTCCAGTTCGGGCGAAGTGGAGAGAATCCGCAGCGTCGTCGTCATATCCTGCAGGGTACGCTCAACCGAACGCGCCACCACTTGTGCATCCTCTGCGGTATTGGCGGCCAGGATCTCGCGGTCGCGGCGCTCCAGCTCCATCATCAAGAGGAGCACAAACACCACGAGCGGCAGGGCCACGACCGCTGAAAGGGCCATGAGATAGACGCTGATCGGTGCAGTGGGGAAGGTCGGTGAAAACCGAAACAGCTTCCGCACTACATCTTACCTCCCGCGGCGTCTGAAACGGCCGCATCCGCAGAAAGCCTCATATGTCCGCCCTCACGTGATATGCACGAGGACGTTATTTAGCGACTTTTCAAAGGGGGGCCAATCTTTTGATTGTCTGCGATGATAATTTGCGTGCCGGGGTAAAGGCTGCCTGCTCGCAACGGCCTCGGCCGACGTGCGGAGTCACAGATCGAAGCAATGTTGCGCCGCTTCGAAACATGTGGCCGAGCACGCCCTATCGATCCGCAGGATGCTCCCCAACGTCGAAGTTGGAATCCCACTCATTCGCGGGCTCGTCCTCGCCTGGCGGAGCCTTGTGTGCAGTGGCGTCTTCCGACCCGGTAATCACTGTGGGTTTTGCGCTCGCGACCCCAGAACTGTGCCCACCCGCCTTCACGTTCGCGAACTGACCGCTCGCGTCACGCTCGACTGTCTTCGCATCGGCCGGTTTTTTGGAGGAAGTCATCGTCTGCTCCTGTCTGTGCCAGTATCCGGCAGCCGGAGTCACTCCGGCTCGCGCTTCGTCTCTCGGCCATCAACGCGCTTCGACCCGAATTCGTTGCGCCTGCCGGTGCCGGCACGCTTGTAATCGGCGCGATAAGACTCGCGTGCCCACGCCTTTGACATCTCGTTTCGGCCATAGGCATCTTCGGCAGTTGCCGCGGACGGGCTTTCCCGATTGTCGGCGGAATGGGGTCGATCGCTTGGGACGTCGCGCGCGTCCCGCAATGCTTCATTGCGGTAGCCGCCAGACAGTGTCTGATCCTTGCTCATGATAACGCCTCTCTTCGGTGATTTCGGTCACCTTCCAACAGACGCGGGAAATGATTGTTCCGGTGGGACGGCTCAGGCGAGACGCTGCGTGGTCGAGGGATCGAACACCACGGCCTTGTCGAGATTGAACACAAACGTGAAGCGTTGTTTCGGGGCGATGGCGACATCGGCACGCACACGTCCCGTGAACGTTTCACCTGCGAGGCGGGCAGTCACGAAGGTGTCCGAGCCAGTCGGCTCCACAAGGCTCACATCGGCCTCAACCTTTGCGATCGCATGGGCGGTGGGGTCGACCATCCCTTCGTCGGTGATGCCTTCCGGCCGTAGGCCGAGAATGACCTCCCTGCCGTCCGGAACGTCTGTCGTCACGGACGAAGGCATGGCCACGTTCACCTTGCCACCAAAGAGCGCAATCTGACGCACGCCGTGGTCTGCCACGGTACGGCCCTTCAGCATGTTCATGGCGGGCGACCCCATGAAGTCGGCCACGAAGAGGTTGGCGGGGCGGTTGTAGATCTCCGAGGGCGTGCCGACCTGCTGGATCCCGCCATCCTTGAGGACGACGATCTTTGTTGCCAGGGTCATCGCCTCGATCTGGTCGTGGGTGACGTAGATGATGGTGGCATCGGTATTGTGGTGCAGCGACTTGATCTCGGCCCGCATCTCCACGCGTAGCTTCGCATCCAGATTGGAGAGCGGCTCGTCGAACAGGAAGACGCGCGGTTGCCGGACCAGCGCCCGACCCATTGCCACGCGCTGGCGCTGCCCGCCCGAAAGCTGACTCGGCCGCCGATTCAGCAGATGCTCGATCTGCAGCGTTCCGGCGACATTCTTGACGGCCTCGGCGCGTTCCGCCTTGCCTACGCCGCGCATCTCGAGCGCGAATCCAATGTTCTCCTCCACCGTCATGTTTGGATAGAGCGCGTAGCTCTGGAACACCATGGCGATGTCCCGCTTGGAAGGATGCAGGTCGTTGATGACCTGGCCGTCGAGGACAATCTCGCCGGAGGTCGGCGGCATCAGCCCCGCAATCGCATTGAGCAGGGTGGACTTGCCGCAGCCCGACGGTCCAACCAGGACAAGAAAGTCGCCCTTCTCCATCTCGACGTTGATATCCTTCAGAACCTCGTTGTTGCCGATCTTCTTGTAGAGGTTGCTGATCCGAAGAAAGCTCATTGCGGTTATCCCTTGACTGCGCCGGCCATCAGGCCTCGCACGAAATAGCGTCCGGCGACGATGTAGACGAAGAGCGTCGGCAGGGCGGCGAAGACGGCCGCCGCCATGTCGACGTTGTATTCTTTGACGCCGGTGGATGAGGAAACGAGGTTGTTGAGTGCGACGGTCATCGGCGATTCCGAGCCGGAGGAGAAGGACACGCCGAACAGGAAGTCGTTCCAGATATTGGTGAACTGGTAGATCACGGTGACGACGATGATCGGGCCCGAACTCGGCAGCAGTATCCGCCAGAATATCTTGAAGAAGCCGGCGCCGTCGATCATTGCCGCCTTGATCAGCTCATCCGGAAAGGCTTCGTAATAGTTGCGGAAGAACAGGGTGGTGAAGCCGAGACCATACACAACATGGACGAAGACGAGGCCGGACGTCGAATTGGCAAGGCCGAAGATACCGAGCACCCGCGCCATGGGAATGAGAACCGCCTGGAAGGGAATGAAGCAGGCGAACAGCATGAGGCCAAAGACGATCTTGTGGCCGGGAAAGCGCCACTTGGTCAGCACATAGCCGTTGAGCGCACCGAGCACCGTGGAGATCGCCACCGCCGGCACCACCATCTTGATGGAGTTCCAGAAGTATCCCTTGATGCCTTCGCAGGTCACGCCGATGCATGCGTCTCCCCAAGCTTTCGTCCAGGCGGCCCAGGAGGGATCGCGCGGCAGGGCCAGCATGTCGCCGCCCCGGATCTCGGCGAGCGACTTGAAGGAAGTCGTCAGCATCACGTAGAGCGGCAGGAGGTAGACTGCAGCCAAAATGAGCAGAAGCGTATAGATCACGATGCGCGCGGTTCTCGCCGAACCTGCACTGACGGAATCGCTGGCGGCGCTCATGTGCGCTTCTCCCGAAGCTCGGAATAGAGATAGGGAACGATGATCGCCGTGATGCCCATCAGCATCATCACCGCACTTGCGGAACCGACGGCCATCTGGCTGCGCGTGAAGGTGTAGGAATACATGAAGGTTGACGGAAGCTCGGTCGCGTTGCCGGGGCCGCCGCCCGTCAGCGCGATCACGAGGTCGTAAGACTTGATCGCCATGTGCGCGAGCACGATGACGGCGGACAAGAAGACAGGCCGGAGCATGGGGATGATGATCCGCCGGTAAATGGCAAGGGTCGGTGCGCCATCGATCTGCGCCGCCTTGATGATTTCCCCGTCTATGCCGCGCAGGCCTGCAAGGAACATCGCCATGATGAAACCGGATGCCTGCCAGACGCCGGCAATGACGATGGTATAGATCGCCATGTCGGTATTGATCAGCCAGTCGAACTTGAAGCTCTCCCAGCCGAGGTTGTGCATCGTCTTCTCCAGCCCGAGCCCCGGGTTGAGAAACCATTTCCAGGCAGTGCCGGTAACGACAAAGGAAAGCGCCATCGGATAAAGGAAGATCGGCCGCAACACACCTTCCGCGCGAATGCGCTGGTCCATCAGAATCGCAATGAACAGGCCTATGGCGATGCAGAGGCTGATATAGAGAACCCCGAAGATCGCGAGGTTCTTGATCGCCATGTACCAGTTCGGCTGGGACCAGAGGCGGTAGTAGGCGTCAAAGCCGACAAGGTCGTAGATCGGCAGGATCCGGGAGCGCGTGAAGGACAGGTAGACAGTCCACAGGATGAATCCGTAGACGAAGATCAGGCTGATCGCGAAGGACGGTGCCAGCACGATCTTTGGCAACGCGGCGCCGAGACGCTCCGCAAGCCTGCGTCGTGGTCGCTCGGGCGTGACGTAGGGAACGGGCTCAATGGTTGTCATGCACCACCTCCGGCAGATCCCGGCTCAACTCGCTTGGACTGGGTGAGAAAATGGCCGGGAATTCCCGGCCATTTTCAGAGATGTCTGAAGGTCGCAGCCTTATTGAGCCGCTGCAACGGCCTGCGGCAAGCGCTCGAGCGCCTGATCGGTCGTGATCTGGCCGTTGAGATGCTGGGTCACGACGTCGAACACGGCTTCCTTAACTGACGACGGCTGGGCGTGGCCGTGAGCCAGCGACCCTGCGAGGTTACCGCTTGCAGCAGCCTCGGCAAGATCCTTCATGCCCTTCTTGCCGCAATCGTCAAATTCCGTGTCCGGAACATCTGTCCGTGCCGGGACCGAACCCTTGACCGTGTTGAAGGCGATCTGGAAGGCAGGATCCTCGACGGCTGCAGCCATCTTGAGCTGTGCATTGCGCTTGTCCTCACCAACGTCGAACATCACGAACTGGTCCGAATTGAAGAGCACCGAGCCCTGCGTCCCGGGGAAGCGGATGCAGACGAAGTCCTCGCCCGGCTTCTTCTCCGCGCGCAGCCACTCACCCTTCGACCAGTCACCCATCTGCTGGGCGCCCGCCTGTCCTTCGATGACAAGCGCAGTTGAAAGGTTCCAGTCGCGCCCGGAGAAGTTCGCGTCGAAGTACTCGCGCAGTCTCGACATGTTGTCGAAGACCTGGCGCATCGTATCGCTGGAAAGCGCTTCGGCATCTGCATCGATCACAGCCTTCTTGTAGAAGTCCATGCCGCCCACGGAGAGGACGACCGACTCCCACAGCGTGCCGTCCTGCCAGGGCTGGCCACCGTGTGCGAGCGGCGTGATGCCCTGTTCCTTGAACTTGTCGAGCAGCGCGAACAGTTCGTCCATGTTTTTCGGCGGCTCGCCGCCAGCCTTGTCGAGAGCGGCCTTGTTCAGCCACAGCCAGTTCGTGGAGTGGACGTTGACGGGCGCGGCGATCCAGTCGCCGTCGAACTTGGAGAATTCCTGAAGGGCTGCGGGGATGACCTTGTCCCAACCCTGCTCCGTCGCGAGGTCGTTGAGGTTGCCCACCACGCCCATTTCCGCCCAGTCCTTGATATCAAAACCGAGCATCTGTACTGCGGTCGGCGGATCGCCGGAGGTGACACGGGCGCGAAGCGCCGTCATCGCCTGCACGCCAGAGCCGCCGGCAACCGGCATGTCCTGCCACCCAATACCCTGCTTCTGCAGGTTTTCCTTCAGGACGTTCAGCGCGGCAGCCTCGCCGCCAGACGTCCACCAATGCAGCACTTCAACGCTTTCCTGGGCCTTCGCTGCCCCGGCCGTCAGCGCAATCATGGCAGCGCCGGCGGCCAGCTTTGAAAATGTTTCGATCTTCATGGGAATCTCCTCTTGATCCGGGCTCCTCTCCGGATAAGTCGATTTATAACGATACAAACACGGGGGCTGTCAACCCGAGCCACATGGATTGAAGCGTCTCGCACCGTCGATTCATCCGGCTGTTATCATTTGTCATTTTTTGTTCCACTGCAGGGAGAGGTCATTGCCCCGCAAATTTATAACGATATATTTATCGCGGGAGCTGGGATCGGCCCCGGTGGAGAAATGCTACGCCGATGAGCAATCGGAAGAAGAGAGGCGCTGCGTCAACCTTGATGCCGCAGACCCGACCCTACGGCACGGAAGACGTAAAGCCGACCCTGAAGACCCTCGCCGAATTGACGGGCCTGGCGGTCACAACGGTATCGCGCGCCTTGGCCGACGCGCCGCAGATCGCGCTCGAAACCCGCCAGCGTGTGCGGCGGGTGGCAGAGGAGATCGGCTACTTCCCCGACCGGGCGGCGCAGCGGCTTCGCACCGGCCGCACCAATGTGATCAGCCTGGTGCTCGATCCACACGAGGAAATTCTCGGCTACGCGACGTCGATGATCAACGGCCTTACCGAGGCATTGCGGGGCACGCCCTATCATCTGGTCATCACCCCGCATTTCTCAGACACGCCACCGTTGGACCCGGTCCGCTACATCATGCGCAACCGAATGGCCGACGGCATTCTCTTCACCCGCACCGAGCCGTCCGACGAACGGGTGAAGCTGCTGCTGGAACGGGGTTTTCCCTTCATCTGTCACGGCAGGACGGAACTCGCGACGCAGCATCCCTATGTGGATTTCGACAACTATGCCTTTGCCTACGAGGCTGCCCGCAAACTGATTTCCGCGGGCGCAAGGAAACTGTGTATCATCCTACCACCGGACAGGTTCACCTTCGCCCACCATATGCGGCATGGCTTCATGACGGCCGTCCGAGAAGCCGGCGCTCCCTTCGAGATCGCGGGGGACGTCACGCTCGACAGCAAGTCGGAGGAGATAAGATTGGCGATGTTTCGCCTGCTGAGCGAGACGTCGCCTCCCGACGGCTTCATCTGCGGCGGCGAGGTCTCCGCGCTCGCCACAATGGCGGCCGCCTATGACAAGGGCCTGCATCTCGGCAGCGACATCCACCTCGTTGCGAAGCAGACATCTGGCCTGTTCGACCAGATCAGGCCACGCGTCGAAACGATCTATGAGGACCTTGCTGCAGCGGGTGCGACCATGGGCCGCCTGCTGCTGCGGCGGATCGCGGAGCAGCCGCAGGTTTCGGAACTGCAGGTGCTCCATTCGATCTGAGCACCTGCAGTTTTCCTTTAGTCCTCGTCCTGAAAGACCTCATCGCGCTTCTTCCTGACGCTCGGCAGCAGCACGACGACCAGGACCGCAAGCGCAATGATGAGGAGCGTCGCGCTGATCGGCCGCGTGAAGAAGGTGGTCGGGTCGCCGCGCGACAGGATCATCGCACGCCGGAGGTTCTCCTCCAGCAACGGGCCAAGCACGAAGCCAAGCAGCAGGGGTGCCGGTTCGCACCGCAGTTTTGCCAGCACGTAGCCGATGAACCCGAAGAAGGCGACGGCATAGAGGTCGTAGACGTTGGAGTTGACGCTGTAGACCCCAATCGAGCAGAACGCCATGATGATCGGGAACAGCACGTAGTAAGGCACGGTCAGGAGCTTCACCCAGAGCCCCACCAGGGGCAGGTTCAGAACCACGAGCATCAGGTTGCCGATCCACATCGAGGCAATGATGCCCCAGAACAGCGCCGGCTGCTCGGTGGCCACATTCGGACCCGGCACGATTCCCTGGATGATCATGGCGCCGATCATTAACGCCATCACGGGGTTCGCAGGGATGCCAAGCGTCAGGAGCGGAATGAACGAGGTCTGCGCGCCGGCATTGTTCGCGGATTCAGGTCCAGCCACGCCTGCGATTGCCCCCTGGCCGAACTCCTCAGGGTTTTTCGAAACCCTCTTTTCCACCGTGTAGGAGGCGAAGGCTGCGAGGATTGCACCGCCACCTGGCAATATGCCGAGCGCCGAACCGATTGCCGTGCCTCGCAGCACCGGCGCAACCATCTGCTTGAAGTCGTCCTTGGTCGGGAAGAGATTGGTGACCTTGGCCATCAGCAGGGACCGGGTCTTTTCGCTTTCCAAGTTGCGAAGGATTTCGGCAATGCCGAAGACACCAACCGCGACTGCCACGAAATTGAGGCCGTCGGCATATTCGCGAATGCCCAGCGTGAACCGGGGTGTGCCCGTATAGATATCCGTACCGACCAGCCCCAGCAGGAGCCCGAGCGTGACCATGGCAAGCGCCTTGATGATCGAGCCATGGGCAAGCGCCACGGAGGAGACGAGACCCACGACCATTAGGGAAAAGTACTCGGCGGAACCGAACTGCAGGGCGATTGCCGTGAGCGGCGGCGCGAAGATCGCCACGAGGAAGGTCGAGACGCTGCCTGCGAAGAACGAGCCGAGCGCAGCGATTGCGAGTGCGACGCCCGCCCTGCCCTTTCGCGCCATCTGATAGCCGTCGATCGCCGTCACGGCCGATGAGGATTCGCCCGGCAGGTTGATGAGGATCGCCGTCGTCGATCCGCCATACTGCGCACCGTAATAAATCCCCGCAAGCATGATCAGCGAGGAGACCGGCTCCAGCTGGAACGTGATCGGCAGCAGCATGGCAATGGTCGCCGTTGGTCCGATCCCCGGGAGGACGCCGATAAGAGTTCCGAGAAGGACACCGATAAGGCAGAAGAACAGGTTGTTGAACGAAGTTGCGGTCGCGAACCCCAGTTCGAGATTGCTGATGAAATCCATGTCGCGTCCTCCCTTAGTAGCCCAGCCAGGGGCCGACCGACCGGAACGGCAGATTGAGCCCGTAGCTGAACACGAGGAAGCAGAAGATCGTCAGGCCAGCGGAAAGCAGCACGGCAGTGACCGGCGTCATACGGCTCGAAGCAAAGCACGCAATCAACGCGGTCAGGAACAGCGCCGGCACGAAGCCGAGGCCGCGGACGGTGAAGCCGAAGAAGATCGGTGCCGGCAGGATGAATAGCATGCCTCGCCACGCGATATGTCCGATGGCTTCGCCCTCGACGCGAACTGACTGAATGATGAGAATTAATCCGAATAGCGCAAGGCAGCAGGCAAGGACGAAGGGAAAGTAGCCTGGCCCCATGCGGAAGGCCGTTCCCAGGTCCAAATCATAGGACTGCATGCCGAAGAAGAGGGCGAGAGCAATAAACAGGAGTCCGCAAATGACATTGGGGACGTCAAATCTGAAGGCTTTCATGGTCGCTCCGTTAAGAGGAGGCGGCGCCGGCGAGACGGCGCCGCAAAGCCGACCCTCGCCCACTGAAGGGAGAGGATCGGCGTCAACATGTTGACGGAGATCAGTCCGCGTACTGGCCGGCAGCTTCGATCACCGGCTTCCAGCGTGCAATCTCGCTTTCGAGCTTCGCCTTCAAGGCGTCAGGCGTGCCATCCGCTTCCGGAGAAGGCTCGGTGCCGAGTTCTGCGAAGCGGGCCGCGACATTCTCGTCCTTCAGCGCAACCTGGAGAGACTTGGAAAGGCGCTCCACGGCCTCGGCGGGCGTGCCCTTCGGCACGTAGATGCCGTGCCAGATGCCGACCTGAAAGTCCGCGAGACCGGCTTCGGCGGTCGTGGGAATATCCTTCAGCACGTCTAGGCGCTCCGGAGAGGTCACGGCATAGGCCTTGATCGTCCCTGCCTGGATCTGCTTGGTCGTGTTGGTCGTCTGGTCGCACATGATGTCGACCTGCCCGCCGAGAAGATCGGTCATGGCCGGTCCGGTGCCCTTATAGGGTACCGTTACGAGCGGCGTTTCGAGCGCGCTCATGAACAGCATGCCACACAGGTGCGATGCAGCGCCGATACCGGCGTTGGCAACGGTCACGGTATCCTTGTTGGCCTTTGCGTATTCGATGAGGCCGGCCATGTCGGTAGGCTCGAGGTCCTTGCGGGCCACGATCGTCATTGGCACTTCGGTCACCAGCCCCACGTACTCGAATGCATTGAGGGTGTCGTAGGGCAGCTTGCGGTAGAGCGTCGCGCTGGTCGCCATGCCGATGTGGTGCAGCAGCACGGTGTAGCCGTCAGCCTCGGCATTGGCGACCCGAGCCGCCCCGAGCGTCCCACCGGCACCGCCGACGTTCTCCACGATCACCTGCTGACCAAGATCCTTGGACATCGACTCCGCTACAAGACGGGCAACCGTATCGGTCGGGCCGCCTGCTGCAAACGGTACCACCATAGTGATCGTACGGTCAGGGTAGGTCTGTGCGCCGGCGCCGGCAGAGAACAGGGAAACGGCGGCAACAGCGGTCGCGCCGAGAACAGCGTTAAGTATCTTCATGAGATTCCTCCACGATACAGTAATCAGCGGGCGCAAGTTCCTCCGTCGCCAGCCGGGATGCACCTTGTTGCCGCAATTTACCACGAGGCAATTGTTGATGATTGTTTGACGGGCGATAGAGCCTTGTCTGATCAGAGCCATGGGTGGAAAAGGAAACAAGACCGGAGAATAACGGGTGGAAATCCACCCATTAGGACGGATCGACGAGGCGTCAGCTCTCGCGGTCTTCCGAGCCCGCTTGCTCTGGACTGAGCATCTTCTTGTCCAATCCGTATTTCTGCATCTTCTCGTAAAGAGTCTTTCGCGAGATCCCGAGCATCTCATAGGCTGGTCGCAGGGCTCCGCCGTGCGCAGCAATGGCACTCGCAATAACGCTGCGCTCGAAGGCTGCGACTTTGTCGGAAAGCCTCTCGCTTCCCTCGCGGATAATCAAGGGGTCACCCGGACCTGCGTCCAGGCCTAGAACGAAGCGATCCGCGGCATTCCTTAATTCCCGAACGTTGCCGGGCCACTCCCTCTGTGCAACAGCGGATATCACATCCGGCGGCACCTCGGCATCTTCCCGGCCGTAGCGGGCCGCTGCTTCACGGACCAGTTGCAGGAACAGGAGTGGAATGTCGGCACGGCGCTGTTCCAGCGACGGGACATGAATTGTCGCCACGTTGAGACGGTAGAGAAGGTCGGCACGGAAGCGCCCGGCAGCCACTTCCGCCTCCAGGTCGACCTTGCTGGTGGCGATGAAGCGGACGTCGAGCGGGACGACCTCATTCGATCCAAGGCGGGTGATGACACGTTCCTGCAGGACACGAAGGAATTTCGCCTGCAAGTCGAAGGGAAGCGACCCGATCTCGTCCAGCAGGATCGTGCCGCCTCGCCCGTGCTCGAACTTGCCGAAGCGGGCGCGGATGGCACCGGGGAAGGCACCGGCCTCGTGGCCGAACAACTCGCTTTCGATCAGATTCTCCGGCAGGGCCGCACAGTTGATGGCGATGAAGGGACGGTTTGCCCTCGGGCTGATATCGTGCAGCGCACGGGCGACCACCTCCTTGCCGGCCCCTGTGTCGCCGATGATCAGCGTGTCGGCATCCGTCGCTCCGATGGCCCGGATCCGGTATCGCAGATCCACCATGACCTGGGTTCGTCCGGGCAAGCGCGCCTCGAGGTCGTCTCGCTTGCCGGCAACCGCCCTCAACCGCCTGTTTTCGAGAACCAGGCCTCGTCTGTCCATCGCCCTGCGGATCACGCCGGCGAGATGCTGGGGCGTGAAGGGTTTTTCCAGGAAATCGTATGCTCCCTCCCGCATCGCCTTCACCGCCAGTTGCACATCACCATGACCCGTGACCAGGATGACGGGGATTTCGCTGTCGAGGTCGCGAATCCGATGCAGCAGCGTCATCCCGTCCGTTCCTGGCATCCGGATATCCGTAACCACAACGCCGTCGAACCCGTAGCCCATGAGCTCCAGCACATGGTCGGCGTTGGAGAAGGTGACGACCGGCAGGCCGAAGAGTTCCAGCGCCTGCGCTGTGGAACGGCGCAACTCCTCCTCGTCGTCGACCAAAAAGACCCGCTGCTCGCTCATTCTGCCGCCTTCAGGGCTTCGGAAGCGGCATGGAGCTCGACGCGGAAGACCGCGCCGCCGTCGGAATGATCCGACACGGTCAGGCTGCCACCGAAGTCCTTGATGATGTTGTAGGAGATCGAGAGCCCAAGCCCGAGCCCTTTGCCGACACCTTTGGTGGTGAAGAAGGGATCGAATATCCGCTCCCGTATCGCTGCCGCAACTCCCGTCCCCTGGTCCCGGACAAGGATCACGACCTTGCCCGCCTGATGATGCGCGGAGAGCTCGATCACCCTGTGCTCCTGCCCCTCCACCACGTCGGCAGCGTTGGTGATGATGTTGACGAGAACCTGTTGCAGACGAACAGCCCCTGCCCTGACCTGCGGCAGATCCGGCGGCAGGTCGATGCGGAGCTCCGCCTTGGCGATTTTCAGGCGTGCATCAACGATCTCGCACGTATCCTTCACCACTTCGCTGACGGTTATCGCGCCCAGCTTCTCGTTCGGCTTGCGAGCGAAGTTGCGCAAATGCCTGCTGATCGATGCCATCCGATCGATCAGTGCCGAGATGCGCCGTACATTGTCACGAGCCTCGTCGACACGCCCCAGTTCGATGAGGACGTCCGCGCTTTCTGCATAGGTCTTCGCTGCCGCAAGCGGCTGGTTGAACTCGTGCGAAAGGGCAGCCGACATCTGCCCGAGCCCGGCGAGCTTGCCCGCCTGGATCAGATCGGCCTGCGTCTGCCGAAGGCGCTGCTCCGTCAGTCGCCGCTCGGCGATCTCCTTTTCGATGCGACTGTTGACGCGGGCAAGATCGGCCGTACGCTCCGCAACCCGCCTCTCCAGTTCATGCTTTGCCTCCGCCTGCATCTGCATCCGCTCGTTCAGCCGCGCCCGGCGCTGCATGATGATTGCCAGGAAGAGTGCGGCGAGGCAGATGAACAGGAGGATCGCGATGACGGTGGTCTTGGTCTGAGCACGGACGGTGCCGGTATCCATGAGCACGTTGACCGTCCACCCTGCCTCCGGCATCCGCGTCGATACCACCAGATATTCCCGCTCACCGGCCGTATCGGCAATCATGATGCTATCGTGTCCGGCATAGCTACCGCGACGGATCGGCAATTCCCGCAGCCAGGCATCGGCATACCGGCGCGAAGCTTCGGTGCGGGCGAGACGTTCGGGCGTCAGTGGCTCGATCGCAGAGTAAAGCCATTCCGGCGAGCCGGTCATGAAGATGATGCCCTCCGGATCCGACACGAAGATACGGCTGTCACCGCCGGTCCAAGAACGTTCTATGCCATCGATATCGACCTTGAAGACGATGACGCCGAGCACGGCACCGGCCACCTTGATAGGCGAACCGAAATAATAGCCCCTCTTCAGCGACGTGGTACCCAAAGCATAGAAGCGAGACTGCTTGCCGTTGGCGGCGTCCTGGAAATAGGGCCGGTAGCTGAAATTCTCGCCGACAAAGCTCAGCGGACTGTCATAATTGCTCGCGGCGATCGTATCGCCGTCCGGGGTCATCACATAGATGTCGGAGGACGTGAGAAGGGTGTTGATCTCCTTCAGGTACCGGTTGGTCCGTTCCCGCAGTTGCTCGTCATGCGGCTTCTGCACCAGCTCCTCGACCAGAGCCTGCTCGGCGATGAGCGCAGGCAGCGCTTCGTAACGCTTCAGGTGACCTTCAAGTGCCGAGACCGCCAGACGAAGCGTCGTGCCGGCTTGGGCAGCCGTTTCGTCCATGTACCGGCGCGCGACGATCTCGCCGCCGCCGAATATCACGCCGAGACTGAGTGCGACGAAAACTAGGGACAGGATGGCGGTACGACGACGCAAGACAGCAGTTCCCCCGGACAACGACTTGTCATCATAGAGAATACCGCGCCGGTTTCCATACGCTTCGGCAGAGTCAACAAGCCATCCCGGTCGGGATCAAGGACCGCGGCGGCGCTTTCCGCTTGACTAATCTTGTGGTCGTGCTTGCATCACATGACCGCCTCGATGAGCATTAGAGACATCGTTCGAAGAAAGGCGCCTAATGATTTATCTGCTTGCATTGCTGATGGGTATGATCGCCGGATTGCGCGCCATGACCGCGCCTGCGGCGGCAAGCTGGGGAGCCTATTTCGGTTTCATAGGATTGACAGGCACCTGGATGACCTTCCTGGGCTCGATCTGGGCTGCCTTGATCCTGACTATACTCGCCGTCGCCGAACTGGTGGCAGATCAGCTTCCCGCCACACCAAGCCGAACCGTTCCAATTCAGTTCGCAACCAGGGTCATCATGGGAGCCGTCGCTGGCGCGGCGATCGGCGCAGGCTTCGGGCAATGGACGGGCGGCCTTGCAGCCGGAGCAGTAGGCGCTGTCGCCGGAACATTGGGCGGCGCGGCCTTCCGGTCCGTAATGGCCAAGGCGTTCCGGCGCGATGCGCCCGCGGCATTCATCGAGGACGCGATTGCGATCGTCGGCGCTTGGTTGATCATCAACGCACTCACCGTGTTTGCAGCCTCATGAAGGATTTCGATGCCATCATCGTCGGCACCGGTCAGGCGGGCCCGCCGCTCGCGGGACGATTGACGGCGGCGGGAATGTCCGTTGCAATCATCGAACGCAAGCATGTGGGTGGCACATGCGTCAACACCGGCTGCATGCCGACCAAGGCGCTCGTTGCCAGCGCCTACGCTGCCCACCTGACGCGCCGCGCGTCCGATTTCGGCATTGAACTGGAAGGTGTGCCGACGGTGGACATGCCGAAGGTCATGGCGCGCTCTCACCAGGTGACGCTGAACGCGCGAAAGAACAATCGCGATTGGCTGCAATCGATGGAGAAATGCAGGCTGATCGAAGGCCATGCACGCTTCGAGTCCCGCCACGTCATACGGGTGGGCGAGGAGCTTCTGCGGGCGCCGCGGATATTCCTGAACGTCGGCGGCGGGGCCGCCATTCCCGATTTTCCCGGTGTCGATCAGGTGCCCTATCTGACCAACAGCAGCATCGTCCTGCTGGAGCGGGTGCCCCGCCACCTCGTCATCGTCGGCGGCAGCTATATTGGGCTGGAGTTTGCGCAGATGTACCGCCGGTTCGGCGCTGAGGTCACTGTGATCGAGAAAGGCGAGCGCCTCATCGGTCGGGAGGATCACGACGTCTCCGACGCTATACGCGAGATCCTGGAGGCGGAGGGCATCCAGGTACGGATCGGGGCCGAATGCATTCGACTGGAGCCTCATCCGGATGGCGTTGCCGTCGGCGTGGATTGCAGTGAAGGCGCACCGACCATCATCGGATCGGACGTGCTTATGGCGACGGGCCGGCGACCCAACACAGATGACCTCGGCCTCGACACGGCAGGGGTGGAAGTCGACGACCACGGCTATATCAAGATTGGCGACGACCTCGCAACGACGGCCGAAGGCATCTGGGCTCTGGGCGACTGCAACGGCAAAGGCGCCTTCACCCACACCGCCTACAACGACTTCGAAATCGTCGCTGCCAATCTCCTCGATGGGGAAGACCGGCGTGTCTCGGACCGTATCCTGGGTTATGCACTTTATATCGACCCGCCCCTGGGGCGCGTGGGGATGACCGAAGCTCAAGCATTGAAGGCGGGAAAGAAGGTCCTTGTTGGCAGGCGTCCGATGAGCCGCGTGGGGCGAGCGATCGAGAAGGGAGAGACGCAGGGCTTCATGAAGATTGTCGCTGACGCCGACACCAGGCAGATCCTTGGAGCCGCCATCCTTGGCACCGGCGGGGACGAAGCGATCCACGGCGTCCTGGACATCATGAACGCGGGAGCCACCGTCGATGCGCTTCGTTGGGCCGTACCAATCCATCCGACGGTATCCGAGCTCTGGCCGACGGTGATTTCGGAGATGTCACCGCCTTAAGCTTCCGTTCACCGTTTCCGCCTTTTGCAGATCATTCTTAACTCGGATTGCAGGCGTTTCCGCTAGGTTCTCGGCGCGAGAAGGTGGCCGGATATGTGCGGATTTGCAGGATTTATGGGTGAAACAACTCATCCCGGCGGAAAAGAACGCCTCCTTAACGGAATGGCGGAGGCGATTGCCCATCGCGGGCCTGACGGACGCGGTACCTTCACCGCAGACGGCGTGGGTCTTGCCCATGTGCGCCTTTCGATCGTCGGCCTTTCCGACGGAAGGCAGCCGATGAGCAACTCCACGGGGGACATCGTCATCACCTTCAACGGCGAGATCTTCAACTATGTCGAACTGCGGGACGAGTTGGTAGCAAAGGGTCATCGTTTCCGCACCCAAACCGATACCGAAGTTCTGCTGCAGCTCTACGAATCTGTCGGCGAGCAATGCCTCCAGCACCTGAACGGCGATTTCGCTTTCGCCATCTGGGACGGTCGACGTCGGCGTCTCCTTCTGGCCCGTGACAGGATGGGGGTCCGTCCCCTTTTCTACACCCGTTCCGGTGACACTCTCTACTTTGCCTCGGAGATCAAGGCGCTGCTGGAGGTCCCAGGCGTGGAGGCGGAACTCGATCCGTTCGCGCTGGACCAGATCTTCACGATGTGGGCGCCGATTGCGCCGCGCACCGCCTTCAAGGGGATCCTTGAGCTAGATCCCGGCCACGTCCTGATAGCGCAAGGCGGCCAGGTTACGGACAGGGCCTACTGGACGATGCAATTTCCGGACGTGCGGGATATCGATCCCGGCCGGATAGCTGATCGGCAGGAGGAACTGCAGGCACTCCTGACAGACTCGGTGCGACTGCGCATGCGCGCCGACGTGCCGGTGGGAGCCTATCTTTCCGGAGGCCTAGACTCCTCCCTCATCACTGCGCTCGCGGCTCCGATGGCTCCGAGCGGCCTCAACACATTTTCCGTAACCTTCGACAGCGCCGAGCATGACGAGAGCAGCTTCCAGCGGCTTGTTGCCGAAAGCCTGAACACGCACCATCGGTCTGTCCGCTGCGCCGGCTCGGAAATCGCCTCGTGTTTTCCAGACGTGGTGCGCCATGCGGAACGCCCGGTTCTAAGGACTGCCCCCGCGCCTCTCTACCGCCTCTCAGGCCTTGTCCGAGGCGAGGGGATGAAGGTGGTGCTGACCGGCGAGGGTGCCGACGAAGTGTTTGCCGGCTACGATATCTTTCGCGAGGCACGCGTCCGGCGCTTCTGCGGCCGCCAACCGCATTCCCGCATCCGGCCGCATCTGTTCCGCAAGCTCTACCCCTATCTGCCGGGGTTGAAGCAGCAATCACCCCAGTACCTGGCGGCCTACTTCGGCGCTGGCACCGACCGGCCCGACGACTTGCTTTTCTCACACCGGCCGCGCTTCCGCAGCACCACCGCCGCAAAGATCTTCTATTCGGATGAGCTCAAGGCAACCCTTGGCCGCTACGATGCTGCCGAAGACCTGGCGTCGCGCCTCCCACCGGACTTTCGCCGCTGGCATCCGCTCCACCAGGCTCAATATCTCGAGGCGCGTTTTCTCCTGCCGGGCTACATCCTCTCCAGCCAGGGCGACCGGATGGGGATGGCACACGGGGTTGAGGGCCGCTTCCCGTTCCTCGATCATCGGGTGGTGGAATTCGCTTGCCGGCTTTCGCCTGAGGCAAAGCTGAAGGGGCTCGAGGAAAAGCACATCCTGCGCCGCCTGGCGAAAGGCCTTGTCCCTGACACGATTATCCACCGGCCAAAGCAGCCCTACCGGGCGCCGGACAGCAGTTCCTTCCTCGACGGGCAGGCTCAAGCCTATGTCGGAGAGTGCCTGAGCGAGCAGGCGATCGCGGGCACCGGACTTTTCAATCCCCGCGCCGTCTCGCGCCTTCACGAGAAATCCCGTTCTCGCCCGCTGACCGGCTTCCGCGACAACGCCGCCTTCGTCGGCATCCTCTCCACCCAATTGTGGCATCGGCAGTTCGTGCAAAACAACCGTCATGGCGTCGCCTCCGCCCGCGTCGCGGCGCCTGTTGCAGGGTGAGCGCAATGGGTGAGCACGCGTCGCGGATCCGCAACCTTCGCGCCCTCCTGCCGCACGCGGCAGCCTATGCCGCATCGGGCGGCAGCCTGATCGTCAGCTCGGCCGCGCAGCTCCTCACCTTCGCCATCCTCGCCCGCTTCCTCGGCGTCGATGAGTTCAGCCTTTTCGTTGCCATAACGGCTCTTTCCAACGTCGCCGTGCATCTCTGCGGACTAGGGGCGACGGAATGCCTCGTGCGCAGGGTCGCGCGGGACCAGGCAATCTACCCGACGTTCCTGGGTCACAATCTCATCCTGATCGCGACAACCGGGCTTCTTCTGCTTGTGATCGGCGCCGCCGCCCTGCCGTTCTTCTTCCAGGTCGCCGAGAGCCGGCTGGCAAACGTCCTGCTGATTACGACGATGCTGGCGACGAATATCGTCCTTGTCCGGGCCATCCTTTTCACGGAACAGGTCTTCATCGCCTTCTCCAACTTCGGGGCTGCAAACAAGGCTGTCATGGGCTTTGCGTTGATACGCACTGCCGCAGCGGCGCTCGCCTGTATCGTCTTCGGGGTCTCGACCCTGCAGGGCTGGATCATCTGGCAATTTGTGGCCCACGCTCTGTTTCTGGCTGCGTGCGTCGCCGCTCTGCGCCCTCTCGGCCCACCTCGGTTCCGCATAGTCCGGGAAGAGCTCAGGCTCGGCCTCTACTTCAGCATCCCGTTTATTCTGAAGGCGGCCAGGCAGAATGCCGATCTCGTCGTGCTGAGCCTCGTGACCAGCGCCGAGATCATGTCCAGCTACAGCGTTGCCCGACGGATCATCGAGAGCAGCTACCTCTCGGTGGATGCCCTCAACCGCATCCTTTATCCCGGAACCGCCCGGGCGAGCGCCGCCGGCTTGCACCATGCCTCGGCGCGGGTGGGACGGATCTTCCTCGTGGCGCTTGCGATCAGTGTTGCAGCGGCCGTGGCCGTTTTCCTGCTGGCACCGGTGCTGCCCTACCTGTTCGGGCACGAGTACACCTCGCTCGTGCAGTTCGTCCGCTACCTCTGCTGGGTGCTGATCCCGGTCTCCTGCTGGGCGATCGCGCTCGAGGCGCTGGGCGCGGCCGGACACCAGGGGTCCCGTGGCGCGGTTCTTGGCGGCGGCAGCCTGCTCGGGGCCGCACTCGCCGCCTGGGCGACCTGGTATGCCCCGCCGGCTGGTACGATCGTCTCCTACTATGTGATCGAGATCGTCATGACGATCGCGGCCTGGCTGGTCTATTTCCGCGTCCTCGCCAGATCCCGTAATGGTGGCCTCTCCATTCGGTCCGGTGTACCGGCCGAATGAACCACTCCGCCCCCGCCCTCCACGCTCCTTCACCTGTAGGGTCTTCGACGCCAGCCCCATCTCGCGGGGTGCAGCCAATGTCCTGGGGCGACCTTGAGGATGTTGGCCGCCTTTTCAACCAGGCTTTCCGTCAGGTGGCCAAGGCACCTTCCCGAGATCTGGTCGCCTACCTGGATCACCTCTTCCTTTCTTCCCCCAACTACACGGAAGAAGCTGGATCTCTCGTGCACCGAAACGCCGCCGGGCGGATTGACAGCGCGCTCCTGGCGCTACCCATGACCTTCGAAATCGAGAACAGGAGGATCACCGCACGCCTCCTCTGCGCCTTCATGGCCGATGGCAGAGCAGGACTGGCGGGGGCGGCACGCATCGCCCGCGCCATCCGGGTCTCGAATCCGGAGTTCTGCTTCTCCGACAACGCTTCTCCCGTCAGTGCCGACCACTGGATGGCCGGAGGCGGCAGCATGCTTCCGGTCCAGAGCCTGGAATGGCGCCGGTCATTCCGCCCGACAGGCGCGATGATGGAGCGGATACGGACGAAATTGCCGTGGTTGAACGCGCCGTTCCTCTCCATCGCCGCGCATCCCGTCGACCAAATGGCACGCCGCATGATGCCTTCGCTTGCCGCACGGCAGGAACTGCGGGGGCGTTGGGTCACTGCGGACGTCGACAGACTGCTGCACTGCTTCCAAACAATGACGCGCCACTTTTCCCTGCGCCCTTCCTGGTCGAAGGATGAGTTTGTCTGGCTGCTCGAAAACGCTGCTTCGAACCGGATGCAGGGCACGCTGACATCCAAGGTCCTGCTGGACCGAGAGGACAAGGAGATCGGAGCCTGTATCTACTTCCACAGGCCCCGCCGGACGGCCCATGTGCTGAACGTGCTGAGCGAGCCGGGGCACGAGGTGGAAGTGGTCGAAGCGATGTTCGCCGAGCTCGAGGCATCGGGGCATGTGGCGGCGCGCGGGATGGCGCAGCCCTTCCTGATGAACGCGCTGCTGCGGACCGGCAGGACGAGCTTTGTGAACCGCGGTTACTTCTGCATGACGACGGATCGCAAGGATGTGCGCAATGCCGTCGTGCATGATGATCTCTACGTCGGCGGCCTCGCCTCCGAAAGCTGGAGCCGGCTGCTGACGGACTTCCGCTGAACCGGATTAACCCAATATTCATCGCGCGAGACTAGCTTCAACAGGATATTCGCTGTCGCAGAACCGCGCTCTCCCCGCGCGACCCGGCCCGGTTGGAGGTAGGAGATGTATCGGCCGAAGGAGCCTGAAACCCGACAACCGGACGCAGGCCAGGCGTCGCCGGGTCGCTCTCCCGCATCGCTCCTTGACCTCATCGGCCACCCACGGACAGAACAGGGTGCCGAAACATATCGCCGGCTCGCAGTTCCGGAGACCCGAGGCAATACCCCCGAGGTTGACAACGCGACGGAAGAACAGGCTCCGGACAGCCGTCGCGCATCGATTCAAAACCGGCTTAACGCACAGCTCCGCAGCCTGCGCGAGCTCGGCCCGGCGGACATTCTCCTGTGGCTGCAGCAACGACTGCTTCTGGTCATCGTCGCTACGATATTGGGCGTCTGTGCAGCCGTGGCCTACGGACTGACTGCCACGCCCCGCTACACCGTCTACACCGACCTGATCATTGACCCGCAGAACCTGAACGTTGTCTCGGATGATGTCTTCGCGTCTAACCCGGAGCGCGAGGCGCAACTGCTGGAGGTAGAGAGCCGCCTCAGGGTGCTGACGTCGCGAAACGTGCTTCGACAGGTCATCTCCGATCTGGACCTGACCGAGGATCCGGAATTCGTGAAGCCGGGCCTTCTCGAGCCGCTCTTCCGTATCTTCTCGCCGGCCACTTCCCTGCAGGACAGGGAACTGGGTGTCCTGCGCCAACTGAGTGAACGGGTAGACGCGCGCCGTGAGGAGCGGTCCTTTGTGGTTGTCCTTTCCGTCTGGAGCGAAGAGCCTGACAAGGCTGTCCGGCTGTCGGAATCCATCGTGCGCGCCTTCGAGGCGGAACTGTTCGAATCGGCAGCGACGAGTGCCGGGCGTATTGCGGCGGGCTTGAACGAGCGGCTGGACGAACTCCGGGCGGCTGTCACGGCTGCCGAGGAGAAAGTGGAAGCATTCCGGCGGGAAAACGACCTGCAGGCGACGGCGGGTGAGTTGGCGAACAGCCGTATCTCCTCGCTGGTCGATACACAGGTCGTTGAAGCGCAGCAGAGACTGATCCAGGCGGATGCCCGTTACGCGCAGATGCAGGCCGCGGTTGCCAACGGCCAGGCGGCCACGGCGGCGGTCTTCGAGTCCCCGGCAATGACGACGCTTCGCGGTAGCTATAACGTGCTGCGCCAGCAGATTGGCTCCATGGAGCGGACCTACGGCAGCCGGCATCCACGCCTGATCGCCCTGCGCTCCGAAGAGGCGGCGCTCGAAAACGCCATCACCGACGAAGCCCGACGCATTCTGCAGTCCGCAAGGACCGATACGGAACAGGCAAAGGCGGCCCTGGAGGAACTGCGAAGCACTGCCGAGGATGGGCGGACGACCGTCTATGGTAACAATGATGCGCAGGTGCGGCTTCGCGAGCTGGAGCGGGAGGCGCGGGCCAAGGCAACGGTCTACGAGACATTTCTCGCCCGCACCACCCAGATCACCGAGCGCCAACAGATCGACACCACCAATGTCAGGGTGATCTCCCCAGCCGTACCGCCGAAATCAAAGAGCTGGCCGCCCCGGACGATCATAATGGCCGCGGGAGGAGCAGCGGCTGGTGCCGCTCTTGGAATCATCCTTGCACTCGGACTTGGCCTGTGGGGACATCTGTGGAGAGCAAGCTCCGGCCTGGGCCGGCGCTTTGCCTGAGGAGGTTCAGTTGAGGAGCGCTGGCGCAGAGGCAATTTCTCCCTTCGCCATGGACAGGAAGGTCTTGGGCGGACTGCTGTTTCTTGGGATCTTCCTGTTCTTTTGGATCTCGCTCAATCCCTTTGTCGACCTGACGTTGCAGGCCAGCGCCAGCATCGCGACCGACAACTCCAATAAACTGAACCAGATTCTGTTCCTTTGCCTGCCGCTTGCATCCGTGGCCATGGCAATGGCGACCCCCATGCGCGGCAAGCTGCTACAGCCTCTGGCACTGACAGTACCGATCTTCTTATGGTTCCTGCTGGCCTCGCTGGTCTCCAATCACACGCTGAACAGCCTAAAGGCCCTGATCCTTTCCTACCTTGTCGTCCTGGGCGCCAACTGCTGCCTTCTTCTCCCGCGATCGCAAGTTCACTTTGCGAAGCTTATCGCAATCGGCACCGGCGCTGTTCTTCTGCTCTGCTACTACGGGCTCTACTTTCTCCCGCACTTCTCGATCCATTCGGCAGCAGAGGTCATGGAACCGATGCATGCCGGGCTGTGGCGCGGGTACTTCCCGCATAAGAACAATGCTGCAAGCGCCATGGTGCTGTTGGCGTTCTGCGGAATCTTCGTCATGCGCGCCTGGTCGAAGTGGACGGGTCTTGTTCTGCTGGCAGGATCGGTATGGTTTCTGCTTCACACAGGCGGCAAGACTGCCTCGGCCATGCTTCCCGCCATCCTGCTGCTGACGTTCATCTTCGAGCGTTTCGCGTGGCTACGAACCGCCATCGCCTTTGGCGGTGTGCTGCTGGTAAACGTCGTCGCCGTAGGGGCGGCCGTATCGCCCGGACTGACGAGCTTCATTACGTCACTTGGTGTCGACGCGACATTCACGAACCGGGCCGACATATGGAGGCTCGCCATGAATGCCGTCTCCGAGTTCCCATTGACTGGATATGGCCTGAAGTCGTTCTGGCGCACCGAGGAACTCGTCTATGGGGGCACAGGCATCGAAACCTGGGCGGTACAAGCTGCTCATAGCCATAACGGTTATGTGGAGATATTGCTCAGCGTCGGATTTCCCGGCCTGATCCTGTCGCTCATTTGGTTCCTCGCTGTTCCCTTGCGCGCCTTCAATCGTCTGGAAAAGGCCGGCCCGCCGAGCCATGCGGCGCGGCTTTTCTTGAGAATCTGGCTTTACCTTCTCTTTGCGTCCACGCTGGAGAGTCTCTTTTTCGAAAGCGCGAGCGGCTACAACCTCGCCTGGTTCATGTTCGCGCTGGCGCTTTTCGGTCTTCGGTACGAGGCCGACGCCCAGCAGGTCAGGGAACGACCTAGGGAGGCCTGCGCGTCATGAAGCAATCCTCACCGTCGCTGGGACAGTTCATCGACCGCCTGGGCAACCGGCTGATCTGGCGCCTGGCCTCCAGAAGCCGCACTGTCGAGACCAAGGTTCCCCTTGTCTCCTTCACCTTCGACGACGTACCCGACACCGCCCTCACGAATGGAGCGGCAATCCTCGAGAAGCATGGAGTGCGCGGTACCTTCTACATTGCCGGCGGCGTCGCCGGACAAGTCGAGCCAGACCGGACGCTGATCTCGCCCAGCGGCTGCCAGGAACTGGAAGGGCGTGGCCATGAAATCGGCTGCCATACCTTCGCCCATCGCAGCGTCCGCAGCTATGGCGGCGCTCTATCCCCGGACCTCGACAGAAACAGGCAGTTCCTCGAGAAAGCGGGGGTGAGCCGCGCTCCCACAAACTTCGCGTTCCCATACAATGCCGCCTGGCCGCTGGCACGGAAGACATTGAAGGCTCGCTATGCGACCTGTCGCGGCGCTGGCGAGGCGATCAATCGGGGACACGTGGACCCGTGGATGCTGAAATCCGTCGAAATTCGCCAGCCGGAGAAGCACGCGCGAGAACTGACCCGTTGGATCGACGACGTCGTTGCCGACAGCGGCTGGCTCATCTTCTTCACCCATGACATCGCCGACCGCCCCACTCCTTACGGCTGTAGGCCGGATACCTTCGACCGCCTGGTCGAGCACGCGGTTCGGACGGGTTGTCAGGTGGTCACCGTTGCCGAAGCGGTTGGTCGGCTTGGATGGGGGGGCGTCCGATGAATTTCGTTGCTCGCAATGCCTCACCGCCTCGCCTGCTCAATATCAACAACTACTTCTACCGGCGCGGCGGGGCGGAGGCAGTCTTCCTTGACCACTCGACGCTCTTCGAGGAAGCGGGCTGGGATGTCGTTCCCTTCTCGATGCAGCACGAGAAGAACCTGCCATCACGCTGGTCCGAGCATTTTGTCTCCGAGATCGAATATGGCCGGGAAGCTGGTGGACTTGGAAAGGTCCTGCAGGCGTCCAAGGTCATCTATTCGTTCGAGGCGCAGTCCCGGCTGAAGAAGTTGATGGCAGAGGCGCCGCCGGACATCGCCCACGCCCACAACGTCTACCACCACCTCTCACCGGCGATCTTCTCCACGCTGAAAGCGGCCGGCATCCCGGTGTTGATGACTGCCCATGACCTGAAGATCGCCTGTCCGGCCTACAAGATGCTGCGCGATGGGCGGATCTGTGAAGACTGCCGCGGCGGTCGCATTTACAATGTCGTTCGGCACAGGTGCATCAAGGACTCCCTCCCCCTTAGCACCGTCGTTTTTGCCGAGACGGTCCTGCACAGGATGCTCGGCCTCTACCGCAACAAGGTTGACCGCATTGTCGTGCCGAGCCGCTTCTACCGCGCCAAGCTGATGGAATGGGGATGGCCGGCCGAGCAGTTGAGCTATGTCCCCAATTTTGTCGATTTGGGCGGATTCGAGACTGGCTGGAAAGAAGGCGACTACTTCGCCTTCGCGGGGCGCCTTGCACCCGAGAAGGGACTGACCACCCTGATCCGGGCTGCTGCGAGGGCGAAGCAGCGGGTGATTATCGCCGGGACTGGACCGGAAGAGGCATCGCTGCGCAAGCTCGTCGAGGAGACCGGCGCAGACGTCACCTTTGCGGGCTTCGTCGCGGGCGAGGCTCTTCATCGGCTGATCGGTCAGTCCCAGGCGCTGGTGCTGCCCTCGGAATGGTACGAGAACGCCCCGATCAGCATCCTCGAAGCCTATGCACTTGGCCGTCCCGTTATCGGGGCAGCGATCGGCGGTATACCAGAAATGGTAAAGGTCGGGGCTACGGGACTCACGCCCGCAGCGGGCTCGGTAGAGAACCTTGCCGACTCCTTGTCGCAGATGGCAGCACTGGGCACCGCCCGAAGATCAGCAATGGGCGCGGCCGGTCGCGATTGGGTTTCGCGGGATTTCTCCTGTACCTCCTACCGCGAACGGATGCTGGCGCTGTACGGGGAGCTCTCCCCCGGCATCTTCGCCAAGGCGCGAGCGATCCCGCAATAGCACGCGAGGAAGGCCTTTTTCCCCGGTCCTGTCCCAAACAGGCACAGGATCGATCAAATTCTACCGATCGCGTTTTCGGAAATCGAATGTTCCATCTGTAGAACCTACCCAGAAATGATTTCCGGACCGGACACCATGAAAACGAAGCATCGGGAGCCAGCGGCGGGAGCTGAGCCGGCACAGCGGCAGTCGATCGCGCCACCCGCGCTCGACGGAGCAGATGCCTACTCGGCTGAACAATTCGAACAAGTCGGAGCGAATGGGACGGCTGCGGTTCCCGTCGCCGGTAATCTTCAGCCACGCCCTGCACTCAAGGATTTGGCCGCGGCCAGCTCTACCGCTGATCGCGACGGGAGCGCCCGACCCCTTGTCATGATGCTCGGTCTGCGCGGCGTTCCCGACGTTCAGGGAGGCATCGAACGGCATGTTGAGATGCTTGGTCAGGAACTGGCACGCGATGGCTGGTCGGTCGAAGTTCTCGGGCGTCGCCCGTACCTGAAGGAAACCAAGCCCTTCACTTGGAAAGGGATGAAGGTGACGCCGCTTCGGGCACCGCGTTCGATGATACTGGAGGCATTTGTCCATACCTTCTCCGGCATCCTTTATGCGGCCCTGAAGCGTCCTCACATTCTTCACATCCACGCAATCGGACCTGGCCTGCTCGTGCCCCTTGCAAGGCTGTTCGGACTGCGGGTGGTCACCACTCACCATGGCTACGACTACGACCGCGAGAAATGGGGCGCCAAGGCAAAGAAGATCCTGCGGCTCGGGGAGCGGCTAGCGGTGAAGACGTCGCATGCGACGATTGCCGTCTCCCGCGACGTGACGGAGACGATGCAGGAACGCTACGATCGCCCCCTCAGCCACGTGCCGAACGGTGTCCTGGTTCGGCCAGCCGTTATACAATCCAAAATTCTCGAGAGGTTTGGCCTGACACGCCGCCGCTACGTCGTCATGGTCGCCAGGATCGTGCCAGAGAAGCGCCAGACGGACCTGATCAAGGCCTTTGCTCAGTTGCGCAGCACCGACTGGAAACTCGCCATTGTCGGTGGAGCAGATCACAAGAGCCGTTACCACGAGGAAGTAGAGGCCCTGGCGAGAGACGTTCCGGGCGTCGTGATGACCGGCTTCCAGAGCGGCGATGACCTCGCGGGACTGTTTTCGCAGGCGGGTTTGTTCGTTCTGCCCTCCCTCCACGAAGGCATGCCGATCTCCCTTCTCGAGGCCATGAGCTATGGCCTGCCCGTGCTTGCCAGCGATATTCCCGCCAATCATGAGGTTGAGCTTCCCGATCAGGACTATTTCCCGCCGGGGGACGTTGACGCCCTGGCTGCTGCCCTTCGCCGCAAACTGGCCGAGCCTTTCGATGAGCACGATGCCCTCGCCCGTATCCGCCATACGGAGAAGAACTACACCTGGTCCTCGATCGCTGGCGCCACGACAGCGGTCTATCAATCCGTCCTTGCTGGCGGGAAGATTGGGAAGCGAAGTTGATCGTCTCAGTCATCATCAAAACCTTGAACGAGGAAAGACGCATTGGGCGGACCATAGAGACCGCCCTGGCGGCAATCGCGTCCGTCGATGGCGAGATCATCGTCGCCGACAGCGGCTCCTCCGATCGCACGATCGAGATTGCGACCGGCTATCCGGTGCGTATCGTGCAGATCATGCCTCCAGCCGAACCAAGCTGCGGCATTGGCCCTCAGCTTGGCTACCAGTATGCCAAAGGCAGCTATATCTGCCTGATCGACGGCGACATGGAACTGGACGAGACCTTCCTGGGCGAGGGACTGGACTTCCTCGCAAAGAACCCGAAGGTCGCAGGTGTCACGGGCCACGTCGAGGAGCAGATGCTCGATAGCTTGGAATACACCAGGCGCGTGACGCGAAACGCCCCCGAGGCAAGGACTGGCAGCATCGACCGAATGAATGGTGGTGGTCTCTATCGTCGCGCAGCGATCGAGCGCGTTGGCTACTTCACCGACCGCAATCTCCATTGCCATGAGGAATTCGACCTGGGGGTGCGGTTGCGGAGCCAGGGTTGGCTCCTCCACCGGCTCGACCGGCGCTTCGTCTCACACTACGGCCACAGCATCAACTCATATCGACTGCTGGTTCGACGCTGGCGCACGAAGTACCTCTTCGGGATCGGAGAGTTGCTGCGTGCCTCGGTAGGACAGCCCTACTGGAAGAACGTTCTGGCCGATCTGCCGGAATTGAAGCTGTGGGCACTGGTTGCATGCTGGATGCTGGCATCGCTCGCAGTGCTGGTCATGATTCCGGCGAAGGCTATAGCCGCGTCTGCCGTACTTGTCTTGGCGGCGGCTGTAGTCACCGCGATGTCGCTACGCAAACGCAGCTTCACGATGGGGCTTTACACCGTCGTCGCCTGGCTTTTCCATACCACCGCCGTACCGTTCGGCTATCTTCGGCCGCGACGAGATCCGCGGCAATGGATCGAGAGCCGCGAACTGGGAGGACAGGATGCGGAAAATGCTCCGGCTGGTCTGGATGGCGATGGCAATCGCTGGACCGGAGTCTGTCAGCGCGTCGGATGACTGGCTTCCGGTCCGGGAGACGAACCTTGTCATCGCGGCAGGCAGTCCACTCGACTTTTCCCCCTTTCTGCGCAACCTCCCGATAGAGGGGTCCGGTGCTCGCCTGACAGCTGGCGAAGGCGGACGCATGACGCGCGCCGAGGCGCCCTCGGAACCGCTCCGGCTGCACTGTGCGTCACTCGCCTGGAGCCCGGCTTCCGGCGGTTTCCCCGATCACGCCACTGCCGACATCTACGCCCGCCAGTTGGCGATGCGCGGCTATAACCTCGCCCGTCTCCACTTCGTCGACGCCAGCCTGATGATGGGGCGCGACCGGGATTTCGACTTCGACCCCGAGACGCTGGACCGGATCCACTACCTGATGGCCGCGCTGAAGAAGGAGGGCATCTACTGGATGATCGATGGCCTCACATCCTGGAGTGGAGGCTATGGCGGTATCGAGCATCGCTGGGACCCCACTCCGGGATTGAAGCTCGAGATGCACTACGATGAACAAGCTTTTTCTCACTGGCGACGACTGGTCACCAGCCTTCTGGCCGGAGTGAACCCGTATACCGGTGTCGCTCCGATCCGTGACGACGCTCTCGCACTGCTGATCCTTGTCAACGAAGGCGGAATGGAATTCGAGACCGTCGTCCTCGAAAGCAATGGGAAACCCCACTATCCGGAGGGGTTGCGTAAGCCCTTTAATGAATGGCTGCAGCGGCGTTATTCGAGCGATGCGGAGCTCCAGCAGGCCTGGGATGACCTGCAGCCAGGCGAAAGCCTGCAGTCGAGTACGATCCGACTGCCCGCCGACCGATACAACGATACGCCTCGAATGCGGGATCTGCAGGCCTACTTCGTCAGCGCCGAACAAGCACTCCTGGAGAAGATGACGGAGGTGGTTCGCCGCCTCGGATATGATGGCCTCGTCAGCTCCTATAACAACTGGCCGACCAACCAGACCGCACTCACACGCTCACGACTACAGGCGGTCACCATGAATACCTACCACGACTGGGTGAGCGGGTATCAGTCCGGCGCGAAGATCACGGGCGAGAGTTCGATTGGCGATGGGGCAGCCTATCTGCGCATGGCGGCAGCCGCGCGCTGGCTGGGAAAGCCGTTCGTCATGAGTGAATACGACCAACTCTTCTGGAACCCCTACCGCTACGAGGCCGGACTTGCTGTTCCGTCCTACGCAGCCCTGCAGGGCTGGGATGCGCTTTGCCGCCATGGGCACGGCCCCATTGCCTTGCGCTACGGGGAGCCGTTCGCGCACAAGCAGTCAATGCTTCCCTATGCCATTGCACTCGATCCGGTGGCACGGGCCGGGGAAACCCTTGCGGCCCTGCTGTTCAGGCGACAGGATGTTTCCCGGGCAAGGAACACCATTCCCTTCCTCGTCGAAGGCCTTTCTGATCTGACGGGAGACATGCAGGCGGCGGAGCCGGATGGGCTGACGTTTCTGGCCCTGGTTTCTAGCATCGGTCTGCAGAAAAGCGAGGGCCTCAGAACGCCCTACACCATCGGGCAGCCGCGATCGGATGGTCAGGCCGAAAACCACCTGCGCTCCATGAAAGATGCTGGCCTTCTGGCCTCTACGAACCGGACCGATCCTTCCATCGGGGTTTTCGAAAGCGACACGCGCGAGCTCCTGTTCGATGTCGCGAAAAAGACCCTCCAGGTGGTTACGCCGCGAACGGAAGCTGCGGCGTTTTCATCCGTCACAGCGCCCCTATCTCTTGGCTCCCTGCATATCATTGGCGCCGAGGGAGGAGGATTGTTGGCGGCCTCGGTCATCGATGGCGCCCCTTCCCTCGCGCAAAGCCGGCGTATTCTCATTATCTACGCGACTGATACCCGCAACACCGGCATGCGGTTCCGGGATGCCGCAAACCGGGTGATCGACGACTTCGGAAAGCTTCCCGTACTTATCCGAAAGGGAAGTATTTCACTGTCCTTGCCTCAGAGATCCGGCTCTTGGCGTTTGTTGCCGGTCGGACTGGACGGCATTGTCCATCCCCCGGTCATTCAACGCGCTGGCCCCGTGGATTTCACTCTCAGCAACGACACCCCCCTCGGTCCGACAACCTTCTTCCTGCTGGAACTCGGCTGATCCCTTATCGGCTGGCAACGGGATCAAATCGCCACCGATGTGGTTGGGTGAAGGTGGCATGGGGCGCGTTCATTCGCGCCGGTTGCCCAAACAGGAAGGAGAAATCGCAATGGCGAACGCGAGTTCAAAGCACATCGGATCCGGCGCGCACGGGAAGTCCTCTGGAACCGGAGCACTCACCGATGTTGACAAGGATGTTCTGCCGGACAACATGGTCCTGTCGAACCGCGACAAGGCACAGCATTCGCAGGAGCGCGGTCTAGACAGCAAGAGTGTACAGACAGAACAGTTTCACGACCACCAGGACAATCACCTGGAGAGGTAACCTGTAAAGTCTGCGTGAGAATTCAGACATCGGCCATTCGTGAACGATTCTAACCTCCCACGGCGCTTGCATGTTGCCGTGGGAGGAGTAGGCTTTGCGTCATACCTTGGAAGCGCCGGGACCACATGGCGCCAGGACGTTGCTCCGGACCACGGAGGGCCACCAATGACGCAGCATATTCAGGGAAGTGCATTCGAGCCGCAGGATCTGGCCTGCATGCAGAGGCTGTTCAGCGCAGCCTGCGCCGCACGAGGCGTGGACGGCAAGGGGGAAGCGGCCAACCAGCTCGCCGCTCGCATCTTCGAACTCTATCAGCAGGGCCTGCGAGAAGAGAAGGATCTAGGTTCTCACCTGCAGGCATAAGTTGCCACAACTCATCGCTTGGCCTGGAGGTCTCGCTCGTCCCGGAGAAGGTAGAGACGTGTGGTGTCGTCCAGATTGCCTTCAAGCCAATCAGCCATGGCAATCTCTTCCTGGAGTATTCGTTCGAAGACCGCTTTTGCTTCGACCTCACCGAGTTCGTCAGCCGCAGCGATGAGCACACGATAGGCAGCAATTTCCATGTGCTCGAAAGCGTAACCCGCCATCGCTCCCCTCACAACCTCGTCGGATGTCAGGACACCTCCGAGCCCCTGAGCCGTTGCCGCGAGTCTCCCCGTCAGATCCCTGACCAGCGAAATCCCACCGGATGGTAAGGTATCCAGCAATTCCTGGAGAAGACGCAGATGCTCCTGCGTCTCCAGAACATGCCTCTCTATCTGCGCCTTCAGTTCCGGATAACTCTGTATCCGCTTGGCCTGCGCGGTCAGCATGGTCAGCGCCTGCTCCTCCATCGCGTGCGCGTCGCGAAGCCAGGCAATAAAGCGATCCTTCATGTGCATCTTGATCTCCTCAGGGACTCGAGCGCTTACCCTCAACTCGACCTTTATCAGACCGGTTCCGACAAAAACGGGAACTTAGGGCGGCATCTGCAGTTCATCGATTGTAGCGACAAGGAACAAGGTCGCCTGATGCGGAACTTGAGCCACGCAGACGCGATGATAGGCGCGGCGGCGATCGAGAACTAGATCAGGTACAAAGGAGACGGACATCAACTCGCCAGATCCAAGAGAGCCCCACGAAACCCCGCCAGTCCCGGCACCGGATCTCAACCCTGTGCCGCCGATCGACGAGCCTGAACCAGATCGACTACCGGACGAGGATCCAGTACCCAATCCTGACGAGACGAGCGATCCGCCTGTCTACGCCTAGTACGCTGGCTGAACCTCATGGAACTAGAGTAACCTGCGCGCGTTCATCTACGATCGCTATCAAGGGGTGCGTAGGTGGACGTGACAACAACCGCTTTTCCGGCAGACCAGGAATCCCGTACAAATCCAATCATCAAGCCCGGACACAATGCATGGCGCAGTTCCCGCGCTGAGAAAGCTGCATTCCTGGTCGACGGGGCCGATTACTTCCGCCGCCTGGACCAGGTTCTGGAGCATGCCCGGCGCTCTATCTTCATCATCGGCTGGGACTTTAATCCGGATATTCGACTGAGACCGGAAGATCCGGACTGCCCGACGCTCGGCGAGCGGCTTCGGAGCCTGGTCGAAAGCCGGCCGGACCTGGAGGTGCGGCTCATCGTTTGGGGCATGGGGCCGGTCTACTCCGGCAAGAGCCTGAAGATGTTCGGCAGGATGGATTGGAGCGACCACGAGCGGATCACCCTGAAATTCGACTTCGACCATCCGCTGCGCGCCAGCCATCACCAGAAGCTCGTCGCCATCGACGATAAAACCGCGTTTCTCGGCGGGATCGACCTCACCGCCCGCAGATGGGATGATCGCGAGCATCGATCTGATAACCCTCTCCGGAAATCTCCCGACGGCACGGCCTATGGCCCGGTTCATGATGTCCAGAGTATTGTCACTGGGCCTGCAGCCGTATTGATAGGTGATGTCGCGCGGCGCCGATGGCGCAAGCTGACAGGCGAGACACTTCAGCCGCTACCCGCCCTCGAAGGCCCCAACCCCTGGCCTGACGATCTCGACGCCACCTTGAGAGATTGCTCTGCGGCACTGGCCCTGACCGAAGCCTGGAAATGGAAGGGTCGGCGCGGCCACAGGGAAGCCATCCGCCTGACCCATGACGCGTTACGCGCTGCGGGGCGCCACCTGTATATCGAGACGCAATATCTGGCTTCCTTCGGTGTCGCCAGAACGATTGCGCGACGGCTGAAGGAGCCGCGGGGGCCGGAGATCGTGGTCGTCGTGACGCGCGAGTCCCACGGCTTCCTCGAGCAACTGATGATGGGCAAGAACCGCAACCGCCTGATCCGCAGGCTCATGCGGGCCGATCGGTACAACCGGCTGCGTGTCTACTATGCGGTAACCCCGGACGCACAGGGCAATGACCGGGAGATCGTGGTCCATTCGAAGGTGATCATCGTCGATGATCGTTTCATCCGCGTCGGCTCCTCGAACCTCAATAACCGGTCTGAAGGCTTGGACACCGAATGCGATATTGCCCTGGAGACATATAGCGCTGAAGGACGCCAGGCGATCGAACGGGTGCGCGACGATCTCATTGCGGAACATCTGGACGCGTCACCCGAGCAGGTGTCCGAACAGATCCGCATCACAGGCTCCCTCATCGCAGCGATCGACGCACTCAACACATCCCCACGCGGGCTGCGTCAATTTCATGTCGGTCCCAAGGAGGGCGACACGGAATCCGTCGTGGGCACGGGTATCATCGATCCGAAGCAGCCCTTCTGGCCAATTCGCCCCATGCTGGCCTTCGCGAAGCGGAGCTTTTCCCGCCTAACCCGCCGGCTGCTTTGATATCCTCCTGCGCGGCTGGCGGCGAAAATAGGCTTCGCTCGCCACCAGCGTCGGCACGCCCACCATCAGCGGAACGAAGAAGTACAGGATCCGGAAGACAACCAGCGCGCCGATCGACGCATCGATGGGAAGAACGCCGAGAATGGTGGCTTCCAGCACACCCAGGCCTCCGGGCACGTGGCTGATCAGGGCAGCGATGTTCGCAGTGACATAGGCAGTGGCCACCGTCAGGTAGTTGACCGCAGAAATGCCCAGCATGAGTTGATGGATGCATGCGGCGACGCAGGCAAAGTTGAGCGTGCCGACCGCGATCTGGCCAAGGGCAAGCCAGACGGAGGGTGGCTGGAAGCTCCACCGATACAGGATAAGGGGCCGTTCTACGCGCCAGCAGATCAGCAGGTACAGCGTCGGCACCAGGAGGCAGATGCAGCCCAGAGTAACCGCTGTCACCTCGTTGATGCCGAGCAGGTCGCCGCCCCGCCCCTGTGTTATGGTCAGCGCTAAACCGGCAAGGGTAACCAGGCCTAGACCGACGGTGACGCCGCAGAAGATGATGACCTTGGCAACCTGCTCGCCCGAAAGCCCCCAGCGAGAATAGAAGCGGTAGCGCACCGCACCGCTGCTCAGGGCAGCCATCCCCACATTGTGGCCGATGGAAAGGCTGCAAAAGGACGCAAGCGCCACCTGCCGATAGAGCAAGGCGTGACCCGCATAGCGCACGGCGAGCCAGTCGAAACCAGAGAGACACGTATAGGAGCCGACGACGAATGCGAAGGCGAAGAGCAATCTCTGCTGCGGGATGGAACCCACCGACAGCCGGATCTCCTCTAAACTATAGCGTCCGAGACTACGGTAGACGAGGAAGGCCGCGACCACGATCGCCAATGCAGCCAGAATCTTGAAAACGCGTCGCCTCGTGACCATCCGCTCCCTCTCTCAGTTCGTGAACGGGGAACGAAAACCGGACAAACGGGTTCCCCCGCTCATGTCAGCCACTCCGCAGCAACCACCAGCCAAGCCCGGCACCATCCTCAAGGTCCTCAGCTACAACGTCCATAGTTGCATCGGCACCGACCGAAAGCTCGATTGTGCGCGCATTGCCGAGGTGATCGCAAGCATTGCTCCCGATATCATCGGCCTGCAGGAACTGGATGTCGGGCGCCGACGGACCGGTGGCGCTGATCAGGTACACGTCGTGGCGTCGCTCCTGCGCATGGAATTTCACTTCCATGCGGCACTTCACGTGGCCGAAGAACGCTATGGCGACGCTGTATTGACCGCGCTACCTATGCGATTCGTCAAGGGAGCCATGCTTCCATCCTCTGGCGAGCAGCGCGGGGCCTTGTGGACGGAAGTGACTGCCGGAGATCAGACAGTCCAGGTCTTCAATACTCACCTGGGCTTGCGCCGCAGGGATCGCGTCAGCCAGATGACGACACTGCTTGGTCCCGGCTGGCTCGGCAATCCCGACAATGCGGACAAACCACGCATCCTCATCGGCGACCTGAATTCCATCGGCAGGTCCGCCTCCTATCGCCTTGTTACGAAGCATCTGAAGGATGTTCAACTGGAAGCGCCGCGCCGGCCGCAGCCCACCTTCCCATCCCGCTATCCGGTGATGCGCCTCGATCACATCTTCGTATCGGAGGGCATCGAAGTGCTGGACGCGGAAGTGATCTCCACTTCGCTGACACGCAGGGCATCCGACCACCTGCCGCTGCTGGCAACCATTCGCCTTTGAATGGCGCGCTAATCCTCGGGAACCTGTTCCGCCGAGCGCGTCAGCTCTTGCCGCGAGATACGAACTTGTTGAACCGGCTGGTCTTCCCGCTGGCGGTCTCGTCCTGGTAGAGGAAGCACAACTCGTTCTTGTCAAATATGTCGAAGAAGTCATCCCACTCGATCGGCTCCAGCGACTCTTCCGGCTCGCCGAAATCCACCCGTAGGATGCCTCCTTCGCCAGAGTCTTTGACGCGCGCCGGGTGACCGCCGCGTTCCTCGATCCAGTTGCGGATTTCTTTATGGTCGGTGGTCTCTACCGATTTGCTCATCTTGACCTTCCTTTCAACATCTCGCACCCGAACCTGAGCCGGATGCGATTGTTCCGGACCGAAACCTGTCTCGACAGCGGGAACCTTTCTACTGCGTCCGCGGTTGATCACCCGTCGAAAGCTGTAGAATGCGGACGACAGCGTCATAGTACCCTCCCCAACTCGGCGCCTCCTTCGGGAGTGCGCCGTCTTTCTTCCGACGGCTCTGCGTCAATCCGTCCGTATTGACCTCCCTGGCATTCAACCCATTTTCCAACCAGCGGACCCGTCGCTGCAGTTGTTAAGTGAGGATGGACGATGCTCGAAAACCTCGACGCTACACTCCTGGCCAGGGTTCAGTTTGCCTTCACTGTTTCTTTCCACATCATCTTCCCCGCCTTCTCGATCGGACTCGCAAGTTATCTGGCGGTGCTTCAGGGCCTGTGGTTGTGGACGAAGCAGGAAGTCTATCTCGAGCTTTTCGACTTCTGGAAAACGATCTTCGCACTGGCCTTCGGGATGGGCGTGGTATCGGGCATCGTGATGTCCTACCAGTTCGGCACGAACTGGAGCGTATTCTCCGACAAGGCTGGGCCCATCATCGGTCCGCTGATGGGCTACGAGGTCCTTTCGGCCTTTTTCCTCGAAGCCGGTTTCCTCGGGGTCATGCTGTTCGGCAGGAAGCGCGTCGGCCCCGGCCTGCATTTCTTCGCCACGCTCATGGTTGCCTTCGGCACGCTGATGTCGGCGACATGGATCCTCGCTGTGAATTCCTGGATGCAGACGCCGGCCGGCTTCGCCATGAACGACGCAGGGCAGTTTGTGCCCGAAGACTGGTGGGCCATCATCTTCAACCCTTCCTTCCCATACCGGCTGGTGCACATGGTGCTGGCAGCATATCTGACCACTGCACTGGTTGTGGGGGCTGTCGGGGCCTACCACCTGTTGCGCCGCACATCGCCGCTTCGCGCGGGAACGATGTTTTCAATGGCCATGTGGATGCTGACGATCGTCGCACCCCTTCAGATCCTCGCAGGCGACATGCACGGCCTCAACACGCTCGAGCATCAGCCGGTCAAGGTCATGGCCATGGAGGGCCACTACGAAAGTCATCCCGATGGAGCCCCCTTGATCCTCTTTGGCCTCCCCAATCCTGAGGAGAAACGGGTCGACTACGCAGTGGAGATCCCGAAGCTCTCCAGTCTCATCCTGAAGCACGACCTGAATGCACCTCTGGCTGGTCTCGACACAGTTCCCGAAGAACTGCATCCGCCGGTCCCGATCGTCTTCTGGTCCTTCCGCATCATGATCGCCATTGGCTTTGCGATGTTCGGCCTCGGCTTGTGGAGCCTCTACTGTCGCTGGCGCGGCTCACTCTATGGCAGCGACTGGCTGCACCGCTCTGCGATTGTGATGGGACCTGCAGGATTTGTTGCAGTCCTGGCGGGATGGATCACTACCGAGGTGGGGCGACAGCCGTTCACCGTCTACGGTCATCTTCTGACGGCCGATTCCGTTTCGCCGATTGCGGCACCGGCGGTTGCCACTTCGCTGATCGCTTTCATCATTGTCTATTTCCTGATCTTCGGTGCGGGCACCTTCTATATTCTCCGGCTGATGTCCCGCCTGCCGCGCGATCCGATGGGCGACCTCGATGAAGGCCCGATCCGTACGGCGGGTATTACGCCTGCCCCTCAGGCAGCCAAACACGAGGAAGTGCGTCATGGAGCTTGATCTCGCCTTCATCTGGGCCGCCATCATTGCCTTCGCGGTCCTCGCCTACGTCATCCTCGACGGCTTCGATCTCGGCGTCGGCATTCTCTTCCCGTTCTTCCCGGAGAAGCATGAGAAGGACGTGATGATGAACAGCGTTGCGCCCGTCTGGGACGGCAACGAAACATGGCTGGTCCTCGGCGGCGGCGGGCTGCTTGCCGTCTTCCCCCTTGCCTACGCTACCATCCTGCCGGCGCTCTATGCTCCGATCATTGCCATGCTGCTTGGGCTGATCTTCCGAGGCGTCGCCTTCGAATATCGCTGGCGCACCAAACGGGCAGAGCCTCTCTGGAACTGGGCCTTCACGGGCGGGTCAGTGGTCGCAGCCTTTGCCCAAGGCGTGGCGCTGGGGGCACTGGTGCAGGGAATTCCGGTTGAGAACCGGGCGTATACGGGCGGCTGGTGGGACTGGCTCACGCCCTTCTCCGTCACCACCGGGCTGGCCGTCCTGATCGGTTATGCGCTGCTCGGGGCGACTTGGCTGATCATGAAGACGAGCGGAGAACTGGCGGAAAGAGCACGGCGCTATGCCTATGTGGCCGGGGTCGCCACGCTGGTGGCCATGGGTATCGTCAGCCTCTGGACGCCCTTCCTCGAGCCGCTCTATCTCCAGCGCTGGTTCAGCTGGCCGACCGCAGCTTTCAGCCTGATCGTCCCCGCTCTGGTCGCCGCCTGCTTCCTGGTGCTGGCCCACGGCCTGCGCACCCATCACGACAGCCGTCCCTTCATTGCGTCGCTTGGTCTCTTCGTGCTCGGCTATGCCGGGATCGGGATCAGCTTCTATCCCTATATTGTCCCCACCTCGGTAACGATCTGGGATGCTGCCGCTCCCGACGAGAGCCTAGCCTTCCTTCTGGTCGGTGCGCTGGTCCTCGTGCCGCTGATCCTCGCCTACACCGCCTATGCCTACTGGGTGTTCCGGGGCAAGGTGGATCCCGAGGAAGGCTACCACTAATGGCAGCGTCTGGGGCCCTCAGGCGGCTTGCGTGGTTCGTCGGCCTGTGGCTGGCGGGCGTCCTTGCAGTGACTGTCGTCGGGCTGGTCATCAAGCTCTGGCTCGGTACATAAGTCCATCTCTCGACGCCGTGCGCGCCGACACCACCTGCCACCAAGCGGGACGCAGCGGCTGGACGCCACCGTCAAACAGGTTACAGTCGCCTAACGCTTGAGCGGACGCGGGATGCGGCGCATCGGCATGTAAGGAGGCGATGGGACTTGGCCGCAGAACCACTGGTGCAACGGGATAGCGAAGCGCGCCAACGCTGGACGACCCTTGCCCTTCTCTGCTGTGCGGTCGTCCTGTCCTTCTCGACCTGGTTTTCAGCGACCGCCATCGCTCCAGAGCTGACCCGCGCCTGGAACCTCTCGACCGCTGAAGCGACCTGGCTGACCAATGGGGTCCAGATCGGCTTCGTCACCGGCGCCTTGCTTGCGAGCCTCTTCAATCTGCCTGACCTGATCAGGATGAACCGCCTCATGGCCGGATCGGCTGCATTGGCCGTCATCGCCAATGCTGCCCTCTTACTCGAGCCGCCTCCCATCGTCGCGATCCTCTGCCGGATCATCACCGGTTTCGCGCTCGCCGGTGTCTATCCGCCCGCGCTCAAGCTCGTCTCCACGTGGTTCGTGGCCGGCCGCGGCCTTGCCTTCGCCGCCGTGATCGGAGCGATAACCGCCGGGTCAGCTCTTCCACATCTTTTCCGTGGCACGACCTCCGCAATCGCCTGGCAGCAGGTCGTCGTGCTGTCGACCATCGCAGCGCTTGCAAGCATGGTGCTCTTCCTGCTTTGCGTGAGAGAGGGTCCGTTTCCGTACGGCAAGGCTATGTTCGACCCACACCAGATCGGCCGTGTACTGCGCGACCGCCATGTTGCCCTCGTAAATATCGGATACCTCGGTCACATGTGGGAACTCTATGCCATGTGGGCATGGCTCTTGACCTACCTTACGGCGGCCTTCGAGGCCGGCGACTACGGCACGGCGCAGGATGCATCCCTCCTGACCTTTGCCACGGTGGCTCTCGGTGTGGTCGGTTGCTTCGCTGGCGGGGTGCTTTCGGATCGCGTCGGACGCACGGCGACGACGGCCGGCATGATGATCGCCTCCGGCCTCTGCGCGTTGACCGTTGGCTTCGCCTATGACGGACCGCTATGGCTCCTTGCCATCGTGGTCGTCGTCTGGGGGATCAGCATCATTGGCGATTCCGCACAGTTCTCGGCGGCGGTCACCGAACTTGCCGACCGCAATTACATCGGCACCGCTCTCTCCCTGCAGATGGGCATGGGTTTCGCGCTGACGATCGGCATGATCTGGGCGCTGCCCAGGTTGGCCGAATTGCTGGGCGGATGGCAATGGACTTTCTCCGTGCTTGCGATCGGACCCTTCGTCGGCGCTGCTGCCATGCTGTACCTGCGTCGGCTGCCTGCCGCGACCCGGCTCGCCAATGGACGCCGCTGACTTGGCGCTTGCAGGTTATTATCCAAACGTATAACAACAGCGGATACGGTGGACACGAAAGTGATATCACCGTGTCCCTATCTCGGATGTTCCCTTCCACTGGACCAAGGCTTGCATGAATACGCGC
Source organism: Pseudorhizobium flavum (assembly GCF_044142885.1). Classification (NCBI taxonomy): domain Bacteria; kingdom Pseudomonadati; phylum Pseudomonadota; class Alphaproteobacteria; order Hyphomicrobiales; family Rhizobiaceae; genus Pseudorhizobium; species Pseudorhizobium flavum. The sequence continues at coordinate 219,373 of NZ_JBIOKZ010000004.1, forward strand.
CGCAGTTATCACCGTGCCAGCGAAGGCGAGCGGCGAGAAGAGCTCATCGCAGCAACGCTGGACTGTATTGCAGAAGCTGGAATAGAGGGCGCAACGGTGCGCCAGATCGCGGCGCGCGCCGGTGTGACGCCCGGATTGATCCGTCACTACTTCATGACCAAGGACCAGATGCTGCAGGCTGCCTACCGGCAATTGATGAACGGCATCACGCAGACCACCACGGCAGCGGCTCAAGGACATGACCCACGCACCCGGCTGCGCCAGTTCATCGTCGCGAACGTCACGCCACCCGTGACCGACAGTCGTACGCTGTCCCTGTGGGCCGCCTTTATCAGCCACATCCCGCTCGATCCCGCATTCGCCGCCATTCATCGCGAGAGCTATTTGGCCTTCCTCGGAGAACTGGAAAAACTCCTCTCGGACTTCTTTGCAGATCGGAAGCGGACGGTGAGCGCCGCCGAGTGCCGCTCCTATGCGATTGCGCTGAACGGATTGATCGACGGCCTCTGGCTCGAAGGAACGCTCGCGCCGGACATGTTCGAAGACAACGAAATTGCCGGGACAGCCATCGTCTCGGTGGAGGCCCTGCTGAGGCTTCCACCGGGCGATCTGTCTTTGGCTTGAAGATGAATAGAGGACCTAAAATGCGCTACGCCTCCATAACAAACCGTCTTGCCGATCTCGGTTCCGGCCGCTGGGCGGTGCACACCGCCGCTCGCCAGATGAAGCAGGAGGGCGCCGATATCATCGAGCTCACTATTGGCGAACCGGATGTCGCGCCGGACAAGGCGCTCCTGGACGAGGCGACGAAATCCATGCATTCCGGACGCATACGTTACTCGAATGGACGCGGCGAGCCTTCGGTCCTGAAGGCACTGGTCGAGAAGTACGCGAAGCGCCGCACCGGGGTGACGGAGCAGAACTTCCTCTGCTTCCCCGGCACCCAGACAGCCCTCTACGCCGTGATGACGGGCCTGGTCGAAACCGGTGATGCTGTACTCGTCGGCGACCCGCTCTACGCAACCTATGAAGGGGTGATCGCGTCCACCGGTGCCCATCCGGTTATGGTTCCGCTTCGTCCTGAGAAGCGGTTCCACATGCAGGCCGAGGACCTCGAACGGGCGATCACGCCGAACTCACGCGTGGTGCTCCTCAATACACCGCACAATCCGACTGGCGCCGTACTGACGGCCCGTGAAATTTCCGCGATCGGGGAAATCTGCCGCAAGCACGACCTCTGGATCGTCTGCGATGAGGTCTATGAGCAACTGGTGTTCGATGACGTCCCGTTTGCATCGCCATTCGACATGCCGGAACTGGCAGAGCGGACCATCGTGGTCTCGTCGATCTCCAAGTCCCATGCGGCGCCGGGCTTCCGCAGCGGCTGGGCCGCAGGCCCTGCAGAGTTCTGCAACCGCTTGCTTCCCGTCTCCGAGACGATGCTCTTTGGTGTCCAGCCGTTCATTGCAGACATGACGGCGCTCGCGCTTTCGCAGGACTTCCACATGGCGCCGACCATGCGCGCGAACTACCGCCGGCGCGCGGAGATTGCAGCCCAGGCTTTCGCCGGCAACAACCTTGTGAGACCCATGCTGCCGGAAGGAGGAATGTTCATCCTTCTCGACATCTCCGCAACCGGCCTCACCGGGCTTCAATTTGCTTGGGAGCTTCTGCAGCAGGAAGGTGTCGCGGTCATGCCCGGAGGATCGTTCGGCCGGCAGGCCAACGGCTTCCTGCGCATCTCCCTTACGGTTCCCGACGATACGCTGCTCATCGCCATGAAGCGCATCTCGGACCTCGCCGATCGCCTTATGGCGCCGGAAGGACGACGCGCGACCGCCTGAGCGGCAAAGGCAGGTCATTTCAGCCGTGAAATGACCTGCGCACCGAAGACATCGATGAACTGCAACTGATTGCGTCCGACATTGTGGACGTAGATCTGCTCAAAACCCATGCCCATGTCTTCCTCGAACCACGCAACGTGGCGAGAGGGATCGGCCGAGATGCGGACGAACTCGTCCATATCTTCGGGCCTGACCCGGGCGCAGGCAGCATCGAACTCCTCCGGCGTCCTGAGCGTCTCGGCGACTGCGGCGGGCAGCGTATTGCTCCGCCACTGATCGTATGCGTTCTCGCGGGCTTCTGCTTCAGTCGGGGCATAGGAAACGTGAACCTGAAGATAGGCCGGCTTCCCTTCTCCACCGCCACGACGGAAAGCCTCGATAATCTGGGACAGCTTGTCTCGCGGCTGGTTGATCGTGATCAGCCCGTCCGCCCATTTTCCCGCCCATTCGGCTGTGGCGATGGAAAGTGCGCCTGCAATAACCTTTGGAGCTTCTCGCGAAAAGGTGTGGAGCCTTGCCTCATCCACCCTGATGGGGCCCTCGCGACTGACGGTGTTGCCATCCCACAGCGACCGGATGATTTCGACCCCAGCCAGGAGCCGTTCATTCCTCTCGGGCTTGGACGGCCAGCGCTCCCCGACCACGTGCTCGCTGAGGGCCTGCCCGCTCCCGACCGCCATCCAGGGGAAGCGGCCAGGGAAGAGTTCTCCGAGGGTCGCCGCCGCCTGGGCGGTGATCACCGGATGATATCGCCAGCCCATCGGCACGGTAATCAGCCCAAAGGGAATCGTCTTCGTCGCCTGCATGGCGGCACCGAGGAAGGTCCAGACGAAACCTGATTGTCCCTGCCGCTCGCTCCAGGGCGCCAGATGATCGGAAGACATGACAGCTCCGAAGCCCGCATTTTCCGCCGCTTGGACGCAAGCGACGAGTTCGCTTGGGGAAAACTGCTCGTGGGAGGCGTGGTAACCGATGATCGTCATGGCACCTAGAAGGCCGAAACGCTCGCTTGGTTCCGTTGAAAACGTCAGCCTCGCTTCAAGCCGCGGGCTGCAAGTTCTTCTTCCCACCCGAAGATGCTGCGTCCGCCCAGGGCGGGAGAATCGCGAAATTCACCAGCCACGATCTCCTTGAGATCCGGGCCAGTCGCATATTGCTCCAGGCGCCGCGCCTGATCGTCCAACCGTTTCAGCGCCTGCAGTTCCTCTTCTCGCCCCAACCTGCCCTTGCTGACCGCAGACTTCATTACCCGTATCGTCTCATCGTAGACCTTGAGCGGAACGGGAAACGGATGGCGGTCCTTCCCACCGTGAGCGAGCGAGAAACGCGCGGGATCGGAAAAGCGACAGGGGGCGCCGTGAACGACTTCCGCGACCATGGCAAGCGCCTTCACCGTGCGCGCGCCGACACCGGGCGTGAGCAGCAATTGCTGGAAGTCGGCGGGTCCACGGTCCGCCGCCGCTGCCAGCGTGCCGTGAAGACGCTTCATGTTGACATCCTTCTCGCGGACATCGTGATGGGCAGGCATGAAAAGATGCGGCAGCATCGGCTGCGCCGCATCGAGGGGCGTTTCGCGCCGCTCGAATGAAACGAGCTCGCTGACGATCCGGTCCGGCCCGAGGCTTGAAAGCATCTCCAGTTGCGACATGCGGGACGCATCCGCCCGCCGGTCGGCCAGGTTGACGATCCGGCCCTGCTCTCGCCCTTCGATCGCCGCATGGGGCGAGTCCAGAAAGCTCTCCAGCCCCTCCGACAGCCAGTGATAACGCCGGGCCTGTCGCCGGTCGCCGTTCATTCCCTGCTGCACCACCACCCATTTCCCGTCGTCCGTCACGATAAACCCGTGCAGGTAGAGATCGAAGCCATCTTGCACGGCCGCACTGTCGACCTTGGCGACGAGCCGGCTGGTGGTGGCGAGAGACGCTCCGTCGATCCCGACGCGATCGCCGATTGTCGTGAGTTCGTCCGGTGTCCTGCGCGAATGCTGTCCTCGTCCGCCGCAGACATGGATGCCGAGTTCTGCCGAAAGCGGCGTCAGCCCGCGCTTCAGCGCACCGATCACGCTCGTGGTGATGCCGGAGGAATGCCAGTCCATGCCCATAACGGCGCCGAAGGACTGGAACCAGAATGGATGCGCCATGCGACGGAGGAATTCGTCGCGGCCGTAGTGGTGGACCACAGCCTCGGTGATCAGCGCGCCGAGGCGGGTCATGCGCTGCCCGAGCCATTGCGGAACGCGGCCGCCGTGAAGCGGAAGATCAGCGCTGCCTGCTCTCTGTGCCATGGCCGGTCCTTCTCCAGATCAAGCTTATATAGCTGGAATCCGAGAACGAAACAGGATCATTCTATTAGGCCGGCCGGAAATCCCCCAGCCGTTCTTTCAGCAGAGAGATGGTTTCGACATCCGCATTTGCAAAGGCAAAACGGAGGTAGGCCTCCTGGCCCTCACCGAAATAGGCGCCGGGAATGCAGATCACCCCCGCCTCCCTGGCCAGTCGCTCGGCCACGTCAGCCGATCCGAGCGCCGGAAAGGGATGACGGACAAAGGCGAAATAGGCGCCGAGCGAATCGACCCGCCACTCCGGCAGCTTCGCCATCGTCACCGTCAGCGCCTCAGCACGGCGGACGATTTCCTGCCGGTTACCTTCCCGCCAGCCCGCCAGGATCGGCAGGGCCCGCGCGACAGCAGCCTGCGCGGACCGCGGCGCGCAGATCTGCAGATTGTCCATGACCTTGGCGATCTGCTCGACGGTCTTCGCACCGGCGGTGATCGCACCCAGGCGGTGACCGGGGATGCAGAGAGACTTCGAGAAGCTGTAGAGACTGATCAGGCGCTCCTGCCAATCACCCTGGGCGAAGAGGCCATGGGGTGCACGGCCTGCCTCGGGTAGGAAATCGCGGTAGGTTTCATCGAGGATCAGCCAGATGTCCTTTGCGCGGCACAGCTCGAAGATCGCCAGCAGCAGGTCGGGTGGATAGACGGCTCCTGTGGGGTTGTTCGGCGAAACGAGCGCGAGAGCGCGCACCTCGGGCGTGATGGCAGCGGCTATCGTATCGGGCTTCGGAAGGAACCCGTCCTCCGGTCGGCAGGCAACGCTGCGCATCTTGACGCCCATCATTGCCAGCGTCGTGTCGTGGTTGAAGTAGAAGGGATTGGTCATCAGCACTGTCTGGCCGGGGCCGGCGACCGTCATGGCGGCACTGGCGAAGGCTTCGTTGCATCCCGAAGTGACGTGGGTGTTTTCAGGTGTCAGCGTCGCGCCATAGACCTGGCTCACATGCTCCGCATAGGCTCGCCGCAGATCGGCGTCCCCCTCGATTGGACCGTAGCCGCAATAGGCGGTCGAAGAGGCCATTTCACCGAGCAGGGTAAGCATGTCGGGATGCGGCGGATAGCCCGGTACGGCTTGCGACAGATCGATCAATGGGCCGCGCGACCCGTCATATGCCCTGCCCCAGGCAAAGACCGAGGGGACGGGCGGCGGGGCGAGCTTCTCGACGAGGGGATTGAAGGCAGGCATGGGAAATCCGAATAGAGGCGATTGCGGCAACTGGCATTGATTTGGCCTCCACATCTACCAGTTTATTGCCTCTGGCAAGGACGAGATCTCACGGAAGGACATGTCATGGGCGACGAGCCTACCCATCCCGAGGATAGCAAGCTGACGCGCAGCAAACGGGCATGGGCACACGAAGGCCGCTTCCTGACGGGCAGGACCGCGCGCCCTGAGACCGAACGGCTCCCGCCTGGGCAGCACCTAGTGAAGAACTGGCCGGTCCTGGATCTCGGTGAGCAGCCGGAGGTATCGACGGCACAATGGCGTCTTGACGTTGCAGGCCTCGTGGAGAACGCTCGCTCGCTGGACTGGGATGCCCTGCTCGCCCTCCCTCAGACGGAGCGCCGCTCCGACATTCACTGCGTCACCACCTGGTCCCGCTACGACAATGACTGGAAGGGTGTCTCGACTCGGGACGTCATGGACATGGTCGCCCCCAAGGCCGACGCAGCTGCCGTCATGCTGACGAGCTATGATGGCTACACGACCAACCTCCTGCTTGCCGACTTCGCGGCAGAAGATGCCATCCTCGCCCACAGTTGGCAGAACGAACCGCTGGCGACCGAACACGGAGGTCCCGTGCGGCTTGTGGTACCGCACCTGTATCTCTGGAAAAGCGCGAAATGGCTGAAGCGGATCGAGTTCATCGGATCCGATCGCGCCGGCTTCTGGGAGCAGAACGGCTACCACATGCGGGGCGACCCGTGGGCCGAGCAGCGTTACGCCGATGACTGAGCGGGCGGAGGGGCTTACTTTCCCTCCCGCAGGAAGTTGATCAGCCCGGAGAAATCATCGCCTCCGTGCCCCAGCGCGGCAAACCGCTCGTATAGATCCGCCGCATGGGCTCCCATTTCCGTCTTGGCGCCCGCCGAGCCAGCGGCGTCCTGCGACAGCTTCAGGTCCTTCAGCATCAGCGCCGCGGCAAATCCCGGCTTGTAGCCGTTGTTCGCCGGCGAGGTGGGCACCGGGCCTGGCACCGGGCAATAGGTGTTGATCGACCAGCATTGGCCTGACGAGGTCGAGGCGACATCGAACAGTGCCTGGTGGGACAGACCCAGCTTCTCCCCCAGTACGAATGCCTCGCAGACCCCTGCCATCGTGATGCCGAGGATCATGTTGTTGCAGATCTTGGCCGCCTGTCCCGCACCCGCATCACCGCAATGCACGATCCGCTTACCCATCTTCTGGAGGACCGCCTCCCCCCGCGTGAAGGCTTCGTTCGCTCCACCAACCATGAACGTCAATGTGCCAGCCGTCGCGCCGCCGGTACCGCCTGAAACCGGCGCGTCGAGCGAGAGGCAACTTGCGGTCTTCGCCAGGGAATGCGCCTGCCTGGCACTTTCGACGTCGATGGTTGAGCAGTCGATGAGGAGCGTGCCGGGCGTTACGGCGGCAATCAACTCCTCCCAGACCGACAGCACATGCTTGCCAGCCGGCAGCATTGTCACGACGACGCCTGCCTCTTTCACCGCCTCCACAGCACTCGCAGTGACAGAGATACCATTCCCCGTAGCGGTATCGCGCGATTCCGGCGACAGATCGAAGCCCGCGACCTGGTAACCTGCCTTCACGAGATTGGCCGCCATCGGCCCGCCCATGTTTCCCAGCCCGATGAACGCAACGCGGTCTTCCATGTCTTTCCTCCCGTAAGCGGACGGCGCAGCGTGCGGCCGATCCAAAACTCTCTTGCGATAGCCTCTAGGATGTACGTCCGATCAGCGAGCGCGCGATGATCACGTTCATGATCTCGTTCGTCCCTTCGAGGATCTGGTGCACCCTCAGGTCACGCACGATCTTCTCGATCCCGTATTCAGCGAGGTAGCCATAGCCGCCATGCAGTTGAAGCGCGTTGTTGGCGACGTCGAAGCACCGGTCCGTGACCAGCCGTTTGGCCATGGCACAGAGTGTTGTCGCGTCATGAGCCTTGGCATCCAGGGCAGCGGCAGCGCGCCAGAGGAACGTCCGACACATTTCGAGATTGGCTGCCATATCCGCCAGGGAAAACTGCAGGGCCTGGAAGGCCGTCAGCGGTTGCCCGAAGGCACGTCGTTCGCCCATGTAGGCAAGCGCCTTGTCGAAGGCCGACTGCGCGCCCCCGAGCGAGGCCGCGGCAATGTTGAGGCGCCCGCCATCGAGGCCCGCCATCGCAATCTTGAACCCGTCTCCCTCTTCGCCCAGCCGATTAGCGACGGGAACGCGCGCGCCATCGAGAATGACCGCCCGGGTCGGCTGCGCATGCCAGCCCATCTTGCGCTCATCAGCGCCGAACGAAAGACCAGGCGTATCCGCCGGCACGACCAGGGTCGAGATGCCCTTCGGACCGTCATCTCCGGTCCGCACCATTACAACGTAGACATCCGAGGCGCCCGCACCCGAGATGAACTGCTTCTGGCCGGAGACCACATAATGATGACCTTCCCGAACCGCCCGTGTCTTGAGAGCCGCAGCGTCGGATCCGGACCCCGGCTCGGTGAGGCAATAGCTTGCCAGCCTCTCCATGGTCACGAGCCCGGGTAGCCATTGCTCCCGCTGCTGCTGGTTGCCGAACCGATCGATCATCCAGGCGCACATGTTGTGGATGGAGATGTAGGATGCGACTGCCGGACAACCGGACGCAAGCGCCTCTATGATTAGGGCCGATTCGACACGTCCAAGCCCTGTGCCTCCGATGTCGTCGCGAACATAGATAGCACCCATCCCAAGCGCACCCGCATTGCGGATCGTTTCTACGGGAAAATGCTTCTCCCGATCCCATTCCAGGGCGAACGGCGCAATTTCCTCACGGGTGAAGTCCTGAGCCATCTGCCGTATGGCAGCCTGCTCCTCGGTGAGCGTGAAATCCATGTCTGACCTCCCTTGGCCTCCCGCCAAGCTCAGGGGCGGATTTTGCACAAGCCGGCCGCGTGCGCCAGCACGGTCTTCCGTTCTCCAACTATTTGCCAACGCAAGGTCAGCGCGCAAGCGCAACCGACTTCACAACGGCATAGACCCCTCGACCCGGCGAAAGGCCGAGACGGTCACGGGAGAAGGCGGTGATCCGCGCGAAGATCCGCACCTCGCCCACAGCGATAGCGACGCGAACGGACCCGTCCTCATCGTCCTCGAACCCGGATATCGTGCCGGGGAGGATGTTCAGCGCACTTATCCCAACCGGCTTTTCTGTTGCAATCATCACGTCCCGTTCCGGGATATGCAGACGCACCGATTGACCTTCCTGCAAAGCCGCATCTGAAACCGTGATCTCGACGGACCCGGAAGCTACGACGGCCAGTCCGTGACCGGCCTCTACCGAGCGGACAACCCCGCTCAGGACGGCGCCTGCATCGCGACGCTCATGGGCGGACAGAAGGTGCCCCTTAAGAACCTCCGACGGCGAGCCGATCGCGGCAACGCGCCCGTCTCGCATCATGACGACGCGATCGGCCAGTTGCCCCACCTCGGCGACGGAATGGCTGACATAGACGATCGGGATTCCCGCCTCGTCCCTGAGGCGGCGGAGATAGGGCAGGATCTCCGCCTTGCGGTCGTCGTCAAGGGCAGCAAGTGGCTCGTCCATGAGCAGCAGCCGCGGGGAGGACAGCAAGGCGCGTCCGATCGAAACGCGCTGGCGTTCACCCCCGGAAAGATGAGTTGGCGGCCTGTCGAGCAAGGATGCGATACCGAGGAGATCGACAACCCGCTCGAATGCACGCGCATCCTTCCTCGCGGACGCGAACCACTGGCCGAAGCCCAGATTGCGCCGCACGCTCAGATGCGGGAAGAGCCTTGCCTCCTGAAATACATATCCGAACCGCCTGCGGTGTGGCGGCACGAAACACCCCTTCTCCGTGTCCAGCAGGATCTCGCCATCAAACAGCACTTTTCCCGACTGGGGTTTTGCGAGGCCCGAAATTGCGCGGACAAGAGAGGTCTTGCCGGAGCCCGATTGGCCGAACAATGCCGTTACGCCACCCTCCGCGTTAAAGGCCGCGTCCAACTGGAAGGTCCCGAGGGCCTGCTTCACCTCAACTGTCAGCCTCATGATGCGACAGCTTTCTGCCCGACGCGCCGCGCCACCCATTCGGACGCCACCAGCGCCGCAAAGGAAATCGCGATCGCAACCATCGTCAGCCGCATCGCCCCGGCATCGCCCCCCGGCACCTGCGTAAGGGTGTAGATCGCGGCCGACAGAGTCTGTGTCTCTCCGGGGATATTGGACACGAAGGTGATTGTCGCTCCGAACTCGCCCATCGCCTTTGCAAAGGAAAGGATCATGCCGGCGATGATGCCCGGGGCGGCAAGCGGCAGCGTGACTGTGAGGAATACCCAGGCAGGACGGGCACCCAGCGTGCTTGCCGCCTCCTCCAGCTTCGTGTCGACAGCCTCCATGGACAGGCGGATCGACCGCACCATCAGTGGGAAACCCATGATCGCGCAGGCCAGCGCCGCTCCCGTCCACCGGAACGAGAAGCTGATGCCGAACCAGTCATGGAGAAAGGAGCCGACCGCACCCTGCCGGCCGAAGGTGACCAGGAGAAGAAATCCTGTGACCACGGGCGGGAGGACGAGCGGCAGATGAACGATCCCGTTCAGGAAGGACTTACCCCAGAACCGACCGCGGGCGAGCAGGAACGCTATGGCGATGCCGACTGGCAGGCTGCAGGCAACTGCTACCGTCGCCACCTTGACGCTCAGGCGGACGGCCGTCCATTCCTCCTCGCTCAGTGCCAGCCAATCCACTTTCTTCCCCCACTCATCAGCGCCTGCTCCCGATACCCGCGCCAGTTAACGGATAAACGCGCGACAATGGAAAATCTACGCTGCAAACCCCGCACCGGATCGGAACTTTCGCTGCGCACCGGGGTTCGTGTCCCGGAACTTCAACCCACTTTGGAGAATGACATGGCTGACACCAGCGCGACCCGTGAGATCTTCGTGACCGGCCTGAAAAACGCCCACGCTATGGAAAACCAGGCTCTGTCGATCATGAAGCCGCAGGTTTCGAGAATTGAGAACTATCCGGAAGTCGCCCGCCGCCTTGAGGAGCATATTCGCGAGACGGAAGGGCAGATGACGCGGCTCGAAGAACTGCTTCAGCAACTGGATGAAAGCCACTCCTCCATGAAGGACATGGCGCTGTCCTTTACCGGTGCGATGGCCGCAATGGGCCATACCATCGCGGGTGATGAGATTCTCAAGAACTCCTTTGCCAACTTCGCCTTCGAGAACTTCGAAATTGCTGCCTACAAGTCTCTTTTGGCTGTAGCAGAACTCGGCGGCTTCCAATCCGCGACCTCCGCCCTCCAGGCGAACCTGCAGGAGGAGCAGAACATGGCGAAATGGATCGACGACAACCTGCACACCGTGACAACGCGCTTCGTGGAACTCCGCGAGGCCGGCGAAAGCGCCAAGGTTTAAATCTGCACGATACACTTTCGAAAGAAGCGGCGCCGTCAGGCGCCGCTTCTTTCCTGAACGTCACGAAATCACTACTGATCGGTTTCGGCGATCGCGCCTCAGACCTGTTCCCGACGACCCGTCGCGGCCGACCGGAGCATTGCCTCGATCAGCCGATGGACCTTCAGTGCCTCCCGGCCGCTTACCTTGGGGGAGCGCCCATTCTCGACGGCATCCACGAAGTCCTCAATCACAGCCCGATGATGCATGTGCGAGAACGCCATGGGATCGGCACCCGCACCGCCGCCGACCGCGCCATCGTCCATCTCGATGTCGGACCCGTCGTGAAATTTTGCTATGAGAGTCGCGCCTTCTATCCTCGCCATCCCATTGGTGCCGATCACTTCGATCGCATCAGGCGTACCGGGATAGGCGCAGGTGGTTGCACCCACGGTACCTATCGCACCGTTCTCATAGCGGATTGCTCCGGCGACCAGATCCTCTGTCTCCATGCGATGCACCGGGGTGGTCACAGCATAGGCTATGGCTTCCACTGGAAGACCGGCAACCGATATCAGAAGGTCAAGCGTGTGAATCCCCTGCGTCAACAACACGCCGCCGCCATCCCTTGCCCTCGTCCCGCGACCGGGCTCGTCGTAGTAGCTCTGTGGCCTCCAATTGGACAGCCTGGCCGACGCACCCACGATGTGTCCCAATCGGCCGTCGGCGACGATCTGTGACATCGCGATGCTGACCGGACGGAACCGGTGCTGCAGCACGACCCCGAGCGTCACGCCAGCCTTCTCACAGGCGTTAACCAGTACCTCGGCGTTTTCCAGTGACACATCCAGCGGCTTCTCCAGCAGGACATGCTTGCCCCTGGCAGCGGCCTGCTCCACCAACTGGCGATGGGTATTCGGTGGGGTAAGGACGAGGACGGCTTCGATTCGTGGATTCTCAAAAATGCCGTCGAGGGTATCGGTGACGGGCATCCCCCACCGGCTCGCAAAGGTCTGGCGCCTTGCGGACGTCGGGCTGAAGGCCGCTACCACTTCAACACGATCCCGAAGATCGAGCAGGCTTTGGGCATGTGGTGCCGATGCCATACCCAGTCCGATCACCCCTATCCGCATATCGCCTCCTCCGCATAAAATGGTTGTCATACAAAATACCGATTTTTGTATGTTGACATACCACACCTCGCTGCTCTAGCCATTCTTATGCCGAAGGAGGAGCGGCAGTCTTGATGAATTCACTGGTACACGAGGACGTATTGTTGCCGCCGGAACCCGGCGTCCGCTCGATTGCCCGCGCTCTATATCGGACCGTGTCGAACCTGCCGATCATCAGTCCGCATGGCCATACGGACCCCCGGTGGTACGCGCTCGACGAGCCCTTCCCCGATCCCGCCCAGCTTCTGATCGTTCCGGACCACTACATCTTCCGCATGCTCTTCAGTCAAGGGATCGCACTGGAGGATCTGGGCGTAAGGCGGCTTGATGGAGCAGAGACCGAAACCGACGGCAGGCGGATCTGGAAGCTCTTCACCGAGAACTACCATCTCTTCCGTGGCACCCCGACCCGCCTCTGGATGGACTACGTCCTATCCTCCCTCTTCCACATCGAGGAACCTCTGGACGCGGGAACGGCAGACAGCAGCTACGACCGCATCGCCGAGAAGCTCCGCCAGCCCGAGTACCGGCCACGAGCTCTTTTCAAGCGGTTCAACATCGAGGCTATCGCCACCACGGAGGGAGCACTCGACGACCTGCGCTGGCACAGGATGATCCGCGAGAGCGGCTGGGATGGCCGTGTGGTGACGGCCTACCGTCCCGACGCGGTTGTCGATCCGGACTTCGAAGGCTTCTCCGCCAATCTGGATCTGTTGGGGGAGATCACCGGCGAGGATACCGGGACATGGGCGGGCTATCTTGCCGCCCACCGCAAGCGCCGCGACTATTTCAAATCCTTTGGCGCCACGTCCTCCGATCACGGTCATGCCACTGCGGACACGGCGAACCTCTCCGCAGCGGAGGCCGCCGCCCTTTTCGACAGGATCAGAAGCGGCAGGGGAGACGCCGGCGATCACCGCCAGTTCCGGGCGCAGATGCTGACGGAAATGGCGAAGATGAGCCTGGACGATGGGTTGGTCCTGCAGATCCATGCCGGTTCCTGGCGCAACCACTCGCCGTCAATGCTATCCCGCCATGGCCGCGACATGGGTTTTGATATCCCGACCCGGACCGACTATGTCGGCGCGCTGAAGCCGCTCCTCGACGCGGTTGGCCTTGAGCGTGACCTCACCGTCGTAGTGTTCACCCTGGACGAGACCTCCTATGCCCGCGAGCTTGCGCCGCTGGCGGGTGTCTATCCGGCGCTCAAACTCGGACCGGCCTGGTGGTTCCACGATAGCCCGGAGGGCATGCGCCGCTTCCGGGAGATGACGACCGAGACCGCCGGCTTCTACAACACCGTCGGCTTCAACGACGACACCCGCGCCTTCCCATCCATACCGGCGCGGCACGATATTGCGCGACGCGTGGACTGCGCCTTTCTGGCGCGCCTAGTCGCCGAGCACAGGTTGAGGGAGGAGGAAGCCTTCGATCTGGCCAGAGAGCTTGCCTATACGCTCGCGAAAAAAGCGTATCGGCTTTGAGTGGCGCGTGGCGCCGAGGAAACAGGGAGGAGAACATCATGTTGCATTTTGGAAAGGTCGCTGCTGCCTTCACGGTCGCAGCAACACTGTTTGCGAGCACGGCGCTCGCGCAGACAGTATTGAAGTCATCGGACACGCACCCCGACGGATATCCGACCGTTGAGGGCGTGAAATATTTCGGCGAACTGATCAAGGAACGAACCGAGGGCCGCTACGAGGTGGAAGTCTACCACTCCGCCCAACTCGGCGAGGAAAAGGACACGATCGAGCAGGTTCGTTCCGGCGTTCTCGAACTCAACCGCGTTTCCATGGCCCCGTTCAACGGCACGGTGAAGGAATCGATCGTTCCGGCCTTGCCCTACCTCTTCCGTTCGGAAGAACACATGCACAAGGTCATGGACGGTCCGATCGGCGATCAGATCAAGACGGCGTTCGAGGGAGCGGGCCTCGTGGTCCTGGCCTTCTACGACGCGGGTTCTCGCTCGTTCTACAACAGGACGAAGCCCATCAACAGCGTCGAGGACATGAAGGGCCTGAAGTTCCGCGTCATCCAGTCGGACATCTTCGTCGACATGGTCGCAGCACTTGGCGCAAATGCGACGCCTATGCCGTATGGCGAAGTTTATTCCTCCATCGAAACCGGCGTCATCGACGGTGCGGAGAACAACTTCCCGAGCTACGACACGGCCAAGCACTACGAAGTAGCCAAGCACTACTCGCTCGACGAGCATACCATCCTTCCGGAAGTCTTCGTGATGAACAAGGCGGCCTTCGATCAGCTGACGCCTGAGGATCAGGAGATCTTCCGCCAGGCGGGAAAAGACAGCGTCGCCAAGCAGCGCGAACTCTGGGCGGCGAAGGTAAGCGAGTCCCGTAAAATCGTGGAAGAAGCGGGCGCGCAAATCACCACACCCGATAAGCAGGGCTTCATCGATGCCATGGAACCGGTTTATGCCAAGCACGTGACCGACCCTGTGCTCCAGAAGATGGTGGATGACGTCAAGGCTGTCCAGTAACGCAAGATCGGGGCGGCTGGTCTCCAGCCGCCCCTTCTTCGGGTGGGCGTCGAACCTGAAACGATCTGCAACAGCCACAAGCGCAATCACGAGCACACCATGTCGGACCGACTCAAACTTACGGCTGGGCTTCTCGGCCGGCTCAATACACTGGCTCTGTGGAGCGCCGGCATCGGCCTGATCCTGATGACCGCCTTCGTAGCTTGGCAGGTCTTCTGCCGTTACGTGCTCAACGACTCCCCGAGTTGGACCGAGCCAGGCGCGGTCATGCTGATGAGCTGGTTCATCTTTCTTGGGTCAGCGGTTGGGGTGCGGGAGAACTATCATCTCGGCTTCGACGTCATCCTCTACGTGATCCCCCGTAGCGGCAAGAAATGGCTGCGCATGATCTCTGACGTCGTCGCGTTCGGCTTCGGCGTCGGCATGATCTGGTACGGCTGGGAGCTCATCCTGCTGACATGGAACACGACGCTGCCGTCGCTCGGAATTTCAGGCGCGTGGGATTACGTACCGCTGGTCGGCGGTGGGGTGCTGATCGTGCTGTTCACCCTGGAGCGGATCGTTTTGAGGCTCTCAGGCGCTCCCATCGACGACATTCTGGATGAGACGCCGCCTGCGGAAGTGGCGGCCGAACTCGACACTGCCAACGTGAAGGCTTGATGCTCATGGAATACTGGATTCTTTTTGGCGTCTTCACCCTTCTGATGCTGATCGGCACGCCGATCGCTTTCTGTCTCGGCGTGGCCAGCTTTGCGACTGTAGCCTATATCGGGCTTCCCCCACTGGTCGTTTTCCAAAGATTGAACTCCGGGATGAGCGTCTTTTCAATGCTCGCCATCCCCTTCTTTATCTACGCCGGTGATCTTATGGTTCGTGGCGGTATCGCTCAGAAGATCGTGGCGTTCGCAGCGTCCCTCGTGGGCCACATCCGGGGCGGACTTGGTCAGGTCAATATCGTGACCGCGACCCTTTTCGGTGGCATTTCCGGGTCAGCAGTTGCCGAGGCAGCAGCCGTGGGCGGCTTGATGATACCGCAAATGAAGGAACGAGGTTACGGCGCAGACTACGCCGTGAACGTGACCTCGATGGCGGCGTTGATCGCCCTTCTCCTTCCGCCCTCCCATAACATGATCATTTATTCCATCGCTGCGGGCGGGAAGATCTCCATCGCTGATCTTTTCACTGCCGGCGTCATTCCCGGCCTCCTGTTCGCACTCGCATTGATGGTCACCGCATATTTCGTGGCTCGCAGCCGCGGCTACCCGGTTGAATCCTTCCCCGGCTTCCAGATCGCACTTCACCTGGGAGCAGTTGCCATCCCTGGCCTGCTTCTGATCGCCATCATCTTCGGCGGCGTCCGCTCCGGTATCTTCACGGCCACCGAGAGCTCGTGCATTGCCGTTCTATACGCCCTGCTCATCACGGTCTTCGTCTACCGGCAGATGACTTGGGAAGGCTTCGTTCATGCCACCATGGGCGCCGTGCGCACCACCGCAATGGTCCTGCTCATCATCGGCATGGCAGCCGCTTTCTCCTGGTTGATGGCCTTCCTCCGGGTGCCCGCAGCCCTGATCGCCTGGATGAACACCATCTCGGACAACCCGCTGATCATCTTGTTGCTCCTCAATATCCTGATGCTCTTCCTGGGCACGTTCATGGACATGGGCCCGACCATCATCATTGCCACGCCGATCTTCCTGCCGGTGGCGCAGGCCTATGGCGTCGACCCTGTCCATTTCGGAGTGATCATGATCCTGAACTTCGGCATTGGCCTGAACACGCCGCCGGTCGGTGCGGTGCAGTTCGTCGCCTGTGCGGTTGGTAAGATCAGTGTCTGGCAGGCGATGCGCTCCATCTGGCCCTTCTATCTCGCCGGCGTTGCCGTCCTCGGCCTCGTCACTTACGTCCCCGCCATTTCGCTATGGCTGCCGGGCGTTTTCAAATAGGACGCGGATATGCCTGCAGATCTGACCGTCGCAACCAAGGTTGAACGCAAGCCGAAACTCTCGGCCCACGTCGCCGCGTCCCTGCGTTCCCAGATACTGGCGGGCGATATCGGCGTGGGACAGAAGCTTCCGACGGAGAGCCAGCTCACGGAGGCCTTCGGCGTCAGCCGCACTGTCATCCGGGAAGCGGTTGCGAATCTAGCAGCCGATGGGCTGGTCGAGTCTCGCCAGGGCGCGGGTATCTTTGTCTGCGAACGGCCTGCCATGGCCTTCTCGTCGATCACGCAGGACATCGGGATGAAGATCTCGCATGCCCTCAATGTTATCGAGGTCCGCATGGGGCTCGAGATCGAAAGCGCGGGTCTTGCGGCACAGCGCCGGAATGCTGCCCAGGAGGCTGCCATTCAGGAGGCCTTCTTCGAGTTCGACCGGCTGCTTGCCATGGGCGAGGCCACCGGGCGCAGTGATTTCATGTTTCATCGCGCCATCGCTGCAGCCACCAACAATCCATTCTACGTTGAAGTGTTGGATGCCCTGGGCATGCGGGCTATTCCCTGCGACATCACATCTCCCTGGGGCACCGACAGCCTCCTGACGAGGGAGTACCAGGTCATGCTCCAGCGGGAGCACCTTGCCATTCTGAAGGCTATCTCTGCCGGAGATGCCGAGGCGGCGCGTGCTGCAATGCGAGCGCACCTGACAGAAAGCCAGCGACGCTATCGAGATCGGCTGGCGGGTCAGCAGGCGGACTATCGTTTCGGTTCCGCCGCGACGCCCTGAACCACAATGACCATCACAGCGAGGACGCCATGACTGCAAACCATACAGACTATTCCATCCGCCAGGCCTTTGACCCGGCAACGGGGGCGCAGATGGGCAGCAGCGCACTTCGCGACAACTTCCACATCGGCAATCTCTTTGTCTCCGGTCGGGTGAACCTCACCTACACGCACTACGACCGGATGGTGATCGGCGGCGCAACGCCGACAAACGCCGCGCTCGCGCTGGAAACAATCAAGCCGACGGGAACCCCCGGCTTCCTCGATCGCCGCGAACTGATCGTCGTCAATATCGGTGGCAAGGGATCGATCGAGGTCGATGGCGAGCGTCATGCCCTTGGAACCCGCGACATGCTTTATGTCGGGATGGGAAGCAGCGTGGCGTTCGCATCGGACGACGCCTCCACGCCTGCGAAGTTCTACCTTCTCAGTGCCCCGGCTCACCAGAAGCACCCCACGCAGTTGATCCAGATCGGCGATGCAAAGCGTATCGACCTCGGCAGCAGAGAGACCTCGAACGAGCGCTCGATCTTCCAGTTCATCCACCCAGAAGGTGCAAGAACCTGTCAACTTGTCGTCGGGATGACGCAACTTGCTCCCGGCTCCGTGTGGAACACCATGCCCTGTCACGTTCATGACCGGCGCATGGAAGCCTATCTCTATTTCGACCTGCCGGAGACGGCACGGGTCTTCCACTTCATGGGCGAGCCGACCGAGACACGCCACATCGTGATGGCAAACGAGGAGGCGGTGGTGTCTCCGCCGTGGTCCATTCACTCGGGCTGCGGAACGTCCAGCTATACATTCATCTGGGCAATGGCCGGAGACAATGTCGACTATACCGACGTTGACGCCGTGCCCATGGACATGCTCCGATAGCAGATCCCGGGCATCAGACCGATCAGACAAGGCAGACCGATATGAAGATCTTCGCGCGCAAGGATGAAGGTGACTGGACAGACCTGGGCGGCGGCAATCGCCGCCGCATCCTGTTGCACACCGATGAGTTGATGATGGTGGAGTTTGCTTTCGAAGACGGCGGGGTCGGCGCACCCCACTCCCACCCGCATGTGCAGGCGAGCTATGTCGCCCAAGGCCGCTTCGAGGTTACCGTCGGGGACAGGACTGATGTCCTGTCGGCAGGCGACAGCTTCATCGTTCCATCGAATGTCGTGCATGGAGTGGTTGCGCTCGAAGCTGGTCGCCTCGTTGACTCGTTCACACCGCACCGGGCCGATTTCCTCGCGTGACAAGCCCAGCGACAGGGCCGATCAGCGGCGTCTTGGCTCTGCCAACTCCGCCGCCTCCACATCGAAATGATCGAGGATAATGCCGATATTGCGCTTGTGAGCCTTGAAGTAGACATCGAATGCGTCGCCCAGCAGCGGGACGCTTCCGACAGCCGCATCGACAGCAATATTGGTCAGCATTCGCGCCAGCTTGTCTGATGGCACTCCGAGCCTCCGGCCTTCGTTGACGATCGCCAGTCCGATGATCGCGCCGCTCGCATCGCCGATCACCGGAAGCAATCCCAGAAGTGAATCGGCCCCGAAGCGGATGCCGGTTCCGGGCACGCGCACCGCTGTATCGAGAAGCCGAGCGAGATTGTTCAGCCGACGCAGTCGCCGAAGCAACTGGATACGCTCCTCGTGAGACCGGCTGCCGACACCCCATCCTTCATCGTTCCCAGACATCATCTGCCAATCTCTTGATGCACCACCTCGTCGCCAGGACAGAATGAGGAAACTGGCTCCAGAGTTCCTTGCAAACCGGAACCACAGCCACGGCGACGAGTTGTTCTTGCACAATGATGGAGGAGACAATGGGCATCGAAGAGGCACCGACCGAACAGGGCAAGGAATCCGCCCGCGGTTTGAAGGACAGCAGCAAGGCAGAAGAGCGGCACGTCGAAGCCGAGAAAGGCAGCGATCTCGCCAAGGGCGCTGACCGCTTCGAAGAACGTGCGCGCAGCTCCGACGGCCGAAGCGCGGGTGACAAGCAACACGACTGACGAAACCATGAGAGCCAGCTCCGCGGGAACAAGGGCTGGCTTTCGTTTTCTACCTCGTCCATGATGCCGTCGTTTCAATCGAAAGCGACACGAAAGACGGCGCATGTTTCTGACCCCCCGGCAGGAGGAAATCATCCAACTGGCCAGACTGCATGGGCGAGTCCTGGTGGACGAGCTGTCCAATCGCTTTACCGTCTCGCCCCAAACCATCCGCAAGGATCTGAATGACCTTTGCGACCGCCAACTGCTCAATCGCATCCACGGCGGAGCGACCTTTCCCAGCAGCACCGAAAATATGCAGTACGAGGCGCGACGGCAGATCGCAGCCCAGGAAAAGCAGGCGATCGGACTGGCGGCCGCCGCACTTATCCCCAACAACGCCTCACTGTTCATCAACATTGGCACGACGACGGAAGCTGTGGGCGAGGCGTTGACCAAGCATCAGGAAATGATGGTCATCACCAATAACATCAATGTCGCCAACCGATTACGCCTGCTCCCCTCGATAGAGGTGATCATCGCGGGAGGCGTGGTCCGTGCTTCCGACGGCGGCATCGTCGGGGAAGCGGCGGTGGACTTCATCCGCCAGTTCAAAGTGGACTTTGCGGTGATCGGTGCGTCAGCCATCGACGCAGACGGCGCGCTTCTCGACTTCGACTTCCGTGAGGTGAAGGTTGCTCAGGCGATCATCGCCAATGCCAGGCATGTCATTCTCGTTTCCGATTCGACCAAGTTTGAGCGAACTGCGCCCGTCCGGATCGCGCAGATCACGCAAGTCCACACCTTCATAACGGATCACTGCCCCGTACCGTCGCTTCGAAGGATCTGCGCCGAAAGTGGCGTCGCGCTGGTTGAAACGGACAGCATTCCGAAAACTTTCGTTTGACATTCGTTTTGAGCTCGTATGAACTGTATCTGACTTTCGTTATTGTCGCCTGATGCGACTTCCGAAATCGTGGGGCGAGCGTGAACGGGCCGGAATTCGACATATTCGTCATTGGCGGCGGCATCAATGGATGCGGGATTGCGCGCGACGCCATCGGCCGCGGATATAAAGTTGCCCTTGCCGAAATGAACGATTTTGGTGCCGGCACGTCCTCCGGCTCCACGAAGCTGATCCACGGCGGCCTGCGTTACCTCGAGTATTACGAGTTTCGCCTGGTGCGAGAAGCACTGATGGAGCGCGAGGTCCTGTGGGCGATGGCGCCCCATATCATCTGGCCGCTGCGGTTCGTCCTGCCCTTCCAGAAGGGCGGCGTGCGTCCCGCCTGGCTGATCCGCCTCGGCCTTTTCCTCTATGATCATCTGGGTGGCAGAAAGCTGCTGCCGCCCACCAGAAGCCTGGACATGCGACGGGATCCGGCTGGGCCCCCCCTGAAGCCGCTGTTCACGAAGGCGTTCGAATATTCCGACGGCTGGGTGGATGACGCAAGGCTGGTCGTTCTCAACGCACGCGACGCGGCTGACAAAGGTGCCTTGATTCTCGCGCGGACGAAGGTGGTGTCAGCGCGGCGAAGAGACGGCTTCTGGAGCATCGAAGTCGAAGACCACGCGAGCGGGACGAGGCGCGAGATTTCCGCGCGCATGCTGGTCAATGCCGCCGGTCCGTGGGTGGATCACGTGCTTTCCGGCGCAGTGGACGCGAATGCGCGTCGAAACGTGCGGCTGGTACAGGGCAGCCACATCGTCGTGAAGAAGAAGTTCGAAGGACCCCGTGCCTACTTCTTCCAGAACCCCGACAACCGCATTATCTTCGCCATTCCCTATGAACAGGACTTTACGCTGATCGGAACCACCGATCGCGACTTCGAAGGCGACCCGAAGGACGTGAAGATCAGCCAGGGCGAGATCGACTACCTCTGCTCGGCCGCAAGCGAGTATTTTTCGGAACCGGTGACGGCCCAGGATATCGTCTGGAGCTATTCCGCCGTGCGCTCGCTCTATGACGACGGTGCCTCCAAGGCGCAGGAGGCGACACGAGACTACGTGCTGAAAGTCAACGAGGCGAACGGCGCGCCCCTCTTGAACGTGTTCGGCGGAAAGCTGACCACCTATCGACGGCTCGCCGAACATGCGCTTGAGAAGATCGGCGAGAAGATCGGTACCAAGGGATCTCCGTGGACCGCGAAAAGTCGCCTGCCCGGCGGAGACTTCCCTGTGCTAGGGTACGAGGAGCAGGTTCGGGCACTGTCGGCGGTCTATCCGTTCCTGACAGACGCACACACGCGACGCCTCGTTCGAGCCTACGGCACGGCGGCAGCCTCGCTACTGGGAGATGCAAGGAGCGAACGGGACCTTGGTCGCCATTTCGGCAGCGACCTCTATGCCCGCGAGGTGGACTGGCTGATGATGCGGGAATGGGCCTATCGCGCGGAAGACATCTTGTGGCGCAGGACCAAGCAGGGGCTGCGCCTGTCTCAGGAAGAAACGAATCTCTTGGAGGAATACATGGCGGCTGTGCCGGCGAGGTCCGTCGGCTAGCACGCATGTGGTTCCCCGTGGTGGAGGAGGCCCGGGAGCCGAATGCTGGAACTTCGAAATGTCGAGAAAGTGGTGGCGGATGAGTATCATATTCATCCGACCAGCCTCAGCCTTGAACGGGGCACGCTGAACGTCCTGCTTGGACCGACGCTCTCGGGCAAGACGTCGCTCATGCGACTGATGGCTGGACTGGACATCCCCACCAGCGGCACGATCCATTTCGACGGTGTCGACGTCACCGGCGTTCGGGTGCAGGACCGCAACGTCGCGATGGTCTACCAGCAGTTCATCAACTACCCGGCCATGACCGTCTACGAGAACATCGCCTCGCCCATGCGCATTGCCGGCAAGGACCGCAAAACCATTGATCGCGAAGTGCACCGCGCGGCCGAACTTCTGAAGCTCACACCCTATCTCAAGAGGACTCCGCTCAACCTGTCCGGCGGGCAACAGCAACGCACAGCTCTGGCGCGGGCGCTCGTAAAGAATGCCAGCCTCGTGCTGCTTGATGAGCCCTTGGCAAATCTGGACTACAAGCTGCGGGAGGAGTTGCGCGAGGAACTACCTAAGATCTTCGCGGAGTCCGGCGCAATCTTCGTCTACGCCACGACAGAGCCTTCCGAAGCGCTTCTGCTCGGCGGTAATACGGCGACACTTGCCGAGGGCCGGGTGACGCAATTCGGCGAGACGATAAAGGTGTATCGGGAGCCGGCCGACCTGGTTTCGGCAAAAACCTTCGCAGATCCACCTCTGAACACCATCGACGTCGCCCGCTACGGTGACGATTTCCTCCTCGGTGAGCAGAAAATCCTCCCGGTCCCGATGCACCTGACCGGCATCCCCGACGGACCGGTAACTGTTGCCTTTCACCCGCATCACCTTTCACTGAAGCCGCGGCCATCCAGTGTTCCCTTGACGGCGCGCACGCAGGTTTCGGAGATCGCGGGCTCCGAGAGCTTCATCCATCTGGAGTTTTCCGGAGCACGATGGGTGCTGCTGACGCACGGCATTCATGACATCGACCCCGACCAGTCGATCGATTTCTTCCTGGACACCCGTCACCTGATGGCATTCGACCCCAGGAGCGGTCGCTCCTGGGCGGGTGCGGCACACGAAGAGATGTGAGGGAGCGGACATGGCACGCATCAATCTCGACCATATCCGCCACGCGTACGGCGCCAAGGCCAAGGCCAAGGCCAAGGCCGCGGGTGACTATGCGCTCAAGGAAGTCCATCACGAGTGGGACGACGGCGGTGCCTACGCGCTGCTCGGGCCGTCGGGATGCGGCAAGACCACGCTTCTCAACATCATATCAGGCCTGATTCATCCGACCGAAGGGAAGATACTGTTCGACGGAGCGGATGTAACCCATCTCTCCACGCAGCAGCGCAATATCGCTCAGGTCTTCCAGTTCCCGGTGATCTACGACACGATGACCGTCTACGACAATCTCGCATTCCCGCTGCGAAACCGGCGTGTACCGGAGGCTGAAGTCAGGAAGCGGGTTGAACACATTCTGGAGATGACGGACCTCGCCGGCATGGCGACGCGCCCCGCTCGGCGGCTGACGGCAGACCAGAAGCAGAAGATCTCGCTCGGTCGAGGCCTCGTTCGCTCCGACGTCAATGCGATCCTCTTCGACGAGCCTCTCACCGTGATCGACCCTCACATGAAGTGGGTGCTTCGATCGCAATTGAAGCGATTGCATCGTCAATCAGGCTTCACCATGGTCTATGTGACCCATGATCAGACCGAGGCGCTGACCTTTGCTGACAAGGTGGTGGTCATGCATGACGGTCAGATCGTCCAGATCGGCACGCCAGCAGAACTCTTCGAGCGTCCGAGCCACACCTTCGTCGGCTATTTCATCGGCTCGCCCGGCATGAATGTCATGCCGGTCTCGATCGAAGGTGCCAATGCCGTCATCGGCGACCAGACCATCCCGCTCTCAGGCACGCCCACGGTGCAGACGCCGCAGAGGCTCGAGCTGGGCATCCGGCCGGAGTTCATCCGTATCTCCCGCGACGGCATGCCGATCACAATCGCCAAGGTCGAGGATATCGGCCGGCAGAAGATCGTGCGGGCCAGCTTCTGCGGACAGCCGATTGCCGTGGTGGTGCCGGAGGATGAGGAGATCCCGTCCGAGCCAAGGGTTCACTTCGATCAAGCTGCAATCGGCATCTATGCCGATTCCTGGCGCGTCGAGCTTGGAGGCTGAGCATGGAAAAGACATGGAACAATAAGGCGTGGTTCCTGGTCCTCCCGGTCCTGCTGCTCGTAGCCTTCTCTGCAGTCGTGCCGCTGATGACCGTGGTGAACTACTCCGTCCAGGACACGTTCGGCAACAATGCCTTCTTCTGGGCCGGCACAGACTGGTTCGTTGACATCCTGGAATCGGACCGTTTCTGGGATGCGCTGCTACGCAACCTCATCTTCTCGCTGACGATCCTCGCCATCGAGATACCACTAGGGATATTCATCGCGCTGAATATGCCGAAGCAAGGGATCGGCGTGCCGGTCTGCCTCGTCCTGATGGCCTTGCCATTGCTCATTCCTTGGAACGTTGTCGGCACCATCTGGCAGGTCTTCGGCCGTGTCGATATCGGGTTCCTGGGCCACTACCTCCGTGTCCTCGGTGTGGACTACAATTACACACAAGATCCGGTGGACGCCTGGGCGACCGTCATCATCATGGACGTCTGGCACTGGACGAGCCTCGTCGTTCTCCTATGCTACGCAGGCTTGGTATCCATTCCGGACGCCTATTATCAGGCAGCCCAGATCGACGGCGCCTCCCGCTGGTCCGTCTTCCGCTACATCCAGCTTCCGAAAATGAAGCGGGTGCTGCTGATCGCCGTCCTCCTGCGCTTCATGGACTCGTTCATGATCTACACCGAACCCTTCGTGGTAACGGGCGGCGGACCCGGCAACTCGACGACGTTCCTGTCGATCGACCTGGTGAAGATGGCGGTGGGTCAGTTCGACCTCGGACCGGCAGCCGCCATGTCGATCATCTACTTCCTGATCATCCTGCTGCTGTCATGGGTCTTCTATACCGTCATGACCAGTCACGACACGCAGCGATAGGAGGTTTGCGATGAGTTCGAACATCACGCCGCGCTGGTCCTGGATCGTCCCGACCGTCTATATCGTCTTTCTCATCCTGCCGATCTACTGGCTCGTCAACATGAGCTTCAAGACGAATGCCGAGATCCTCGGCCCCTTCTCCCTTTGGCCACAGGACCCGACACTCCGGAACTACTCGGTGATCTTCACCGACCCCTCCTGGTACAACGGCTACATCAATTCGATCATCTATGTGGTCCTGAACACGATCATCTCGGTCACCGTCGCACTTCCTGCGGCCTATGCCTTCTCGCGATACCGGTTCCTTGGCGACAAGCACCTGTTCTTCTGGCTCCTGACGAACCGGATGGCCCCGCCGGCGGTCTTCGCGCTGCCGTTCTTCCAGCTCTATTCCGCGTTCGGCTTGATCGACACCCATATCGCCGTCGCAATCGCCCACTGCCTGTTCAACGTGCCGCTGGCAGTCTGGATCCTCGAAGGCTTCATGTCGGGCGTTCCCAAGGAGATCGACGAGACCGCCTATATCGACGGTTACTCCTTCCCCCGCTTCTTCGTGAAGATCTTCATGCCGCTCATCGCAAGCGGCATCGGTGTCGCCGCATTCTTCTGCTTCATGTTCTCGTGGGTCGAACTGCTGATCGCCCGGACGCTGACGACGACGGACGCGAAGCCTATCGCGGCGACGATGACCCGCACTGTTTCGGCCTCAGGGCTTGATTGGGGCGTTCTCGCCGCTGCCGGCGTGCTCACGATCATCCCCGGCGCCTTGGTCATCTACTTCGTTCGCAACTACATCGCCAAGGGCTTCGCCCTGGGGAGAGTTTGATGTCGAAAGCTCACGATCACTCAAGCCGCCGCTGGCCCGTTGCATTCGCTGCCGTTCTGGTCGTCTATGCGGTGGTCGCCATGTCGCTGGCCATGTCGCTTCCGGTGAAGGACGGCGCGCGCGACTGGACCGCACCGCTCATCCCGGGCGGCTGGATGGCCTGGTCTTTCCCGACGGCGATGTTCTTCCTGACGATCTTCGCGTTGCTGGCCTGCATGGCGGTCTGGGAATATGCGCGGCCCGGAGGACATCCACGAATTGGCATCCTGCGTTTCGAGACGACCCGGGGCGACCGGCTGTTCATCTCGCTGCTCGGCTCTGCCTTCATTCACCTCGCGTGGCTGGGTCTGTCCGACCTCAGCCTCTGGTGGGCTCTTGTCGTCAGCGTTCTCTACGCGATGGTCGTGTTCAGAACCGTCTGACGCAAGCAATACGGAGGCGGTCGCCTGCCTCCGCATGAGTAAGTGCAATCGCAACCTTGGGAGGATGATATGCGAAGGCATCTGATGACAACAACGGCAGCGGTGCTGCTGGCAATGACAGGGTCTGCATTTGCAGGCATGGAGGAAGCCAAACAGTTCCTGGACGCGGAAATCGGCGATATGTCGTCCCTTTCCCGCGAGGATCAGGAAAAGGAGATGCAGTGGTTCATCGACGCGGCTCAACCGTTCGCGGGAATGGACATCAAGGTTGTCTCCGAAACCATCACGACCCATGAATACGAGTCCAAGGTGCTGGCCCCAGCCTTCACGGCGATCACCGGCATCAAGATCACCCATGACCTGATCGGCGAAGGCGATGTTGTCGAAAAGCTGCAGACACAGATGCAGTCCGGCGAGAACGTCTATGACGCCTATGTCAACGACTCCGATCTGATCGGCACCCACTGGCGGTATCAGCAGGCACGCTCGTTGACCGACTGGATGGCGAACGAAGGCAAGGACGTCACCAATCCCATGCTGGATCTGGATGACTTCATCGGCCTGAAATTCACCACGGCGCCGGATGGCGACCTTTACCAACTACCCGACCAGCAGTTCGCGAACCTCTACTGGTTCCGCTATGACTGGTTCAACGATGAGAAGAACAAGGCGGACTTCAAGGAGAAGTACGGCTACGATCTCGGCGTTCCGGTCAACTGGTCGGCCTATGAGGACATCGCCGAGTTCTTTACCGGTCGCGAGATCGACGGGAAGAAGGTCTATGGGCACATGGACTACGGCAAGAAGGACCCGTCGCTTGGCTGGCGCTTCACCGACGCCTGGCTCTCCATGGCCGGTAACGGCGACAAGGGTCTGCCGAACGGTCTTCCGGTCGACGAATGGGGCATCAAGGTCGACGAGAACTCGCGTCCTGTCGGCTCCTGCGTTGCCCGCGGTGGTGATACCAACGGGCCGGCAGCCGTCTACTCCATCCAGAAGTATCTCGACTGGATGAAGGCCTATGCACCGGCTGCCGCACAGGGCATGACATTCTCCGAATCCGGCCCGGTACCCGCCCAAGGCGAGATCGCCCAGCAGATGTTCATGTACACGGCGTTCACCGCCGACATGGTCAAGGACGGTTTGCCGGTGGTCAACGAAGACGGCACGCCGAAGTGGCGCTTTGCCCCCTCGCCCCACGGCGTCTATTGGAAGGAAGGCATGAAGCTGGGCTATCAGGACGTCGGTTCCTGGACGTTGCTGAAGTCGACACCGGACGATCGGGCGAAGGCGGCCTGGCTTTATGCTCAGTTCGTCACGTCCAAGACTGTCGATGTGAAGAAAAGTCACGTCGGGCTGACGCTCATTCGCGAAAGCACCATCCAGCATGAGAGCTTCACCGAGCGTGCGCCCAAGCTCGGCGGCCTGATCGAATTCTACCGTTCGCCGGCCCGCGTGCAGTGGTCGCCGACCGGGACAAACGTTCCGGATTACCCGAAGCTCGCCCAGCTCTGGTGGCAGGCGATCGGAGATGCTTCCTCCGGTGCAAAAACTCCTCAGGAAGCCATGGACTCACTTTGCGCCGAGCAGGAGAAGGTCATGGAGCGTCTTGAGCGTGCAGGCGTTCAGGGCGACATCGGGCCGAAGCTCGCTGAAGAGCACGATCTCGAATACTGGAACGCCGAAGCGGTGAAGGCCGGCAATCTCGCTCCTCAGTTGAAGATCGAGAACGAGAAGGAAAAGCCAATTACCGTCAACTACGATGAGCTGGTCAAGAGCTGGCAGTAACGCGTGAATTCGGGGGCCGGCCAACCCGGCCCCCGATCAGCCTCGCCGACCGCTGCTACCAGAGCGGTACGTGACGGTTTACATCCTTGTAGAGAAGATAACGGAAGCGGCCAGGCCCGCCCGCATAGCAGGCCTGTGGGCAGAAGGCTCGCAGCCACATGAAGTCACCAGCCTCGACCTCCACCCAGTCCGCGTTGAGCCGGTACACGGCCTTCCCCTCGAGAACATAGAGCCCATGCTCCATCACATGGGTCTCCATGAAGGGGATCGTGCCGCCAGGTTCGAACGTGACAATATTAACGTGCATGTCGTAGCGGACGTCGGCAGGATCGATGAACCGGGTTGTCGCCCATTTACCCTCGGTGTCTGGCATGGCGACCATCTGCTGCTCGCCCTCATGCGTGAATATGGCCGGCGGGGGTGCAAGACCGTCCACCGCCTGAAATACCTTACGGATCCAATGGAACCGGACTGCCGATCCGGAATGGTTCCGCACGCTCCAGGAACTGCCTGCCGGCAGATAGGCAAATGAGCCAGTGCGAAGCTGGTGGGCCCCGCCATCCAGTTCGACAGTCATTTCGCCTTCAGTGACGAAAAGTGCGGCTTGAGCCCGGCTGTCGGGCTCGGGACGCAGGCTACCGCCTCCCGCTTCGACCTCCATCACGTATTGGGCAAAGGTCTCTGCAAAGCCGGTCATTGGCCGCGCGATGATCCAGGCGCGGGTATTGTTCCAGTGGGGCAGGATGCTGGTGACGATGTCGGTCATGACCGACCGCGGGATGACGGCATATGCGGTCGTGAAGATGGCCTTGCTGGAGAGGAGTTCGGTCTGCCCGGGAAGACCGCCGAGCCGTGAATGGTAGGTGCTGTCGTTCATTGCCGATCCGTTTCGCTCTGACATCGGCAACCTGCTTAAGCGGCGGACCGAAATCATGCAATCCCACCCGCGGGATGCCGTTCGCTAACCGGTTGCCAGCACCTGACGTCGGTCGGACAGATAGGTCAGAACATCTTCCGCCGGCATAGGCCTGCCAAGCAGGTAGCCTTGCCCGAGATCACAACCCTGACTTACGAAATGAGCCAGTTGCCGGTGGTCCTCAATACCTTCCACGGTCGTCTTGGCATGAAGGCTGCGGCTGAGGCCCAGCATCGCCTGGATAACCTTCTCCTGCCGCTCGTCGGTGCCACAGGCGGCGACGAAGCTCTTGTCGATCTTGATCTTGTCAAATCGGAAGCGCGCCAGTTGGGAAAAATTGGAGTAGCCGGTGCCGAAGTCGTCCAGAGCAATCTGAACGCCCCTGCCGCTCAGGCTGTCCATGATGTGAGCGGCCAGATCCGGGTCAGAGACCAGAGCATTTTCCGTGATCTCCAGTTCCAGCCGTTCGGGCGGAAAGCCGACTTCGTCCAGGATGCCGATGACACGGGTCGGCAGCATGCGGTCTTCCATCTGCACCGGTGAAAGGTTGAACGAAAGTCCCATCCCCTCGGGCCATGACCTGGCCGCCTCGCACGCCTGGCGCAGAAGCTGCTGGAATAGAGGCGTGATGAGCCCTGCCTCTTCGGCCAGGGGGATGAAAACGTTCGGTGGTACGAATTCTCCGTCTTCGTTCTTCCATCGGGCCAGCGCTTCGAAGCCGCATACGTCACCGCTGCGCAGGTCCACGAGCGGCTGATAGAAGGCCCCGATTGACCCCTTGTCGATTGCCCGGCGTAATTCACCTTCAAGCTTGGCACGGCGGCTGACCTTGGCCTGCATCTCTGGCTCGAAGAGAACGTGATTGTTGGGACCCCGCCCCTTCGCTTCGTAAAGCGCGATATCAGCGACATGCGAGACCTCCGCAAGCGTGGCGCCATGTTCCGGCAGGCGGGCATAGCCGATGCTGGCGCCCACCTCCGCAGTAAGACTGCCGATCCGAACCGGTCTCGTGATGGACTGGATCAACAGCTCCGCGAAACGTTTCTCCTTGGCTTCCGAGAAGTGGCGACCAATGGCGATGAACTCGTCTCCGCCGAAACGAAAGACGCAATCCTGCTCCGCCAATGCGCAGATGCGACGCGCCACTTCCTTCAGCAGGACATCCCCGCCCTGATGCCCCATCAGGTCGTTGACCTTCTTGAAGCCATCCAGGTCTATGGCGTAGACGGTCGCAAGCGGAGCGTCGGCGGCGGGCTCCGAAGCGTCATCCAAACGCATGTTTGGTGCCAGTTCGCAACGATCGAAGGCGTAGCGATTGGGCAGCTTGGTGAGATGATCGTGGGTGGCAATGTAGTCGGCCCGACGTTCTGCATCACGTCTGCGAAGCATCTCGTCCTTCATGTCGAGGATACGAAGCAGCGAGTAGACGATGCTGACGCCGCCGGCGACGTTCGCCATGACCAGGGCAATTGCAACGCCCTTCCCATTGGCCGTGCCGAGATAGTCGACGATCTCGCGCATGAAAACCATCGCGAGGCCCCACAGCACGATGGCGGCAAGGCAGGTATAAAGGAACTGCGTACCCGCGCGGCTGTTGAGAAACTCACTCATACTAGAACTCCACCCGCTTCAGAGGGTATCAGCAATTGCTGAACGAGAAGTTCACGAGTGAGGTGTGGCGATCAGGGCCGGAACCGATGGCAGGTTTCTGGGTTTTCCGAACTGACAAAAGGAGACCCAAGAATGACCAGTCACGACGATACAGCGAAGGTGTGGGACCTCATCGACAAGATCAGCTTCTGCATGCTCGCCACACAGGATGGCCGCGATATCCGCTCTCGGCCGATGTCCGCTTACACGAAGAGGCGGGATGGCGCCGTTTACTTTCTGACGGACGTCGCCAGCCATAAGGACGAGGAAATTTCCCGTTGGCCCAACGTGTGCCTCGCATTTGCTGACACCAAGGCCCAAAGCTACGTGTCGGTTTCCGGTGCTGCAGAGGTCTCCAACGATCGTGAGTTGATCCGGGAGATCTGGTCGACCCCGGCCAAGGCGTGGTGGGACAGTCCTGATGACCCGTCCATCCGCGTGCTCAAGGTGAATCCCTCATTCGCTGAGTTCTGGGACAGCCCGGGTACCGTCGTCAGCTATATCAAGATGGCTGCCGCTGCTGTCTCGAGCGCTCGCCCCGATATGGGCGAAAACGAGAAAGTGAAGCTATAGCATCCGCAATATCGGCCAGCGGCGTCCGATGCTGCTGGCCGATATTTGCCGCAGATAATTTTCCAGGCGCCGCAACCTTTTCCCCAGAGTCACGTTCATCAGCCCGCTATCTAGGGTACTACAATGAACATGATGATCACGACCAGCGACGTCCGCTGGCTTTCCCCGGTCCGCGTCCGCATCGGCTATGGTTTTCCGGAAACCATCAGAGGCCCGCGAGAGGCCCTCGCCTACCTCGACTTCCGCTGGCCCGCGATCCATGGCCACTTCTATCGGCAGGCCAAGGAGGCATGCTTGGGCGCACTGAGCGACAGCCGCCAAACCCAGACTGCCCGCGACTGCTTCGTTGAGGCGTGCGTCGAGGCCCGGATGCTGGACGAGCATTCAGCCTGAACAGTACCGGCGAGCCGTCCCGACCGGTTTTCAGAAAAAGAAAATGCCGCAACGACGAACGTTGCGGCACCCCGTAATCACGGAAGCAATCGATCAGGAGAACGAGAGAGGGCGCTCGCCCTGCTCGTCGCGGATCCAGGTCGGCAAGCCGATGTTGTTGAGGATGTTGAGGAAAGGCTTCGGAGGCAATTCCTCGACATTAGCCATCTTCTTCACGTCCCATTCTCCGGTGGCGACCAGCATGGCTGCCGCAACCGGCGGGACGCCGGCGGTATAGGAGATGCCCTGAGAACCGACCTCGTTATAGGCTTCCTTATGGTCGGCGACATTGTAGATGAACACCGTCCGTTCCTTGCCGTCCTTGATGCCCTTCACGAAGTCGCCGATGCAGGTCTTGCCCTCGTATTCTGGAGCAAGCGAAGCAGGGTCCGGAAGGCAGGCCTTGACGACCTTGAGCGGAACGACCTCCGAACCATCCGCGAGCTTCACTGGCTGCTCCGAAAGCAGGCCGATGTTCTTGAGGACGGTAAAGACGTTGATGTAGTGGTCGCCGAAGCCCATCCAGAAGCGCACATCGGCGCCATCCATGTTCTTGGCAAGCGAATGCACTTCGTCATGGCCGCAGAGATAGGCGCGGCGCGTGCCGACGACCGGCAGGTCGTAGTCCTTGCCGATCTCGAACATCTTGTTGGTCTGCCACTGGCCGTTCTGCCACGAGTAGACGACGCCGGTGAATTCGCGGAAGTTGATTTCCGGGTCAAAGTTCGTGGCGAAATACTTGCCGTGGCTGCCGGCATTGATGTCGACGATATCAACGTCGGTTACCTTGTCGAGATAGTCGTCCTTGGCAAGGCGGGCATATGCATTGACGACGCCCGGATCGAAGCCGGCGCCGAGAATGGCGGTGATGCCCTTCTCCTCGCACTCAGCCGCACGCTTCCACTCGTAGTTTCCATACCATGGCGGCGTTTCGCAGATCTTGTTCGGCTCTTCATGGATCGCCGTGTCGATATAGGCAACACCGGTATCTATGCAGGCGCGCAGCACCGACATGTTGAGGAAGGCGGTGCCGACATTGATGACGATCTGGGAATTGGTCCTCTTGATCAGCGCCTTGGTGGCTTCGATATCCAATGCGTCCAATGCATGCCCTTCCAGCACGCCCGGCTGCTTCATCGCCTTCCTTTCATGAACGGAGGCGATGATGGCGTCGCACTTTGACTTCGTGCGGGAGGCGATATGGATATCGCCCAGCACATCGTTGTTCTGGGCGCATTTGTGCGCCACCACCTGGGCGACGCCGCCGGCGCCGATGATGAGGACGTTCTTTTTCATAATGGGGACCAACTCCTTCGTGTCCAATCGTCAGAAGCCTCAGGAGAGGCTTTGTTCGTAGTCCGCGTAGTCAAACTCGCGGACCGTCCTGATGCTGCCATCCAGTTCGCGGATGGCGATTGACGGCATTCTCACGCCGTTAAACCAGTTCTTCTTGACCATCGTGTAACCGGCCGCATCCTGGAACGAGATGCGGTCGCCGACCTTCAACTCGTGCTCGAAGTCGAACTCGCCGAAGATGTCGCCGGCAAGACAGGATTTGCCGCAGATCATGTAGCGGTGCGGGCCTCTGTTGGGCGCCACCTTGGCGCTCTCCCGGTAGATGAGCAGATCGAGCATATGGGCCTCGATGGAGGAATCCACGATCGCGAGGTTCTTTCCGTTGAACAGCGTATCGAGAACGGTCACCTCGAGCGTCGTGGACTTGGTGATCGAGGCCTCGCCAGGTTCCAAATAGACCTGCACTCCGTATTCACCGGCAAAGCGTTTCAATCGCTCCGCAAACTGATCGATCGGATAATCATCACCGGTAAAATGGATGCCGCCCCCCAAGCTCACCCATTCCGCGTTGCGGAGCAAGGGCGCAAACCTCTCTTCGATCTGGCCGAGCATGCGGTCAAACAGCGAAAAGTCGCTGTTTTCGCAGTTGTTATGGATCATGAAACCGCTAATGCGGTCCATCACCGCCTCGACTTTCGAGAGATCCCACTCACCCAGACGCGAAAAGGGTCGTGCGGGATCGGCGAGATCGAAGCTGGAGGAAGATACCTGCGGGTTCAGCCGCAAGCCGCGAACGATGCCTGCGGCGTTGTCCGCGTACCGCTCGAGCTGGCTGATGGAGTTGAAGATGATCTTGTCGGCATGGCTGACGACTTCATCGATCTCGTAGTCGGCATAGGCCACGGAATAGGCATGCGTCTCCTTGCCGAACCGCTCATGGCCGAGGCGCACCTCATTCAGCGAGGAGGAGGTCGTGCCGTCCATATACTCCCGCATGAAGTCGAATACCGACCAGGTCGCGAAGCATTTGAGGGCGAGAAGCGCCCTGGCTCCCGACGTCTCACGGACCCGCGCGATCCGCTCCATGTTCCGGAGCAGGAGGGACTTGTCGATCAGGTAATGGGGAGTCTGAATGCCGTTGTTCACAACTGCCTCGGAACTTGGTCGCTAGAAAGGGGGGCGAATACCCCGGATTGTCACGAGACTCAAGCAAAGCTTCCTGAGGCCGATCAGCCTACGCGGGGGCCTCGAGCAGCGCAGGTTCGGGACGCGACATGAAAAAGGCCCTCGACGGGAGGGCCTTTTATATTCCAGACAGCTTTTGACGCTCAACCGACCGGTGTGAGGGTCATGGAAGTGCCCGTAGCAGCGATGTTCAGACCCAGTTGGCCGTGGACGCTGACCGTCTGCAGGTGGATCGAGCCGGATGTACCACCGACGAGGATGTTGGCACCGACACCAGCACCAACGGTCGCCTCTGCCGTTGCGCCCTGGTAAAGGCCGCCCAGCGAACCGGCATGGTAGCCCGCGGTGGGCGCAAAGACGGCCCAGACCAGCTTGCCGCGGGTCGTGAAGCCAAGATCGATTCCCATCTTGCGGATGTTGCCGACATACTCGTCCCGGCGGCTGCCGTCGGTGGAGGTGAAAACGCAGCCCACTTCCTTGGCAGAGCCTAGGACATATCCCACGCCCCCTCCGATATCGCAGGTGAGGTAGCCGATCTTGACCCCGTTGCGGGCATCCTCGTGTATATAAGCCGGCGCCGGCTCAGAATAGCGCACGGCATCAGCAGCAATGGCTCCCGATACGCCTGGACCTGCGACAGCGGCAGCGAGTACGGACGCGAAAATTCTTCTCATCATAGGTCTCCTTGGAAACGCCCCCGCAGGTGACCTGAAGGCCCCTGCACCGCTTTCAGGAGAGAGAACGAAAACGTCGCAAAAATGATCCACACCGCAAATGACGGTTTGTTACCCTTTGTTTCAGCCGCCACCGCCATGATTGGTGCGGGAATGCCAGTGCCAGGCGGAGCGGATGATCTCCTCGAGGCTAAACCGAGGTTGCCAGCCAAGCACCTCCCTCGCCCTCGCATTGTCTGCGACGAGCGACGTGGAATCGCCGTCGCGTCGGCCCACATATTCAACGGGAAAGGGTCGACCCGAAACGACGGAAATGGCCGCCAGCAACTCCTTCACCGTCGTCCCGGTACCGGTTCCCAGGTTCAGCTCGACGGTCTCTCCCCCCTCCAGAAGATAGTCGACGGCCCGGACATGTGCGTCCGCGAGGTCAAGGACATGGATGTAATCGCGTACGCACGTGCCGTCGCGCGTGTCATAGTCGCTGCCGAAGACCTTGAAACCATCTCGGCGACCAAGTGCTGCTTCGATTGCCAACGGAATGGCGTGCGTCTCCGGGCTATGCCACTCGCCGATCCGCCCATCGGGATCCGCCCCGGCGGCATTGAAATAGCGCAGCATGACGGAGCGCAGCCCCTTGTAGGTACCGAAGTCCTTGAGGGCCTGCTCTATGATCCATTTGGTCCGGCCATAGGGATTGATGGGGACCTGCCGGTGGGTCTCGTCCATCGGCACCTGATCGGGGAGTCCGTACGTCGCACAGGTGGAGGAAAACACGAACGCGTCGACACCCGCCGACATGGCCGCCGACAACAGGGTCAGGGCGCCCACGACATTGTTTTCGTAGAAGGCGACCGGATCTTTGACGGACTCGCCTACTTCGATCAGTGCTGCGAAATGAAGAACCGCGTCAGGGCGATGGGTCGCAAAAACCTCGTCCAGCCGTTTCCGGTCGCGGATATCCCCCTCCTCGAGCGGCCCCCAGCGAACGAACTCCGAATGGCCGTTGGAGAGGTTATCGAAAACGATGGGCTGGTAACCCCGCTCAGCCAGAACGAGGCAGGTGTGCGAGCCGATATATCCCGCTCCCCCGACTACCAGGACTTTCTTCTGCGTCATACGCCCTCGCCACACAAACGATTGGAACGGCGGCAATATAGACGGCACTAAATAGATTGAAACAAGCGAGATATAGTAAGGTTACCGGCGTGGCGGGCAGGTAGTGCGGCTCACGGAGCCTCGGCCGGACAATTTGAAAAACAGCTCCTTCGATCTGGGAAGCGTACTCCTCGGGTTGTCTGACAGCTTGACCCTGCTATGGTTTTCGCGGATGGACGGACGGGAACCCTGCACATGCGGGTCTCGTAGTAGGAGGAACACTCATGAACATGTTTATCGGGCGCCTCGCCGCCCTTGGCCTTGCTGCATCCACTCTTTGGACCGGTGGCGCTTTTGCCCAGACTACCGAAGTCAAGATCGCTTACGCTCTGGCGCGGGAATCGCACTACGGCGCTGCTGCCGATGGTTGGGACAAATATGTTACCGAAACCAGCGGCGGCCGGTTCACCTTCACGCATTTCCCCTCCTCCGCCCAGGGCGGCGAGCGTGAGGTCATTGAAGGGCTGCAGCTCGGAACCGGCGTTCAGGCCGTTGTGGTCTCTTCCGGAGCTCTCTCCAACTTCGTGCCAGAGATCGGCGTCACCGACATCCCCTTCCTGTTCCGCGACCTCGGCCATGCGCGTGCAGTCCTCGACGGGCCGATCGGCCAGGATATCCTCTCGAAGTTCGCGGACCGGCAGCTGATCGCGCTCGCCTGGGGCGAACAGGGCTTCCGCCACATCACCAACAATCGCCAGCCGATCGAGAAACCGGAAGATCTTGCCGGTCTGAAGATCCGCACGATGGAAAACCCGGTTCACATCACCGCCTTCGAAACGGCAGGCGCTGCTCCGACGCCCATGTCGTGGCCGGAGGTCATTCCCGCCCTGCAGCAGGGCGCCATCGACGGGCAGGAAAATCCTCTATCGGTGATAGTCTCCGCCAAGCTCTGGGAAGTGCAAAAGTACCTGACCGTTTCCGGCCACGTCTACTCTCCCGCCATGCTGATCGTCTCGCCGACCTTCTGGGACAGCCTTTCGGACGAGGACAAGAAGATCTTCGCTGATGGCGCGTTCAAGGGCCAGGAAGCCATGCGCGCCTTCGTCGACGATTCGGAGAAGAATGGCGTCGAAACTGCCAAGCAGGCAGGAATGCAGGTCAACGAACTGAGCGACGAGCAGAAGGCGCAGTTCCAGCAGGCAATCCAGGCGGCCTACGAGCAGTACTACGAGACCTTCACCAAGGAACTGATCGACCAGATCATTGCAACGAAGTGAAATGACCTTGAAGCGTCCCGCCGAACGGCGGGGCGCCACTTCGACGGGGGCCCCTGAAATGCTGGCACGCAAGGCCGAAACGATCTTCATCGAAGCCAATAGATGGGCGCTGATCGCGATCCTCTCGCTGATGGCCGTTCTTGTCTTCACCAATGTCTGCCTTCGCTACTTCACAAACCACTCCATCACATGGTCGGACGAGGTCTCCCGCCATCTGATGATCTGGCTGACCTTTATCGGCGCCGGCCTGACACTCCGCCACGGCGGACTGGTCGCAATCGACAATCTGCAGGCGGTGCTAGGGGAGCGCCAGGCACGGGCGCTCCGCGCGTTGGTCGCAGCGATCATGATCATCTTCTTCCTGACGATGATCTGGGCCGGAAAGATCTACGTGGAGCGGACAATGTTTCAGACGACACCCTCCACGAGGATTCCGTTCGGCTACATCTACCTCGCCATGCCCATCGGCTTCGGCCTGCTCATCATCCACTTCCTGCTGGTCCTGAAGACTTATCTTGCGGGCGGAATGGGCGCTCTTCAACAGAGCGACGACGCCCCGCCGGTGGCAGGATAACGGTGACCGCCGCCCCTCACGATCCAGCCGAAAAATTCGAAACCCGATGATCATCATACTTTTTGCTTCGTTCTTCGTCCTGCTGGCTCTCGGCGTTCCTGTCGCCTTCACGCTCGCGATTGCGACCTGGCTGGCAGTCGTGCTGGGCAGCAGCTATCCGCAGATCGTGGTGATCAAGGAGATGTTCACAGGCGTGGACAGCTTTCCTCTCCTGGCAGTACCGTTCTTCATCCTGGCTGCAGAACTCATGACGGGCGGCGCGCTGACCCACCACCTGCTGCGGCTGGCATCCCAGTTCGTCGGCAGGGCGCGGGGTGGCCTGGGCTACGCAAGCATTATCTCGACCACGCTTTTCGCAGGGATTTCCGGCTCCGCGCTCGCCGCCGCCGCCGGCCCTGGAGCAATGTCGATCCGCATGATGGAGAAGAGTGGTTACGACAAGCGGTATGCCTCCGCGCTTGCGGCAGCGGTCGCCGTCGTCGACCCGATCATCCCTCCCTCCATCACCATGATCATCTATGCACTTCAGGATCAGCGGGTGTCGGTGGGCGGGCTGTTCCTGGCGGGCGTGGTGCCTGGTCTCGTCATCTCTGCGGCGATGTGCGTCGTGAACTTCTATGTCTCCCGCAAGCGGAGCTATCGCTCGCTGGACATCAGGCCAAGCCTCAAGGAGATGGTGGCAAATACGCTCTACGCGGTACCCGCGCTCGCACTCATCGTCATCGTCGTCGGCGGCATCCGTTTTGGCTGGTTCACGCCCACCGAGGCTTCCGTGATCGCGGTCTTCTACGCACTCTTCTGCGGTATGTTCATCTACCGTTCGCTGAAGGTGAAGGACCTTCCCGAGATCATCTTCCGCTCAGCCATGGTGACCGTCGGCATACTGCTGATCCTGGCGTCCGCGCGTGCCTTCGCCTGGGTCCTCATTATTGAAGGCGTTCCGCAGTTCCTGGCAGACACCATCATTGGCTGGAACCTCAGCCCGATCGTCTTCCTCCTCGCGGTCAACGTGCTGCTGCTGATCTTCGGCATGTTCATGGACCCGCTGCCCGGGGTGATGATCCTTGTCCCGATCCTCGCGCCGATTGCCTTCCAGCTTGGCGTAGACCCGATACAGTTCGCCATGATCGTGATCCTCAACCTCACGGTCGGCCTCATCACGCCGCCGGTGGGTGCCCTGCTCTTCGTGGTTTCGTCCGTCGTCAAGATCAGGGTCAGCGAGATCACCCGGGAAATCTCCCCCTTCCTCATCGCTTATGTGGTGGTGCTGCTCCTGGTGACGTTCGTACCGGCGCTTTCGACATGGCTGCCGAGGCTTGCTGGATTTTAGGGCAAATCCGGGTTCCACTCCCGTGACCGCGAGTCGATCGGCAGGTGCAACTGGTCGATCGCCCGCGCGGCCAAATGATCGACGATCTCGTCGACTGTGGTTGGCCGGTGGTAGAAGGCAGGAACCGGCGGCATGATGACGCCACCCATTTCGGTCACGGCACACATGTTGCGGAGATGCCCGAGATGCAGCGGCGTCTCCCGCGCCAGCAGGACCAGCTTGCGCCGCTCCTTCAGGTGGACGTCGGCCGCCCGCACGAGGAGATTGTCCGACGTACCGGTGGCGATTGCGGCGAGCGTCCGCATCGAGCATGGCGCCACGATCATGCCATCCGTATGGAAGGAACCGCTGGCAATCGCCGCGCCGATGTCGTCGCGGCGGTAGAGCCGTCCGGCAAGCTGCCGGATCTGGTCGAGCGCGTCCGCGCCGGCCTCGTGCAACAGCGTTTTCTCGGCCGCGGACGATACCACCACGTGGCTTTCGACCGATCCCGTTTCCGCCAGCAGGCGCAGGATCCTGAGCGGGATGAGAGCCCCGGATGCCCCCGAAATGCCGATCACGACGCGGACGGTCCTCATCGTGATCCCCCCAGCCCCAGGTCCGCCCAAAGGGCATCGACCCTCGAAACGACATCCGCAGACATGGAAAGCACGCGCCCCCATTCGCGATCGGTCTCCGGGGGAAGCTTGTTGGTTGCGTCGAGCCCAAGCTTTGCTCCGAGCCCCGGCTGGGGTGACGCAAAGTCGAGATAATCAATCGGCGTATCACGGATGAGCAGCAGGTCACGTCCGGCGTCGAACCGGGTGGAGAGCGCCCACAGGACATCGGCCCAATCGCGGACATTGATGTCGGGATCGACGGTGATGATCAGCTTCGTATAGCTGAACTGCGGCAACATCGACCAGAGCCCCATCATGATCCGCCTCGCCTGCCCCGGATAGCGCTTGTCGATGGAGACGACCATCGCGCGGTAGGAGCAGGCCTCCGGTGGCATCCACAGATCGGTGATCTCGGGGAACTGCCGCTTGGCGAGAGGCAGGAAGAGTTCCAGCATGGCCTCTCCCAGAACGGACGGCTCGTCCGGCGGCCGCCCGGTAAAGGTGGAGAGGTAGACAGGCTTTCGTCGGCTGGTGATTGCAGACAACTGCATGACCGGAAACGGCTCGACCGAGTTGTAGTAGCCCGTGTGATCGCCATAGGGCCCTTCATTGGCAGTCTCGGTCGCCGACACCGTACCTTCCAGGACGATCTCTGCGTTTTCCGGCACTGGCAGCGGCACGGTAAGCGCCCTGCCGACAGCGGTTCGCCGTTTCCTAAGGACGCCGGAGAACGAAAGCTCGCTCATGCCCTCGGGCAGAGGCATGACAGCGGCAAGAAGCAGGGCAGGATCGGCGCCGATCACGACCACCACCGGCATATCCTTCCCACGTTGCTGCCACAGGCGATGGTGACCTGCGCCTCCTCGGTGGGCGAGCCAGCGCATGACCAACCGGTTCTTGCCGAGCACCTGCATCCGGTAGATGCCGACATTGATATCACTCGGATCATCGGGACTGCGCGTAATCACCAGTGGCCAGGTCACGAGCGGTGCCGGCTCTCCCGGCCAGCACCACTGGATCGGAAGCCGCGCAAGGTCCATCTCCTCGCCCCGCCAAACGACTTCCTGGCACGTCGGATTGACGGTCCGGCTGGAGCGCATCGCAAGGGCAGCGGTCAACAAGGGCAGGCTGCTCATCACGTCGCGGATTGATCTTGGCGACTCTGGGTGGCGGAGCCTGGCAAGCAACTCGGCCAGTCCGCCAATCCCGCCTCCAGCAAGCCCCAGTCCCCATTCGATACGTTCCCGCGTCCCAA
This sequence comes from Pseudorhizobium flavum, assembly GCF_044142885.1. NCBI lineage: Bacteria > Pseudomonadati > Pseudomonadota > Alphaproteobacteria > Hyphomicrobiales > Rhizobiaceae > Pseudorhizobium > Pseudorhizobium flavum. The sequence goes on from NZ_JBIOKZ010000004.1 coordinate 260,018, forward strand.
AAAGGTTTGCCAGCAGCGGAATGTTGGAGGGGCGCCCGTCTGCATGGACCGGCTTCTCGAACAGAAGGGCAGGCCCCCCGGCATTCAGGACCCGGCGGTGGATCTCGGTCACTTCATGGACGAGACTGACCGGTTGCGTGATCCGCGTCAGCCGCCCACGTCGTTCGAGCTCCCCCACGAAATGCTGAAGCGATTCATAGCTGCGCGGCGGCGTGCATGTGTCCATGCGCTGTCTGTCGCGGGCAAAAACCGAGCTGTCTTTGCTCTAGCGCAAGTCGGTCCGCCGAATCCGGACTAGGGTCGCCCATCTCTAGGATTCAACTGATGAAAATCCCTTCTTACCTGTCGCTCCCGATCCATTATGTGCCGCTGCCCATCTTCGAAAGAGCGACGCAGATGGTCTTTAGGAAAGTCCTCGCCGAGCATCCGGACCTCTTCCATCGGCTTGGTGCCTATCGACAAAAACGGTTCGCCTTCCGGCCGACCGATCTGCCTGTCGCATTTATCGTCGACCCATCGCTCCCATCCCTCTCCGTCATCCGGAAGACGGAGAATGCCACTGCCGACTGCACCATCGAAGCTACGATCGTCCACCTGCTGGCGCTCCTGGAGGGGCGGTGTGACGCCGATGCCCTGTTCTTCGCCCGCGAGATCACCGTTACGGGCGACATGGAAGCAATGCTCGCGCTTCGAAATGCGCTCGACGACAGCCTGATCGACCTGCCGACAGAGATAGGCAAGCTGGCAGGACCTTTTGGCTCGCTGCTCAGACGGGCCGCTTACGAGATACGGGAGCGAGTTCTTCCGCAGGAGCAACAGAGATGGAACTGATTTGTCCGGCAGGCACTCCAGCCGCCTTTCGGGAGGCCGTGGATGCAGGTGCCGATGCCGTCTATTGCGGCTTTGCCGACGAGACCAATGCCCGCAACTTCCCCGGCTTGAACTTCAGTCGCGAGGAACTGGCCAGCTCCATCTCCTACGCCCGGCAGAAGGGCGTTCGAACCCTAGTGGCACTCAATACCTTCATGCGGGCCGGAAGCGAGACGCTCTGGTACAAGAGAGCCGCTGACGCTGTCGAGGTCGGCGCGGACGCGTTGATCGTGGCGGATTTCGGCCTGATGGCGCATGTGGCAGAACATCATCCTGAGCAACGCCTGCATGCGTCCGTCCAGGCCTCGGCATCGAATGTCGATGCAATCAAATTCCTGGTCACGGCATTCGGCGTGAAGCGAGTCGTCCTGCCGCGGACCCTGACCATCAGCGACATCGCCCGGATCGCCCGCAAGATCGACTGCGAGGTCGAGGTCTTCGTCTTCGGCGGCCTCTGCGTGATGGCCGAAGGCCGCTGCTCGCTCTCCTCCTATGCCACCGGCAAGTCGCCCAACATGAATGGCGTCTGCTCGCCCGCGACCCATGTGCGATACCGCGAGGACAGCGGCGAACTCGTCTCCGAACTCGGCGACTATACGATAAACCGGTTCCCCCCGGGCGAGGCCGCCGGTTATCCCACGCTTTGCAAGGGTCGCTTCGAAGTCGGCGACAGCCATGGCTATGCCTTCGAGGATCCGGTCTCGTTGGACATCATGGATCACGTCGATGCCTTGCGTGAGGCGGGCGTGAGCGCCCTCAAGGTGGAAGGCCGCCAGCGCGGCAAAGCGTATGTCGCCGAAGTGGTCGGCACGCTCCGGCGCGCGCTCTCGGCGCAGGGGACGGAGCGTCAGGCACTCCTCGGCCGCCTGCGCCATCTGAGCGAAGGCCAGAAGACCACGTCGGGCGCCTACGAGAAAAAATGGAGATGAAGTGCATGCCGACAGCCGCCAGCCTGACCCTGGGACCCGTGCTCTATCTCTGGGACGGCCCCAAATGGCGTGACTTCTATTTCCGTATCGCCGACGAAGCGGACGTCAGCCGCGTGGTGATTGGCGAAACCGTCTGCTCCAAGCGGCTGCACTTCACCGAGCCCTACATCGCCGATGTCGTCGAACGACTGGCGGCGGCCGGAAAGGAGATCGTGTTGTCCACGCTTGCCATGGTGACATTAGAGCGGGAAAGCCAGCACGTGCGCAATCTGATCGAGGCGACGACGAATCTGGTGGAGGCAAGCGACCTGTCCGCCCTGGGTCTGCTGAACGGCAGAGAGCACGTGATCGGCCCCCTGATCAATGTCTACAACGCGGCGACGGCAAGGCTTCTGGCGTCTCGCGGTGCGCGGACCATCTGCCTGCCGCCGGAACTGCCGATGGCGTCCATCTCGGCGATTGCCGGGGACGCACACGAGGTCGATTACGAAGTCTTCGCCTTCGGGCGGATGCCGCTCGCGATATCGGCCCGTTGCGCCCATGCGAGATCCAAGGGGCACATCAAGGACAACTGCCAGTTCGTCTGCGGCGAAGAGCCGGATGGTCTTCCCGTCCGGACACTCGACCGACAATCCTTCCTGGTCCTGAACGGCGTCCAGACCGTGTCCCACACCTGTCAGATGCTTGCCGCGGAGCTGCCGTCGTTGCGCGAGGCGGGGGTTTCGCGCTTCCGCCTGTCGCCGCAGGACTGTGACATGGTGGCGATTGCGGAGGTGTTCGCTGATCTTCTGGCGGATCGCATCGCGGCGGAAGAGGCTGTGGCACGGGTCGGCCTCATCTATCAGGAGGTTCCCCTCTCGAATGGCTTCCTTCACGCCCGCGAAGGTGCGGCCTGGGTAGCGCGAGCACGCAACACCGCCGCCCACGCCACGCTTTAGCGGTCTCACACACAGCTTCTTTGCGTCTATTCAAATCGGGAGAGAGGGCCCGGCGGAAAGACGGACCTGCTCTTTCCTTTCCGGCTTTTTGCTACAGGTACTTGCCATCCAGCCAATTGGGAGGAGCCGCTTGAGTTTCAGCAGCGATAGGAATAGGTGTGCGATTACCAGGCCGGGCCCCTCTGGCAGCCGTCGGCTGTGATGTCGGACTGGAAAAATTTCGATCAGGGTGTCCCGGTTTTGATCAGATAGCGGCCGTCGACGATCTAGCTTGTTCCTCACACCAACCGGTGCGGCGGACGACGGATCAATGATGCCGTGTCCGGGCTCCCGCAGAAAAGGACAGGGTGCAAAATGGGCGAAATGTTTTCGCAGGAAGTGCTGACCGCCTTCCTGCAGGTCATCATGATTGACCTGGTACTGGCCGGCGACAATGCGATCGTCATCGGCCTTGCGGCAGCGGGACTTCCAAAGGAGCAGCGGAACAAGGCCATCCTCATCGGCATAATCGCGGCAACGCTGCTTCGTATCGTATTTGCTGCCGCGACCACGCAGCTGCTGCAGATTGTCGGCCTGCTGCTGGCAGGTGGCGTTCTGCTTCTCTGGGTATGCTGGAAGATGTGGCGCGAGCTTCGGACAACACACGCCGAGGAAACCGACGCGACGGAGGCGCTTGAGGATCAGGATCTCAATGCCGACGGCACGGTTGCGGGCACCGTACCCCGCAAGACATTTGCACAAGCCGCCTGGCAGATCGTCATTGCCGACGTCTCCATGTCGCTCGACAACGTTCTGGCTGTGGCCGGTGCCGCGCGCGAGCACCCGACGGTTCTGGTCTTCGGCCTAGCCCTGTCCATCGCGCTGATGGGCCTTGCCGCAAGCTTCATCGCTCGCCTGCTGCACAAGCACCGCTGGATTGCCTATGTCGGCCTCGCGGTGATCCTCTATGTCGCCCTGGAGATGATCTGGCGCGGCTTTAACGAGGTGTCGCCCTATGTAGGGCTCTGAGGGGAACCCGGTTCAGTAGAAAACGGCGCAGCCATTGCTGCGCCGTTTTCTATGTGATCGGCTTAGACGCCTTAGATGGGATAATGAATATGCCCGTCTTGTACCGTCAGCCAGCGAAGCTCCGTGAACTCGGCAATACCGGCCTTGCCCCCAAATCGACCGTAGCCGGAGTCTTTGACGCCGCCGAAGGGCATCTGCGCCTCGTCGTGCACCGTCGGCCCGTTGACATGGCAGATGCCGGATTCGATGCGGCGCGCCACACTCATGGCACGATTGACGTCGCGACCGAATACGGCCGCAGACAACCCGTATTCCGTGTCATTGGCAATCCGGACCGCCTCGTCGATCGAGCCCACCCGCACGACCGAGGCGACGGGCCCGAAGCTCTCTTCCGAATAGATACGCATCGCCGGGGTAACCCGGTCGAGAAGCGTCGCGTCCATCAGCGTCCCTTCGCAGCCACCGCCCGCGGCGAGTACGGCGCCCTTGGAAATGGCATCCTTGACCAAGGCCTCCACACGCTGTGCGGCTTTCAGATCGACCAGCGAGCCGAGGGGTGAATCGCTGCGACGCGGATCGCCTGCCTTGAGTGTGCGAACCTTGGCCGCCATGGCTTCAACGAATTCGTCAGCGATCTTCTCGTCGACGACCAGACGCTCCGTCGACATGCAAATCTGCCCCTGGTTCATGTAGGCGCCGAAGGCTGCTGCGGCGACCGCCTCTCCGACGTCTGCATCGTCCAGAACCACGAGAGGCGCCTTTCCGCCGAGCTCCAGCAGGGCAGGCTTCAGGTGCCGCGCAGCGGTTTCGGCGATGATCTTCCCGACACGCGTGGAGCCGGTGAAGTTGATCCTCCGGACTGCCGGATGCGCAATGAGCGCCTCAACGATCTTGCCCGCGTCCTCCGGCGCGTTGGAAATCGCATTGAGCACACCTTCCGGAAGCCCCGCCTCATGAAGTGCATCGACAATCAGGCGGTGGGTGCGAGGGCAGATTTCAGAGGTTTTCATGACGACCGTGTTGCCACAGGCGAGCGGCATTGCGATCGAGCGTACGCCGAGGATGACCGGCGCGTTCCAGGGTGCCATGGACAGGACGACGCCCGCCGGCTGCCGCACAGCCATTGCGAGGCTGCCCGGCCGGTTCGACGGAATCACCTCTCCGGCGATCTGCGTGGTCATCGATGCAGCTTCGCGCAGCATGTCGGCTGCAAGTCCGACGTTGAACATCGCCCAGCCTGCCGTGGCGCCGGTTTCCTCGGCCATTGCGGAGACGAATTCCTGCGCCTTCTCCTGCAGCCGGTCGGCGGCCGCCATGAGCAGCTTCCGGCGCTGGCCCGGGCCAGTTGCCGCCCAGGCAGGAAACGCCTTCGCGGCCGCATTGGCGGCCTGCCGAGCCTCGTCGACGGACGCTGCGGCCACCTTTGACGCCACCTCGCCTGTTATCGGGTTCATGCGCTCGAAATAGCGCCCATCGGCGGCTTCCATTTCGATGTTATCGATCTTCAGTCCCAGGATGCTCATGCAGTTCTCCACTATCCTCGCATTGTTGGGGTCGATCATGCGGCGCTGCCAAGAAATGCACGCTGCACAGCTAGGTCGTTCATCAGGTTTGCGGCCGTGTCCTCGCCGGTCACCCGGCCGGCCTCCGCCAGATAGCCTCGGTCTGCGATCGAAAGGCTCATCTTGACGTTCTGTTCCACGATCAGAAGCGCCAGGCCCCGCTCGCGTATCCGTCCGAGGCTGCGGAACAAGTCGCCGACTACGACCGGTGCAAGTCCGAGGCTCGGCTCATCGAGCATCAGCAGTTCCGGCTTCGACATCAGTGCCCGTCCGATCGCCACCATCTGCTGTTCACCGCCGGACATGGTGTTTACGTACTGGCGCCGGCGCTCCTGCAGCTTTGGAAAGAGTTCGTAGACGAAGGCACGATTCTCGTTCGCATGGGCTCGGGCCCGCTTGGCATAAGCCCCAAGCGCAAGGTTCTCCTCGACGGTGAGGTCGCCAAAGACCCCCCGGCCCTCCGGCACGAGTGCAATTCCGGCCTCCAGAACCGCGTGCGCCGGAAGAGCATGGATCGGCCTACCTCCGAACACAATCGATGCTCCTCTGTCTGCCGGTGTCATACCGGCGATCGCCTTCAAGAGCGATGACTTGCCCGCGCCGTTCGCTCCCAGGATGACCACAGTCTCGCCTTTGCCAACCGTGATCGATATCCGGTCGAGCGCAAGGTGCTGGCCATAGTGCAAGGACAGGTCCCGTATCTCAAGCATGATCGTCTCCCAGATAGGCTCGCACGACCTCCGGGTCTCGCAATACGTCGTCGGTGGGCCCGTCAGCGATCTTGCGGCCGGCATTCATCACGACACAGCGTCCGCACAATGCCCGGATGGCATCCATGACATGTTCCACCAGCAGGATCGTCGTGCCGCGCTGCTCGAGCGACTGGATCAGATCTATCCCGGTGCGCAATTCAGTCGGATTGAGGCCCGCCAACCACTCGTCGAGCAGAAGAAGATCGGGCTCGGCAGCGAGCGCCCGCGCAAGCTCCATCCGTTTCTGGTCGATATAGGTCAGGTCGCTGGCCTTCTCGCCGGCACGCTCGGCAAGACCAACTTCCTCCAGATGGTGCAGGGCGCGCTCGCGGACTTCCTCGCCCCACAGCCTCTGCTTGCCAAAGGCGAGCGCGGTCTGAACGTTTTCCGAGACCGTCAACGATGGAAGGGCGCGGACCAGCTGGAACGTCCGGGCGACCCCTTTTGGCGCGATGCGATGGGGTGCAAGTCCCTGGATCGGCTCGCCCTTCAACGCGATCACCCCTTGCGTCGGGGCAAAGAAGCCGGAGATCATGTTCATCACGGTTGTCTTGCCGGAGCCATTTGGTCCGAGCAGACCGACCACTTCGCCTGCCGCCAGCGAAAAGCTCAGCTCGTTGACGGCGGTCAGTCCGCCGAAGCGCTTGGTTATGCCGGACAGGGCCAGGATCTCGGTCATTGTACGGCCTCCACTCCAGCGGCGGATCCCTTGTCGGACGTCCGACGGGAGGTCAGGTTCTCGACCGCCGCCAGCACACCCTTCGGCAGTACGAAGACGATGGCGATGAAGATAAGGCCGAGGATGATGGGGTAGTGGTTCGGGAAATTGGCCGAGAGCCATTCGAACAGCAGGAAGAGCGGGATTGCACCCAGCAACGGGCCCCAGAGCCGGTCCGCACCGCCGAGCAGGGCCATGATCAGCGTCAGGAACGACGTGGTCGGATTGAAGACGATGCTGGGCTCAATATAGGTCCAACGCGGCGCCTGGATTGCACCGACAAGGGTGATGATGACGGCGCTGATGGAGAACAGCGCGAGCTTCACGCCGGCGATGTTGATGCCGCAATGGCTTGCCACCACCTCATCGTCGCCGATCACCTTGAGTGCCAACCCCAGCCGGCTGCGGCCGATCGCCCAGGAGAACAGGAGCGTTGCAGCAGCAAGCGCCAGCAATTGCCAGTAGATGCCTTCGGGCGTAACCGGCAGGAAGATATAACGCCCGAGCGTGCCGGTGATATTGACCTCGTACCAGGTGACGAGCTGCCGAACGAGTTCTGCCAGGCCAAAGCTGAAGATGACGAAGTAGACGCCCGCGAGCCGGAGTGTCGCAAGCCCCACGACGAGCGCAACGGCCAGGCCCACGAGGCCGGCGGCCACGAGGACGAGGATATAGGGCAGCACCTCACTGAGCACGCTGACGGTATAGGCACCGATCCCGAAGAAGGCGACGGTGGCGAGCGACACGTAGCGCGTCGGACCTGAGAACAGGCCCCAGGCGGTGGCGAGCACCACGTAGCCGGTCATGCCAATCATCAGCGTGACGGCATACTCGCCGGCAAAGAAAGGCACACTGGCAAGCGCGGCGAGCAGCGCCAGGAAGAAGACGGCGGAGGCGACGGTCTTCAGGGTCATCGCGAGGATCTCCCGAACAGGCCGGCCGGACGCCAGAGCAGCACGGCCAGGAAGATGAGGTATGTGGCGGCAAGCGTCAGGCCAGGATCGAGGTAGGAGGCGACAAAGGTCTCGACCAGTCCGAGGATCAGCCCTGCAGAGAGCGCTCCGAGGATATTGCCGACGCCCCCCATGATCACCACCACCAGTGCCTTCATGGTGAAGACAACGCCGGCGGTGGCCGTGAAGGTCTGATAGGTGGAGACGACGACGCCACCTGCCGCCGCCAGGCTGCAGCCAATTGCAAAGGCGAAGCGCGCGGCTCGATTGACGTCTATCCCGACCAGCGGAGCCGATTTCGGCGCCACCGCGACAGCCCGCAACGCCGTGCCCCAGAGGGTGCGCGTGAGAAGCAGGTACAGCCCGCCGCCGATGACGACTGCGAGGGCGAGCGCAAGGAGCCTGTTGGCGGCAACCACGGCACCGAACACTTCGATGCCGACATTCAGATAATTGTAGCTGGTATAATTGGAACCGAAGACGACCAGCATCACCCCCTGGATCACGAACAGCAGCCCGAAGGTGGCCAGGATGGAGTCGATTTCGAGGCTCTCCCGACTAGCGGAGCGCAAAACGAGCGGCCTCAGCATCAGGCCGTAGATCACGTAGCCGAAGGCGAACCCGATCGGGACGGCGACCAGCAAACCAAGGACGGGGTCGATCCCCCACTGTCCGTAGAGAACATAGGCCAGGAACGCGGCAGCGATGATCGTCTCGCCATAGGCAAGGTTCATGATCCTCGCGATGCCGTACTGGATCGTCAGTCCCATCGCGATCAGCGCGTAGGTCCCTCCAAGCACCAGTCCGGAGATAAGGGTCGTGGTGAGCACTGCCTGCTCCTTCTTATGGGCCAGATCCCGGCAAGTACGTGCCGTCGGATATCATCTCGGATGTCAGCAAAAGCGGGTGTCGAAATCTGTCCTCTCCCCGGAGGGGGAGAGGCTTTTCTGTAGACAAGCTTTGCGCCGTAGCGGCCTACTTCTTCCAGGCGGGCCGCGGGATCATCGGCTCTGCAGCACCCGGACGATCGGATGGCGCGATGGCGACGAACTGTCCGTCTTGCCACTGGCCGGCCCACCACAGGTCACGAAGCTGGTTGTCTTCAAGCTTGGTCTCGCCCAGTACCGTCTCGAAGGTGCCGGAAGCGATTTCCTCGGCAACTGCCTCACGATCGAGGCCCTTGCGCTTGATGGCTTCCTGCAGGATTTCCAGCGAGGCATAAGTGATCACGCTCGCCCAGTAGTCGGGAGCCTTGCCTGTCGCAGCCTCATGGCGCTTGCGGTAGTCCGCGATCTTCTCGCTGGTGCCGTCGATGCCACCGATCCCCATGATCCCGTTGATGGCCTCGCCATTGTTCTTGGCATAGATCGGGAACGCCGTGCCGACACCGAAATAGAGGACCTTCGGGTTGAAGTTGGCGACCTGCGCCTGCTGCGTCAGGGCAAAGGTTTCCGGCGGGTAGGAGAAGGCCACGAACGTGTCGGCGCCGCTCGCCTTCGCTTCGTTGATCATCGGCGTGAAGTCGGTCGTGCCGACCGGGTAGGTCTTGTCATAGACGACTTCGAGACCGGCCTCCTGGAACGACGGACGAGCCGCATTGACCAGATCGATACCGAAGCCGTCAGCGATCGAGATCATCGCGACCTTCTTATTGATCGTTCCCTTTTCGGCCGCATCGGTAAGGACTTTGGCCAGGGCGCTCGTGTAGTCGTGGCCGCCGCCGAGCATCCAGAAGCTCTTCTTCCAGCGTTCGGCGAATTCGGGTGCCTTGTCCGTCACCGAAGTGGCAGCCAGATGCGGATAGCCGTAGCGGTCAAGCAATGGTGCTGCCGCCAGATTGTAGCCAGTGCTCCACGGCGGCAAGATGAAGTCAACCTCGTCCTGGGTTGCAAGGCGCTGTAGCGCCCGCACGAGCTCCTCCGCAGAGGAACGGTCGTCGTATTCGACGACTTCGATCGGCAACCGCTTGCCGTCGGGCATTTCCAGCCCGCCTGCGTCGTTCACTTCCTTGACCCAGAGCTGGTAGTTGGGCAGCGTCGTGATGCCGGTACCGCCGGCGTTCGGCCCGGTCAGCGAAAGCGCGTAGCCAATCTTGACCGATGCGCGCTCCTGAGCGGTTGCGACCGCGCCCATACCAAACGCGAGCGTCGAGACGGCCAAAGCCGTCGTGCGCAGGACCTGCCTGCGTAGCAAATTCTTCATGGATTCCTCCCTCGGACCCGCTCCACCGGGCCATCATGATCAATCCGACCGCGGTTCTACGGAGTCGGCTCGACTTCCTGACGGTAACAGGCCTAACGAAGGACGGAATAGACTTTTACAGGAGATACTGGTACTTTTCACGGAAAGCAGGACCCCCGACTTGAGAGCTTCATCCACCGGATCCGTCGTGCCGAGACCGGCGGCCCCTTCCGATCCCATCGAAGCCCGTCTCTTCCAGGGTGGCCTGGCCGGCATGGAGTGGACCTTTCGCGGCCGGCGGAGCCGCGTCTTCGTTCTTCAAGCCGGCAGCGGTTTGCTGACATTCGCAGAGCAGGACGTGGTAGTCGCCGGACCCGCCATCGTCTGGATACCCGCCGACGCGAATGGATCGATCCTGTTCGAGGCCGGCGCTGAGGGTGGAACACTTGCCATTCCCGACGTCCTTCTCGGTTCGGCCATGCCCGTGGGAGCCATCTTCTCGCAGGTCCGCGATGCAATCACCCGCCCCATCCTCGGCGCGCGGTTGGCGACTGCGGACGCCAGGCAGCTGCTTTCCACGATCGCTGCGATCGATCAGGAACTGCGTCTGGATGTGCCGGGCGCGCAGGAAGCTGTCCGCCACCATCTGGCCCTTCTGCTCCTGCAGGTCTGGCGCCTCTCGAAGCCCTCCACGGAGCAGGCGCAGCCCTCGCCGCGCATGATCCTTCGCGGCTTCGTTCATCTTGTCGAACTTCACGCGCGTGAACACTGGTCGCTTGCTGAATATGCGAACACGTTGGGTGTCACGGCGGACCGTCTCAACACGGCCGTCCGTCGGGCAACCGGGCGGACGCCCATGGAGCTGATTCACAGCAGACTTGTAGCGGAGGCGGCGATGCTTCTGGACGGAAGCGCCATGCAGATCGCCGAAATTGCCAATGTGCTCGGCTTCAAGGACCCCGCCTATTTCAGTCGTTTCTTCAAGCGAGTGGCTGGACACTCTCCGAAAGCACACCGTCAGGATGCTGCCATGAAGCGAACGACGCAGGAGACGAACTTCGCCGCCTGGCCTTGATAGGAAGGATGACCCGATCTTGACACGGATCAAGGTTAAGCGGCTGCCCTCGGACTAGCGTCTCCCTCATTGAAGGTGGCCGCACGCGGCCCGCACCGTAATTCGTGGAGGTCAGCAATGAGCGTTACCGAAGCCCCCGTGGTCTGGTTCGAGAAGCTCAGGAGGATCGATGTCGCCAAGGTTGGGGGCAAGAACTCGTCCCTTGGCGAGATGATCCAGACACTCGGGCAGAGAGGCGTGGATGTTCCGGCCGGTTTCGCCACCACCGCCGACGCCTACTGGAACTACGTCGACGAGAATGGGATCCGAGACGCAATGGCTGCGCTGATTGCGGATTGGACGACGGGCAAAGCCAGTCTTGCGGAAACAGGAGCGGCAGTCCGCAAGCTATTCCTGCGGGGCGACTGGCCCAAGGAGACTGCGGAGGCCATCATTGCCGCCTACAGCGAATTGTCTAGGCGGGCAGGTCGTACGGACGCCAGTGTCGCCGTCCGATCGAGCGCGACAGCCGAGGATCTGCCCGACGCAAGCTTTGCCGGACAGCAGGAAACCTTCCTCAATGTTGCGGGTGAGAAGCCGCTGCTCGACGCGTGCCGACGCTGCTTCGCCTCGTTGTTCACCGACCGCGCCATCTCCTATCGTCAAGCCAAGGGCTTCGACCACATGAAGGTTGCTCTGTCGATCGGCGTCCAGCAGATGGTCCGTTCCGACATCGGTGGATCCGGGGTCATGTTCTCGATCGACACCGAAACCGGGTTCGACAAGGTGGTCCTCATCAACGCGGCCTGGGGTCTCGGCGAAAACGTCGTCCAGGGCGCGGTCAATCCGGACGAATACCAGGTTTTCAAGCCGCTCCTCGACCAGCCGTCGTTAAGGCCGATCATCGCGAAGAAGAAGGGCGCAAAGGCTATCAAGATGATCTACGGCACCGGGGATCAGCCGACGCGCAATGTGCCGACGTCCAGGGCGGAGCGGGAGGCCTTCGTGCTCGCCGATGAGGAGATCCTGACGCTTGCCCGTTGGGCAGCCACCATCGAGCAGCACTATGGTTGCGCGATGGACATGGAATGGGCCCGCGACGGGGAGACCGGGCGCCTCTACATCGTCCAGGCCCGCCCAGAAACCGTACAGTCCAACCGCGAAGCTGCGGTCTTCAAGGCCTACCACATCAAGAGCAAGGGAAAGCAGCTCGTCAGCGGCCTCTCCATCGGCGATGCCATCGTCTCTGGCCAGGTCTGCCTCATCGAGACGGCCAAGGACATCGACCAGTTCGTCGACGGCTCGATCCTCGTTACCTCCACGACCGACCCCGACTGGGTGCCAATCATGAAGCGTGCGGCAGCCATTGTCACAGACCACGGCGGACGCACCTCCCATGCCGCCATCGTGAGCCGGGAACTGGGACTTCCAGCTGTTGTGGGAACCGGAGATGCGACGCGTCTCCTGCACACTGGCCAGCAGATAACCGTCTCCTGCGCCGAGGGCGACGAAGGCATGATCTACGAAGGCGTCGCGGAGTACCATATCGAAACGCTCAACATGGACGACGTTCCGACGACAGAGACGAAGGTCATGCTGAACCTCGCCAATCCCGGGGCTGCCTTCCGCTGGTGGAAGCTACCGGCGGACGGAGTTGGCCTTGCGCGCATGGAGTTCGTCATCAGCAACGCTATCCGCATCCATCCCATGGCGCTTGTCCACTTCGATCGCCTCAAGGATGAGGCCGCCAAAGAGGAAATCGCCGCGCTGACTGCCGCCTACGACGACAAGTCGGAGTATTTCGTCGACCAGTTGTCCGAAGGTCTGGCTCGAATTGCAGCGGCGCTCTACCCGAAGCCGGTGATCGTCAGGATGAGCGACTTCAAGACCAACGAATATGCAGGCCTTGTCGGTGGCGCGGAATTCGAGCCGAAGGAGGAGAACCCGATGATCGGCTTCCGCGGTGCATCCCGCTACTACTCGCCCCGCTATCGCGAGGGCTTCGCGCTGGAGTGCCGGGCAATCCGTAAGCTCCGCAGCGAACTCGGCTTCAAGAATGTCGTCGTAATGATCCCCTTCTGCCGTTCCGTCTCGGAGGCGGAGAAAGTACTGGAGGTGATGGCAGAAAACGGATTGAAGCGGGGTGAGAACGGGCTGCAGGTCTACGTGATGTGCGAAATCCCCTCCAACGTCATCCTCGCAAAGCAGTTCGCGCAGCACTTCGACGGCTTCTCGATCGGTTCGAACGACCTCACCCAGCTCACCCTGGGCGTGGACAGGGACTCCGGCGAGCTTGCCGACCTGTTCGACGAACAGGACGAGGCGGTGAAGTGGATGATCCGCCGCGTCATCACCGAGGCCGGAAAGGCTGGCGCCAAGATAGGCATTTGCGGCCAGGCACCGAGCGACCATCCGGAGTTCGCGAAGTTCCTGGTGGACTGCGGCATCGACAGCATCTCGGTCAGCCCGGATAGCTTCGTGGCTGTGAAGAAGAAGGTCTCCGAGGCGGAAGGACGTCGCTCAGCGGCAGCCTGAGACAGGGTAGTTGGGAGGTGCGCACTGGTGTGCGCATCTCACGATCCGTGGCTATGGCTCAGGGCACCAGCACCGCCGCACCGGACAGCCGGCCTGAACGCAGGTCATCCAGCGCGGCGTTCGCCTCGACCAGAGGGTAGGGTACAGTATGGGTTATCACCCCTGCAGCCCGGGCAATTGGGAAGAACTCCTCAGCATCCTTCCGGGTAAGGTTCGCGACCGACGAGATGCTTCGCTCCTCCCATATGAGCGCATAAGGCATGCTCGGAATGTCGCTCATGTGGATCCCCCCACAAACGATACCGCCCCCCTTCCTCACCACCTTCAGGGCCTCGGGCACCAGCTCCCCGACGGGCGCGAACAGGATTGCCGCATCAAGAAGCTCTGGTGGCCTGTCGCCGGAAGCACCGGCCCAGCTGACGCCGAGGCTTCTGGCGAAATCCTGCGCCTGCACGTCGCCTGGCTTGCTGAAGGCGAAGACTTCGCGTCCCTACCAACGGCAGATCTGGGCGATTATGTGCGCAGCGGCTCCGAACCCGTAGAGGCCGATCCGCCTCCCTTCACCGGCCTTCTTCAAGGATCGCCAGCCGATCAGGCCCGCACACAAAAGCGGCGCGAGAGACACCGGATCCCCATCCTCGGCAAGTTCGAATGCATACTCCTGATCCGCGACCACATGGGTAGCGAAGCCCCCGTCGCGGGTATAGCCCGTGAACAGCGGCTCGTCGCAGAGGTTTTCCTGCCCATTCGTGCAATAACTGCAGTGTCCGCAGGTGTGGCCACGCCAGGGTATCCCGACACGCCGGCCAAGCCTGTCCCGGGAAACACCCTCACCGACCGCCTCGACGCGACCCACGATTTCATGTCCCGGAACGAGCGGCAACTTCGGACTGGGCAAGTCACCGTCGACCACATGGAGATCGGTGCGACAGACGGCACAGGCCTCGACCCGGAGGAGAATCTGGCCTGCTCCCGGCAGCGGGTCTTGCCGTTCCAAAAGCACCAGCGGCTGCCCAATTTTGTGCAACACCATCGCGCGCATAATGCCGTCCTCCCTACTAGGTCAGATTATAGCACCATGAAAAACGACAACGTCGACATGGCACGAGGCCGCTGAAGCGATCGGCGCCGAGCGCGAACGATCCAGCGGCGCGTCACGAGGCGTGACGACCGCAGATCCCACCGGCAGCAACTAGCGCAGATCCCTCAGATAGGTATTCTCTGCGCGCGACTGGTCGAATGCGGAGGCAACGATTTCGGCGAAGAACAGGGCCTCCTCATCCGCAGGCGCATCCGCCAGAAGGCTGCCGTCAGGCGCTGCGATATGGGATCGGCCCGCATAGGCGAAATTCCGGTCCGCACCGCAGTGGTTGATATAGGCGACGAAGACCTGGTTCTCGAAGGCCCTGACCCGGATCATGTGCTCGGCAATGAAGCTGCCCGACCAGCCGATGGGAAGAGCCGTCGGTACCACCACCAGATCGGCACCCGCCTTCGCCAGCCGGCGGACGTTCTCTGGAAACTCGACGTCGTAGCAGATCAGCATGCCGACGCGCATGCCGTCGACATCGGCCAGGATGGCGCGAGGTTCTTCCACGGAGAACCAGCGCCGCTCATAGGGCCCGTAAAGGTGCGACTTGCGATAGACGGCGAACTCCCCGGAGCCGTCGGTGAGTACTGCGCTGTTGTAGATGGTATCACCATCGGACTCGGCAAAACCGGCAACGATCGTGAGCCCATTGCGGGCTGCCATCTCCGACAGGCGCGCCATCGTTGGTGACTGGGCCGATACCGCGGTTTCGACAAGCGCCTCAGCAGCACCATATCCGTTGATCGCAAGTTCCGGCGCGATCAGCAGCCTCGCACCCTGTTCTGCGGCGCGTGCAGCAGCCTTGGCGATCTTGTCGAGATTGGCTTCGACGTCGCCCGTCATCGACTGCATCTGGTATCCGGCGATCTTCATCGGTCACTCGTCATTGCGCCGAGCAGCTTCGGAAGGTCGCCAAATCTGGCGATTGCACCGAACACAAGCGCTGCGATCGCCAGGAAGAAGACGGTTACCGAGGCCATGGTCGGCGTATAGCCGTAGCGCAAGGCGTTGAAGATCTTGATGGGCAGGGTTTCCATAGTGAAGCCAACCGTCATGTAGGCGACGATATACTCGTTGAGCGATAGGACGAAGGCGAAGGCATACCCGGACACCATATAGGGCAGAATCAGCGGGAAAATGACCGTGCGGAAGATCGTCCGGTCGTCTGCTCCCATGGTCGCGGCGGCCTCGACGAGGGACCGGTCGATCGCCGAAAAGCCGAGCGACAGCGTGACGAGCGGCAGAGTCACGAAGAAGATTGCGTGGCTGATGACGGCGGTCCACGGCTGGCCGTAGAACCCGCTGGTTGCCCAGAAGGTCAGGAGACCTAGTGCGGTTATGACGGGCGGCAGGGTGAATGGGGCAACCCCGAGCAGCTGGAAGATGTTGGCCCACGGCGCCACCCGACGCCACAGAAACCACGCAAGCGGCAGCGCTACGAGCAGCGCAAGTGCGGCTGAGGTGGCCGCGAGTGTCAGAGAGGCAAAGAGCGCGCTTCTCCACTCGTCATTCGCGAAGATCTCTCCATACCAGGACAGGGAAAATCCCTGTGGCGGAAAGGCCAGGGTCTGCTTCTCATTGATAGAGACGCCTGCCACAACGATCAGTGGCAGTGCCAGAAAGAGGCCGACAGCAAGGAAGAAGAAGCGTCGCAGAGCCGTCATCACGCCGCCTCCTTTTGCCGTCCAGCGTAGAAGGCAAGACCAACCAGCGCGAGCGAGACAAGCACCAGGAAGACTGCCATGGCCGCGGCGAACGGCATGTTCGACTGGTAGATCGCCTGATCCGTGATGAGCACCGAGAGTGTCCAGTGCTGCGGCCGGCCCAGCAATTGCGGCAGCAGATAGGAACCCAGCGCGAAGATGAACACCATGATCAATGTCGCGAGGATGGTGTTGCGAAGCGCCGGCACCACGACGGAGAAGAAGGCCCTGACAGGCGAGGCTCCCAGGGTCCGGGCAGCTTCCGTGAGCGTCGGATCAAGCCGCACAAGAGCCGGGTAGAGGACGAGAACGGTATAGGGCAGCGCCTGGTAGGTCATCGCAGTCATCACCGCGCCGAAGCTTGGCGTTAGCGCCTGCGGGCTTTCCATGAGACCGAGCATGACGAGCAGATTGGTAAGTCCTGCCGTCCGGGACAGGAGCGTCGACCATGCAAAGCCGATCATCACCTCCGAGAGGGAAAGGATGGAGAGGAGGACCACGAGCCACCAGATCTGCACCCGCCTCGAAGCGCAGGAGAGGAGATAAGTGAAGGGCACGCCAATGGCGACACATGCGGCCGCAACCGCCATGGCGAGGAAAAGCGAGAAACCGAGGACCTTGCCGAAGAACAGGCTGAGAAAGCGTCCGTAATTGTCGAGGACGAAGGCCGGTTCGTAGAAGCCGCCCTGCTGCCGTTCGAAGAAGGAGACAGCGATCATGGTGGCAAAGGGAATGACGAAGAAGACGATCAGCATCCCCGCCGGAAAGACGAGCGGTCCGTAGTCGGCCAGGCGCTGCGGTGCCTCCCGCCTCATCGCGCCAGCACCACGCTCGTCTCTGGGTCGAAGCGCAGGCCGACCGTCTGCCCGACAGTGACATCGGGCCGCGAGCGCGGGGCGGATACGGCGACGATCTGCTGCCCGCCCGCCTCGATGAAGGTTTCGACGCTCCCGCCGAGGTCACGGACGAAGGTGACCTTTCCGGCCAGACTGCTTTCCGCTGACGGGACGATCTGCACATCCTCCGGCCGGACGGAGATGGTGCCGCTTCTCGTGGTGCCGAGCGTGAGACCTGCGACGGAGGAACCGAAGATGGATGCCTCTCCCTTGCCGTCGGTTGTGAATGGAATGAGGTTCGTCGAGCCGATGAAGTCGGCGACGAAGGAGTCGGCTGGCCGCCGATAAATGTCCACAGGCGCTGCGGCCTGGCGGATTTCACCGCCGTTCATGACCACGACGGTATCCGCCATGGTCATCGCCTCGCGCTGGTCATGCGTCACGACGATCGTGGTGATGCCGAGACGCTGCTGCAACTGACGCAGTTCGACCTGCATGGCCTCGCGCAGTTTCGCATCGAGTGCGGATAGCGGCTCATCGAGCAGGAAGAGCTTTGGCGAGATGGCCAGGGCGCGGGCGATCGCAATCCGCTGACGCTGGCCGCCGGAGAGCTTGTTGACGGAGCGGTCGGAAAAACCGGGCAGATGGATCATCGACAGAAGCTCGTCGACCCGCTTCTTCTGCTCGTCCTTTGAAACGCCACGGATGCGCAGAGCGTAGGCGATGTTCTCACCAACTGTCAGGTGCGGGAACAGTGCGAGCGACTGGAAGACCATGCCGAGATTGCGCTTGTGGGTCGGGACGCGCGTGATGTCTTCGCCGCCCAAGGTGATCGAGCCTTCCGTCGGAAGGTCAAGGCCAGCGACCATCCGCATCAACGTGGTCTTGCCGCATCCGGATGGACCGAGGAGGCAGACAAAGGTCCCGTCCGGAACCGAAAGGCTGACATTGTTCACGGCTTTGAACGTGCCGAACTCTTTCGTCACATGGCTAAGGGTCAGTCCGGACATCTGCTCTACGCTCGGCTTTCAAGAAGCTTCTTGTCTTTGAAGGGAAGCCACCCTCCCTGATCGGGAGGGTGGCCGTCGCAGGATCAGCCTGCAATCATCTCCGTCCACTTCTGGTTCAGGAAGTCGGATTTCTGCTGGTACATCTCGTAACGCGGAATGATCGGATCGATATCGGACGAAACCGCGTCGAATTCCTCGGCTGTCAGGTCGAGGAGATCGCGCTTGACCGTCGGAGACGTGCCGACCTTGCGCGACAGCGTCGCCTGGACGGCCGGCTGGCACATGTAATCGATGAAGATATGCGCCTCTTCGACCTTCTCGGAGGCGCGCGAGAGAGCCCAGCTTCCGGAATCGAGGATACCGCCCTCCTTCGGGAAGGTGGAACGCACGGGATGGCCGTCCGCAGCAGCAAGTCCTGTCACGTCATGATAGTACTGGCCCATCGGGATTTCGCCCGATTTCAGGGACTGCTCGAACTGCGCCTCGTCGCGATACCACAGCCGTACATTCGGCTTTACCTCTGCCAGCTTTTCGAAGGCCTGGAGGATCCCCTCCTCGGTTGCGAGGATATCGGTGCCGCCGAGATGCGTCTTCGCCGTCACCTCGAGCAGGAAGGAATTGGAGACGAGCGCAAGCAGGCCCAGCTTGTCGGCGTTTGCCGGATCCCACAGGGCAGCCCAGGAAGTGGGCGCCTCGGGATAGACGTCGGTATTGGTGACGAGCGTGATATACCAGGACACGGCACCGATGCCGGCGACGCGACCATCAGGGTACTTGTTGATGAAGGTGTCGATGAGGCCGGAAGCGTTCCCGATCTTCGCCATGTCGAGCGGAGCCCAGAGCTCGGTCGATTGCCCCTTCAACAGCGCCACCTGCGACATCATCGAGACGTCCGCCGGCGCCTGGCCAGCGCGCGCCGCCTGCTCCAGCTGCACCAGCCACGCCTCGCCCGTCGGCTCGGCAATGGATTCTACCGCAATGCCGGTTGCCTTGGTGAATTCCGGAAAAATGTTCTTGTCGAAGGAGTCCTTGAAGTAGCCCCCGTAGACGCCGACCTTCAGCGAACGGTCCTGAGCGCGCAGGATGGACGGCATTGCCAGCATCGACGCACCTGCCAGGCCGGCGCCAAGTACCGCGCGGCGGGTCGGCTGCATGTTGAAGATCTTACCCATGTCTTTCTCCTTTGTTTGCCGGCAGGTTCTGTGCCTGCGCAGCCAGTTCCCACTCTTGTCTTCAGTCTACGTCAGGGCTTGCCCGTCACGGAAGGGCTGAACACCATCAGGCTGAGAATTTCAAACAGCATCTGCGCGCCGGCCTGGGCCGTGTTGCTGGTCGGATCATACTGCGGCGCGACCTCCACCACGTCGCCCCCGACAAGGTTCAGCCCCTTCAGGCCGCGAATGAGTTCCAGGACTTCACGCGTCGTCAGGCCGCCGATCTCGGGGGTACCGGTTCCCGGAGCAAACCCCGGATCGAGGCTGTCGATGTCGAAGGACAGATAGGTCGGACCCTCGCCGACCACCGCCCGCGCCTTCTCAATGATAGCCGGGATCCCGAGTCCAGGCACCTCTTCTGCATGAATGACCGTCATGCCGGACGCATAGGAAAACTCCCAGATATATTCCGCTGCACCGCGAATACCGATCTGGATCGTCCGAGTAGGATCCAGCACCCCGTCCAGCACCGCGTTTCTGAACGGGCCCGCATGATGGAACTTGCTATGGTCAAAGGGGCCGCTCGTGTCGCAATGGGCGTCGATATGGATCATTCCCACCGGCGCGCGTCGACCCACTGCCTTCAGGATGGACTGGCTGATGGAGTGATCGCCGCCAACCGCGAGCGGCACCACGCCCGCATTGACGATCTGGGTGAAGCGCTTCTCGATGTCCTGGTGGCACATTTCAAGGTCGTAGCGGCTGCGCAGCGGCACGTCGCCGATATCTGCAACGCGAAGATCGAACACCGGCGCCGTCTTCAGGACGTGATTATATGGGCCAATCCGCTCTATCGCCCGCAAGGCGCGCGGCCCGAAACGCGATCCGGGCCGGTTCGTTACGCCCAGATCCATCGGCACCCCGGTTATGGCCACCTGCAAGTCACCAAGTTCGGGATTTTCCGCATCCACCTGCCTGAATGGAGCAGAAAGAAATGTCGGGACGCCGGCATAGGGGGCGATCCTGCTCCCGCTCTTCGAGAAGATCTTTTCCCCCACCTTGCGAAAGTCCGGGTCATAGAGATCGCCCCCGTGCCCGCTCCCGTATTTCTCCCGCAGTTCCTTCAGCTTTTCGTCGTTCAGGGCCATAGATCCGACCGCTCCCCATGTGCCTATTTTTGGTTCCAGCGAACGTGTCGCCTCTGTTTTCATCATTATCGGCAAAGAGTAGCTGGAAATGCAATTGACAATGTTCTAGCAGAAGCTGTGAGGAAAATTCACACACAGGAGACAAAGATGAACGGCCGTCTGCCGCCGCTCAACCCGCTTCGCGCCTTCGAGGCAACGGCGCGCCTCGGCTCGGTATCGGCTGCCGCCCGGGAACTGCGGGTGACCCATGGCGCAGTGAGCCATCAGCTGAAAGCGCTGGAGGAGGCGCTGGACACCGCTCTCTTCGAACGCGGCGGGAAGCGCATGAAGCTCACGGCCGCCGGCGCCCTCCTGTTGCCGGCCGTCACCCAGGCCTTCAGCGGGATTGCCGCGGCAACTGCCCAGATGCAGCGGCCGGCGACGAGGGGAAGCCTCTCCATCACCTGCGTCCCGGCTCTCCTGTCGTTCTGGATCGTCCCACGGCTGTCTTCGTTTACGGACCAGTATCCCGACCTGACCCTGAAGCTTGCGGCATCCAATGACCCCCGCCACCTCCATTCATCGGATGTGGATGTCTGCGTCCTATACGGCGACGGCAATTGGCCGGATGCCTGGACACGGCTCTGGAGCAATCTGCAGCTCTTTCCCGTGGCCAGCCCCACCCTGCTCAACAGCCGGCCGCTGCGGTCGATGAGAGACCTGGAAGACCATGTTCTTCTGCATGGCGATACCGACGGCCGGGAATGGAACACGTGGCTGGCTGCGGCCGACGGTGCGGACATTCCCCGACGCCGACAGCATTTCATGGGCGATGCACGCTTCTCCACGGAGGCAGCGCTCCAGGGACAGGGTGTCGCGCTGGGCGATACGATAACCGCGGCAAAACTCATCGCAGAAGGCGAACTCCTGGTCCCCTTCGATCTCAGCGTGCCCGCGAACGACGCATTCTATGTTGCCTGCCGCCACGAAATGCGCGCCGCCCCCATCGTCCGCGTCTTCATCGATTGGCTTTTTGCGTCGCTCGAAGCAGACCGGCTGCCGGAGCCGTCCACCCTCGGTCGAACTCTGCTGCGGAGCAAGGCGGGAGGTAGGACTTAAACGGGTGGCTATCATATTAGCCATTCGACGATGGCATTTGAGAAGCCGCCGTCGCGGGCGAGTCTGGCGGACCGACACTTGCCTCTCCCTTGATCACGTCGCGTACATAACCGAGGCATCCCGCCTATTACTTCATCAAGAAATAAAGATCAGAAATTCTACTTGCAAATATCGATCAGGTCGCGACAAATACTCCGAGGGAGTACTTCGTGGATACATTCGACGAGATGCGTCTGGGCGACCAGATCAGGCCACCTTACAACGCCTATGCCAGTTGGTTCGAGCGGCAGGATGCCGAACGACTGAGGATAAAATCAGAGGACGCCGAGAAAGTCTTCCGACGCACTGGCATCACCTTTGCCGTTTATGGTGATCCCGAAGCCGCGGAAAGGCTGATCCCATTCGACATCGTGCCACGTATCCTGTCCGGCAAGGAGTGGCGGCTTCTGGTGCAAGGCATTGAGCAGAGGGTTCGAGCGCTCAACGCATTCCTGTACGATATCTATCACCGGCAAGAAATACTAAAAGCCGGCCGCATCCCGACCGATCTGATCGCCAGGAACAAGGCCTTCGTGCCGGAAATGATCGGCGTGCGACCGCCGGGCGGCGTCTACACTCACATCATCGGTGTGGACATCGTCCGTACCGGCGAAGACGAATTCTACGTGCTCGAGGACAATGCGCGCACCCCTTCGGGCGTCTCCTACATGCTGGAAAACCGGGAGACGATGATGCAGCTCTTCCCAGAGCTGTTCCAGAAGATCAGGGTCTTGCCCGTGGAAAACTACCCGCAGCTCCTGCGGGATTCGCTTGCCGCCGCCAGGCCGGACGGGTGCAAGGGCAGCCCGACGCTTGCGGTGCTGACACCCGGCAGCTTCAATTCCGCCTATTTCGAGCATGCTTTTCTTGCCGACCAGATGGGTGTTGAACTCGTGGAGGGGCAGGATCTGCGTGTTGTCGACGGCCGCGTCGCTATGCGGACCACCCAGGGATACAAGACGATCGACGTGCTCTACCGTCGGCTCGATGATGACTACCTGGACCCACTGACATTCAAGCCGGATTCGATCCTCGGCGTTCCCGGCATCATGGATGTCTTCCGTGCCGGCAACGTGGCGATCGCCAATGCCCCCGGTACCAGCATTGCGGACGACAAGGCTATTTATTCCTACATGCCTGAAATCGTCGAGTTCTATACCGGCCGCAAGGCCATTCTCCGCAACGTCCCGACATGGCGCTGTGCGGACCCCGAGAGCCTCTCCTACGTCCTCGACAATCTCGAGGAACTCGTGGTCAAGGAGGTGCATGGATCGGGCGGCTACGGAATGCTCGTTGGCCCCGCCGCTTCGAAGGAGGAGCGAGAGGCCTTTGCCGCCAAGTTGAGAGCCTTCCCGTCCAACTACATCGCCCAGCCAACATTGGCGCTGTCGACCTGTCCTGTGCTGACTGAAAAGGGATTGGCACCGCGCCACGTCGACCTGCGGCCCTTCGTGCTGGTGTCGGACCAGATCAAGATCGTGCCTGGCGGGCTCACCCGAGTGGCCCTCAAGGAGGGGTCGCTCGTGGTCAACTCTTCTCAGGGAGGAGGAACCAAGGACACATGGGTGCTTGATGACTAGCTCTCCCAAGACGATGCGACGGGGCTGACCATGCTGCTGGGGCGCACCGCAAATGGTCTATACTGGATGAGCCGCTATATAGAGCGGGCAGAGAACATGGCCCGCCTGATCGACACCGGCCTCAGGCTCGCCTTGACGCAGACCTCTGCCGCCGCCGATGAATGGATGTCGGTGATGCGCAGCGCAGGCGTAAGCCAGGCATTCGATGAGAGCGTAGGATCTTATGACGCCGATGCGGTCATCGACTTCCTGTTGCGCGACCCGAGAAATCCCTCCAGCGTCATGACCTGCATGGAAAACGCCCGGCAGAACGGACGAATGGTCCGCACCGCACTTACCCGCGAGGTCTGGGAGAGTGTCAATGAAGCGTGGATGGCGCTTCGTCGCCTGCTGAGGCATCCGGTCGACGAGCGTGAACTGCCACAGGTTCTGGAGATCATCAAGCGCGAAACGGCGCTTATCCGGGGGTCGTTCCAAGGCACGATGCTGCGCAATGACATCTTCGACTTTGCTAGGCTTGGAACGATGATTGAAAGGGCTGACAACACGGCCCGCATCCTCGATGTGAAGTACTACGTCCTGCTTCCCTCCGTCCACTGGGTCGGGACGTCGCTGGACAATCACCAGTGGCACGCAATCCTGCGCTCCGTCTCCGCACAGCGTTCCTTCCGCTGGAGCTACGGCGACTACACTGCTGCGAATATCGCCGACTATCTGATTTTGAACCGTCGACTGCCGCGATCGCTCGCCTACTGCTATCTCGGCATCAATGACGCGCTTGGCTTTCTCGCGGACGAGTACGACGTGCGGCATCGCTGCCATGATATTGCGCAGGCGCAGTCGAAGAAGCTGCGGGAGCTTTCGATCGCGGATATCTTCGAGACTGGGCTCCACGAGTTCCTGTCGGACTTCATCAGGGCCAATGCGAGACTGGGCGACCAAATCATGACCGATTACCGCTTTCACTGAGGCCCGCCATGCTGCTCAGGATCACCCACAGCACCGAGTACCACTACGACGCGCCGCTGATCTATTCGCTTCAGCGCCTTCGGTTGGTACCGCGATCCTCTGCATTGCAGACCGTGATCGACTGGAATATTTCCATGGACGGCGCCAAGGTGGAAGTGACCTACGACGATTCTTTCGGCAATACGACCTCGCTTCTGAGCGTCGACGGGGAACCGCACCGGATCGCGATCCATGCCTCGGGAACCGTGGAGACCATCGACAACCACGGCATACTTGGCATCCACCGTGGACTGGCGCCGCTCTGGCTGTTCAGGCAACCGACGGACCTCTCCCGGCCGGGGCCAGCAACGGAGGCGGTCGTGGCTCTTGTCCCGGTCGGTAGCGATCTTGAGCGGCTTCACGAACTGATGCGACTGGTGGGGGAGCGGGTTGCTTATACGATCGGAGCTACTGACGCGGTGACCACGGCCGAAGAAGCACTCGCCAAGGGTCAGGGCGTCTGCCAGGACCATTCCCACGTCTTCATTGCAGCAGCGAGGCTCATGGGGTTCCCTGCTCGGTATGTCAGCGGCTACCTGAACCTTGACGCGATCGACGCGCAGACGGCCACCCATGCATGGGCTGAGGCGCATGTGGAAGGCTTGGGCTGGATCGGGTTTGACTGCTCCAACGGCATATCGCCGGATGAGCGGTATGTTCGCATCGCCTGTGGCCGCGACTATCGGGATGCAATGCCGGTGATGGGGATCAGACTGGGCCAGGCTGAAGAACATCTTGCGGTTCGGCTCACGGTCGAGCAGTAATCGTCCCGAAAGGCGAGTCACTCTCGCCGCCAGGAAGGCCAGCCTGATGACATATTGCGTGGGACTGAAGATAGGCAGCGGACTTGTTTTCATGTCCGATACCCGCACCAATGCGGGTGTGGACAATATCTCGACCTTCCGCAAGATGAAGGTCTGGGAGCGACCGGACGAACGCGTCATCGTGCTGTTATCGGCGGGCAACCTTGCCACCACCCAGGCGGTTGCAAGCCTCCTCGACGAACGCAGCAAGGCGCCGGAAGACCGCACGCCGTCTATTCTGGCCACCCCATCCATGTTTCAGACAGCCCGCCTCGTTGGCGATACGCTGAAGGAGGTGATCCGTCAGGCTGCAATCGGCGGCCAAAGCGCCGACGCCTTCGGCGCCAGCTTCATTCTCGGCGGCCAGATCCGCGGCGGCGAGCCGCGCCTCTTTCTCATCTATCCGGAAGGCAATTTCATCGAATCCGGGCCCGACACTCCGTTCTTCCAGATTGGCGAGACTAAATACGGCAAGCCTATCCTCATTCGCGCTCATGAGATGGACCTGAGCTTCGAGGAAACGGCCAAACTGCTTCTTGTCTCCTTCGATTCGACGGTGAAATCGAACCTCTCCGTCGGCCTGCCCCTCGACCTTCTCTGCTACCCCGCCGACAGCTTCAAGGTCGGGCATCAGAAACGCATCGAACAGGATGATCCTTGCTTTCGGGCAATCTCAGACGGATGGTCGCAAGCACTCAGATCAGCGTTCAAAAGCCTACCGGACTTCGAGTTCTAGGCACATCTGAAGGCAGCGCAGCCGGGAAAGGGCGCGGCTACGAAACGTCGTGCCCACCGGGAGCCCACGGAGCCACCTTCTTCTCCAGGAACGCCATGATGCCTGCCCGCGCCTCCGGCCCTTCCCAGGTGTCGGCCAGGCGCCGGATGGTATCGTCGATCACGGTTTCATCGATGCGAGGCCCAAGGCTGCGTACCAGTTTCTTAGCGGCCGCCACTGCACCGGGAGCGACCAGCAGATAGGGCTGGATCTCGGCTTCGACGGCATCATCAAGCTCGACGTTCGGCACGGCGCGGGCCACGATACCGAGTGCCGCGGCTTCATCAGCGTCGAAAAGCCGGGCCGACATGAAGACGCGACGCGCATTTCCCTCACCCATCCGCGCCACGACATAGGGACCTATGGTGGCCGGGATCAGCCCAAGCCGCGTCTCCGTCAGTCCGAACCGCGTGGCAGTTTCCGCAATCGCCACGTCGCAGACGCAGGTCAGGCCCACGCCGCCCCCGAACGCCCCACCATGGATGCGGCCGATCAGCGGCTTCGGCACGGTGTTCAGCGCGTTCAGCATGAGTGCTAGCTTGCGCGCCTCCCGTATGCGGGTTGCCCGGTCCGCTTCGATCTGCGCCTTCATCCAGGTCAAGTCACCGCCCGCGCAGAAGACCTCGCCCGCGCCGGAAAGGACAACGGCACGGACGGCTGGATCGGCGCCCAAGGTACCAGCCATCCGCGTCAGATCCTCGATCATCTGCGCCGACAGACTGTTGCGCTTGTCGGGCCGGTTGAGGCTGACATAGGCGACACCTCGGTCGTCAACCCGCACGTCCAGCGTTTTATAACTCATCCCACTTTCCTCAACTTGCGTGCGAACACAACTGCCTCGGCCAGGCGTTCCCGATCAATACCGGTGCCGAACCCCAGCGACTCCACCAGTTCAACCACCGCCTCGGTGGCAACATTACCCTTGGCACCCGGGGCGTAGGGGCATCCGCCGAGCCCGCCCGCTGACGCATCGAAGGTGCGAAGCCCGCGATCAAGGCTGACGCGGATATTGTCGAGGGCTCGTCCTCCGGTGTCATGATAGTGCCCCGCCAGCCGATTGGCGGGGACAGAAGTCAGAACCGTATCGAGCATGCGAGCGACCGTGTCCGGCGTCCCCGCCCCGATCGTATCCCCCAGACTGATTTCATGGCAGCCCATGGCGACCAGCTTCGCCGCAACCTCCGCCACCCTGCCCGGATCAGTCGGACCGTCGAAGGGGCAATCCGTGACGCAGGATATGTAACCACGGAGCGGTACCGCTGCCGCGCGTGCAGCTTCAGCCACGGGGCCGAAGCGCTCGAGGCTCTCTGCAACCGAACAGTTGATGTTGGCACGGCTGAAGCCTTCGGACGCCGAGGCGAAGATGGCAACCTCATCCGCACCGGCAGCCTCCGCCGCCTCGAAGCCGCGAAGGTTGGGCGTCAAGGCAGCATAGGAGACGCCCTTTCGGCGCTCGATGCGCGTCATCACATCGGCCGCATCCGCCATCTGCGGCACCCATTTCGCACTGACAAAGCTTGTCACCTCGATCCGGGTGAAGCCGCATGCGCTTAGCAGGTTTACGAGCCGGACCTTGTCGGCCGTCGCGATCATTGCCAGCTCGTTCTGCAGCCCGTCCCGCGGCGCCACCTCGAAGATCGTCACGTGATCACTCATCCTGCGGCTCCAGCGCCAGCAGCAACGTCCCGTTGGTAACCTGGTCGCCCTCTGCCGCCAGGACTTCCGAGACAACTCCGTCGCGCGGTGCAAACAGGGTGTGTTCCATCTTCATCGCCTCAAGGACAAGCAGGGCCTCGCCTTTGGTGACGGATGCACCCGGCCTTCCGTAAACTGCCCTGACAAGTCCGGGCATGGGTGCGGTGATCGTGTCACCTGCGGCCTGCCCCTCATCCACATCCGTAAGTGCATCAGCCAGGCCGAACGAGAAACTGCGCCCGCTGACAAACACCGAGACGCGATCGGTTTCACGCACGATATCGGCATTGAACTGGTGGCCATCCGTCTCCACCCGGACGGCGGGGCCGCCGAGAACCATCACGTTCAACATCGCGGTTTCCCCCATGACCGAGACAGTGAATCGTCCTTGGCCAAGGCTCGTCACCTGCGCCTCGATGCACCTGTCGCCGCCTTCCAGGTGCACGAACTGCCGCGCATCCGACCAGTGTCGCCAGCCTACGAGACTATCCCATGGATCGGAACCTTGCTCTGCACGCAGCAGGTTCAGGCCACCAAGCGCCGCCAGTGCCAGAACGTCGAGCGATGGCTCCGAGGCAGGCATCAGTTCGGCCATGTCGCGTGCGATGAGGCCGGTCTCGACCTCGCCCCGGCGGAATCCTTCGTGTCGCGAGAGCGCCGCCAGGAACTCGACATTCGTGACCGAGCCGACAATCCGGCAGCCTTCCAGCGCAGAGGAAAGCATGTTCAGCGCTGCCGAGCGCGTCGGTCCGTGGACGATGACCTTCGCGATCATCGGGTCGTACCATGGGCTGATTTCATCCCCTTGCCGCACACCGGAGTCGATGCGGACGGAACCTACTTCGAATGCGGTTGCCGCCGGGAAATGCAGATGGCGGAGTTCTCCGGTCGCAGGAAGGAACCCTTTGGGCACGTCTTCGGCATAGACCCGCGCTTCGAAGGCCCAGCCATTGATCGCCAGATCGTCCTGCCTTACCGGCAGCGGCTCACCCGCAGCGACCCGGAGCTGCAGCTCGACGAAATCAAGCCCGGTGATGGCTTCGGAGACGGGATGCTCCACCTGAAGCCTCGTGTTCATCTCCATGAACCAGAAACCGTCTCCCCGCAACGGGCCAGATCCGTCGACGATGAACTCCACAGTACCGGCGCCCGTGTAGCCGATTGCCGTGGCGGCCTCGACTGCGGCCCTGCCCATCGCCTCGCGAACGGCTGCAGGCATGCCCGGCGCCGGGGCCTCCTCGATCACCTTCTGGTGGCGGCGCTGGAGCGAACAGTCTCGTTCGAAGAGATGGATGACATTGCCGTGGCCGTCTCCAAAGACCTGGATCTCGATATGGCGGGGATGCGTGATGTATTTTTCGATCAGGCAGGTCGGGTCGCCGAAACTGGCCTGCCCTTCCCGCCGTGCGCCTGCCAGGGCTTCCATGAAGTGGGCGGGCTGCTCGACAAGGCGCATGCCCTTGCCGCCGCCGCCGGCGCGGGCCTTGATCAGCACCGGATAGCCGATCTTGCTCGCCTCCTCCGCAAGAAATTGCGGGTCCTGATTTTCACCGTGATAGCCCGGAACAACAGGAACCCCGGCGTCTGCCATCAGCGCCTTGGCCGCATCTTTAAGGCCCATGGTGCGGATCGCCGAGGCCGGAGGACCGATGAAAACGAGACCTGCCGCCTCGACTGCCTCGACGAAATCGGGATTCTCCGACAGGAAGCCGTAGCCGGGATGGATGGCCTGCGCCCCGGTACGAAGCGCCGCCTCGATGATCTTCTGGCCCTGGAGATAGCTTTCGGCAACCGCCGCCGGCCCGATGCGCACGGCCTCGTCGGCCATCGCCACATGCTTCGCCCGCACGTCGGCATCGGAATAGATGGCAACGGTCTTTATTCCCATGCGGGCAGCGGTTGTGATGACACGGCAAGCGATCTCGCCCCGGTTCGCGATCAGGATCTTCTGAAACATTGCCCTGCCCTCACATACGGAACACGCCGAAGCGTGTGTCTTCGATGGGTGCGTTCAGAGCCGCCGACAGCGACAGCGCGAGAACCTCCCGTGTCTTTCGCGGATCCACGATGCCGTCGTCCCAGAGCCTTGCCGCGGCATAGAGCGGATGCGACTGCCGCTCGAACATCTCGATCGTCGGCCGCTTGAACTCGGTCTCCTCCTCCGCCGACCAAGTCTTTCCCGATCGCTCCAGCGCTTGGCGCCTCACCGTCGCCAGAACACCTGCCGCCTGCTCGCCACCCATCACGGAAATGCGCGAGTTCGGCCAGGTCCACAGGAAGCGGGGACTGTAGGCGCGACCGCACATGCCGTAGTTGCCGGCTCCGAACGAGCCACCGACCAGCATGGTAATCTTGGGGACCTTCGTTGTCGCCACCGCCGTGACGAGCTTGGCCCCGTCCTTCGCAATCCCGCCCGCCTCGTAGTTGCGACCGACCATGAAGCCGGTGATGTTCTGCAGGAACACCAGCGGGATCTTCCGTTGCGAGCAAAGCTCGACGAAATGAGCGCCTTTCAGGGCGCTCTCGGAAAACAGTACGCCGTTATTGGCGACAATCCCCACCGGCATACCCATGACATGCGCAAATCCGCAGACCAGAGTGGTGCCGTAGCGGGCCTTGAACTCGTCGAAGCGGGAGCCGTCCACCACGCGGGCAATCACCTCTCGGATGTCGTAGGGCGTGCGCAGGTCGGCGGGAACGATACCGAGGATTTCCTCCGGGTCATATAGAGGAGCCTCCACCGGTGCGAGATCCAGTTGCCGGGGCTTTGTCAGGTTGAGGTTGGCGACTGCCCGCCGCGCGAGAGCGAGTGCATGGCCATCGTCCCGGGCAAGGTAGTCAGCCACGCCCGACAGCCGGGTATGCACGTCGCCGCCGCCGAGATCCTCCGCCGATACGACCTCCCCCGTCGCAGCCTTGACCAGCGGCGGGCCCGCCAGGAAGATCGTGCCCTGCTCGCGGACGATGATGGTCACGTCCGACATAGCCGGCACATAGGCACCACCTGCCGTACAGGATCCCATCACAACCGCGATCTGCGCGATGCCCTTGGCCGACATGTTGGCCTGATTGAAGAAGATGCGGCCGAAATGGTCGCGATCCGGGAAAACCTCGTCCTGCTGGGGCAGGTTCGCCCCGCCTGAATCGACGAGGTATACGCAGGGCAGGCAGTTGGCCTCGGCGATCTCCTGGGCGCGAAGATGCTTCTTGACCGTCATCGGATAATAGGTGCCGCCTTTGACGGTAGCATCATTGCAGACGATCATCACCTCGCGGCCAGACACGCGGCCGACGCCGGCCACCAGCCCCGCCGACGGCGACGCGCCGTCGTAGAGACCATGTGCAGCGAACATTCCAATTTCCAGGAACGGCGATCCGGGATCGAGAAGCCTCGCCACACGATCCCGTGGCAGGATCTTGCCGCGCGCCACGTGACGCTCCCGCGACTGCTGACCGCCACCATCAACGGCAAGCGCTGCAGCCTGATGGACCGTTTCCATCGCGGCCTGATGAGCCTTGACATTCGCGGCGAATGTGTCGGAACGGGTCGAGAGTGACGAAATCAATACTGCCATTCCGGACGCGGCTCCCCTCGCTGGTGTCAAGACAGGCGCACGGGAAACGGCGCCGTGTCACGGTGAACTTATTCGCCGCCTCGATCCCAGTCCACAAATGATGGCCGGTATGGTCGCCTCGACGGAGGCCTGTTGCGACATTGTTATCTGAGGAATGAGCTCAGAAGAAGTGGGTGTCATAAGCTCGCTCATGAATGAGCCGAAACTCCGCGGATGTCTTATCCGACGCTTCCTATAGCCAAATAGCAATCCCTCCGTCGGCCATGCGGTGCCTCTTGGACCCGCGCGCGCGACAAGACTTAGGTCTTAGCGGCTGTACGACTGAAGCCTCAGGCGGGGAACAGGGTGCCGGAGTGGATGTTCCGTTTGCAGCTTTGGCGA
The DNA here is from genome assembly GCF_044142885.1 of Pseudorhizobium flavum. Classification (NCBI taxonomy): domain Bacteria; kingdom Pseudomonadati; phylum Pseudomonadota; class Alphaproteobacteria; order Hyphomicrobiales; family Rhizobiaceae; genus Pseudorhizobium; species Pseudorhizobium flavum. The sequence goes on from NZ_JBIOKZ010000004.1 coordinate 291,413, forward strand.
ATATCGACCGAAGCATGGTAAACCCAGGAGGAACCCCATGAAACTTGTGACCCCACTTGCACTTGCGACGGCGCTGCTCGCCGGGACCGCCCTTTCAGCCTACGCCCAAACCAGCAGCACCGTCGGCACCGGCGGCACCAGCGCGGGCGGCGGGACGTCCAGCAGTACTGTCGGCACAGGCGGCAGCTCCGCCGGAAGCACGGATTGCGCTCCTGGGGCTACCGATTGCGACGCTGGCTCTGCCTCCACTCTTGGAACCGGAGGATCGTCGGCAGGAGGTGGCACTTCCAGCAGCTCGGTTGGCACGGGCGGTTCTGCGGCAGGCTCTGGTGACGGCGCCGGATCGGCGTCCACCCTCGGCACAGGCGGCACCTCTGCGGGAGGCGGTACGTCCAGCAGTTCTGTCGGCATAGGCGGTTCCGCGGCCGGATCCGCTGAGGGCGCTGGCTCTGCCTCAACCCTTGGCACTGGTGGAACCTCTGCTGGCGACGGCCAGTCGAGCAGCTCCGTCGGGACCGGTGGATCCGCTGCCGGCTCAGCCAGCGGCGCCGGCTCGGCTTCGACCCTCGGGACAGGCGGCACCAGCGCTGGCGGCGGTACCTCCAGCAGTTCCGTTGGGACTGCCGGCAGTGCCGCTGGCGCAGCACAGGACGACGTCAGCAACAAGGACTGCCCTCCGGGCCAGGCCAAGAAGAACGACGGCACCTGCTAACGTGTCTCAGGTTGGCTCCGGTAGACGGAGCCAACCTTTCAGGAGGAGATCATGAAGCTTTTGAGCAGACTATCGAGCCAGCCGCTCGCCTTACCGCTCATCTTGTTCGGCGGTATTGCCGTGGCGGCGACGACGGAGCGGGTGACGCTGGAAGATGGAAGCACATGCACCATCATCCACAGCGATGACAGCGAGGCGAAGGCTACAAGTGGGTTATCCTCGTCCGTGACCGCGGGCGGCGGAAAGGTCACGTCATCGACAACCGTCAATGGGCAAACCAGCACGACTACATCAGGCACCGGATCATCGACATCCTCCACTGCCGGGTCATCGTTTTCAAGCGGTGCGTCGGCGTCGAGTTCCAGTTCTGCCGGCGGTCAGTCCTTATCCACCGCAAGTGTTGTCCAGCCGGACGGCACAGTTATCACCCGTCGGTCGGATGGTACGTGCGACATCACGAAACCCGCAAAGTGAAAGGCATTCCCCATGTTGCGCAAAACGCTTGTTAGATCCGCAGCAGCAATTGCAATCTTCGCAGCCTCTCCGGCATATGCGCAGGAGTGTGACGCGGCAGGAACCGTTGGGTCCGGCGGAAGCGCCGCGGCTGGCGAAACCTCCGCAAGCACGCTCGGCACTGCCGGGGCCTGCGTCACCGACGACGGCACCACCGCCTCGATCGCATCAGGCGGCAGCGCTGCTGCTGCCGACGGAAAGGCGCAGAGCCGTACGCAGATCAATGAGAACCCGAACCAGCTGAAGGCGCAGTCCCGCGCTCAGGCGATGGACAAGGGCACCTTCAGCAAGTCCCAGACAAAGACGCGGGTGAGAGATGGTGAACTCGAGAGCACAACCCGCACCATGTCCCATGTGCCCGGCAAAAAGCCTATAATTGATCGCACCGACAGCAGCGTTGCCCTTCCTGACTAGGAAGGAGCGTCTCGCGTTTTCCTAACCCGCTTCGGCGGGTTTCTTTTTCGCGAATCCCGCAGGGCCGCAAACGGCTTTCCACGCGCGTCGGCACAGGACGCCTCGTCGACCTCTTCCTCTACATCCATCCGTTCGCCCTCCCGAGGCACGCAGTGCTTGGACGTCTTTCGCAGATGCTCCCATCTCCGTTGCATCTCTGGTGTGATTGCTCGGATTAAGTCCGGGAAGACTTCCGAGCTTGGGCGGAAAAGTTCAGACCTTGGTCGGATAGTTCCGCGCAAAGGTCCCAAGGACGCGGCGCGCAGGAACGGCAGGACCGCGAAATCCGTTGAAGCCCCAACACAACGATGCATGCGGAGATGATTATGGAAAACAGCGTCTTTCAGGCTCGATGGCTTCTTATTCCGATCGCTGGTCTCGCCCTGGGCTTCGTCCTTCTCGGCACGGCAGCGGCGTAGCGAGATCAACGGATACCTGCGCTGCCCGTCCCTTCCTGCGCAGGCTCCTGCCCCGTCCGTTCCGCAACGGGCGGGGCTTTCTTTTGCCGCGAACGCTGTCTAGATGCTGGATGACCCCGGACGCTCGGAGGACGCGGAGAGACCGCAGATGAGGACAAGAAGAGAGCTAATCGCGTTCGCCGCGCTGACATCAGCAGCGCTGTTTTCACCGATCCGCCTGGCCTTCCTGAAGGGTAGCCCAGCACTAGCGCCCAATGAGGCTGCCGCACAAGGCAACAGCGGCGGAAGCGGTGGCGGCAACGGCGGTGGGAATAGCGGCGGCGGTGGAGGCAGCAGCGGCGGCAACAGCAGTGGTGCAGGCAGCAGCGGTGGTGGCGGTGGTGGCGGCGGAGCCGGCAACAGCGGCGGAAGCGGTGGCGGCAACGGCGGTGGGAATAGCGGCGGCGGTGGAGGCAGCAGCGGTGCCGGCGGCGGTGGTGGCGGCGGAGCCGGCAACAGCAACAGCGGCGGCAATGCTGGCGGCAACAGCAACCAGGAAGGCAGGTCGGGCGGAGGACGTCTAAATGGCGGATCGTCCAGATCACCTGGTCAGGCAGAAGTCCACAGCAATGGCTCGTCGATCACAGTGCGCCATCCGAACGGGGTGGTGGAAAGGATCGTCCGCAACCGCTACGAAATGCGCGATGCGCGCAACAGGCAGATCATTAACCGCAGAGCGACCGCTTCAGATCGTGCGCGCCTGCGCTCTTTCTGACCCTTCCCGCGCGGCGTCGCGCAAGGCGAGCGCTGCCTCGGTGCGGTTCGTCACGTTGAGCTTGGTGAAGATGCGCGTCATGTGATGCTTGATTGTCTTTTCGTGCAGATCGAGCGCGATGGCGATACGTTTGTTGCTGAGCCCGGATGCCACCAGCTTCAGCACTTCCATCTCACGATGGGTGAGGTCTCCGAACGGATCGTGCTTTGGCTCCGACGACCTCGAAAGCGTCTCTACGAGACGTGCCGAAAGACTGGGCGCGATATAGCTCTGGCCGGAGGCGACGGCTTTGACCACTTCCGCCAGTCCTTGCGATCCGATGCCCTTGAGGACGTAGCCTTTCGCACCCATCCTGACGGCATTGGCAAGGTCGTCGCCGGCTTCCGAGACCGTCAGCATCACGATCTTCGCGTCTGGCTGTGCCGCCAGTACTGCCTGGATCGCCTGCAGGCCGTTCCCCGGCATCGAGATATCCATCAGCATCACATCCGGCGCGTCGTTTTCGGCGATGGTGACCGCATCCTGGCCTGATGCTCCCTCCGCCACGATTTCCAGTCCGGGGGATTCACCCAGGCTACGGATAACGCCTTCTCTGAAAAGCGGATGATCGTCCACTACCGCGACACGGATGTTCGTCATTGTGTGAATTCTGCTCCCTCGGCTCTTAACGTCATGCAGACGGTTGTTCCGCTTGTCGAACTCTTAAGGCTGAAGCGACCGCCAATGCTCTCGATCCGTTCCCGCAGCCCCGCAAGCCCAAGACCCTCGGGCTTCACCTTTTCCACATCGAAGCCCGGACCTTCATCCTCTACTTCCACCGTGATCTCATTGTCACCCAGGGTTTGGCACACTTTCTGTCCAGCCCCGCCTCCGTGGCGAAAGCCGTTATTTAGGGCCTCTTGAACAAACCTGTAGATGGTGATCTTGGCTGACGGCGAAAGTTCGCACCCGACATCCGACAATTGAAGTGCCACGGGCGAACCTGTTCGTTGAACGTGGGCGTTCACGGCGCGAGTGATCACCTCGTGAAGGTCCCCATTTTCTATGTCAGGAAGGATGAGCCCCCTGCAGATCGCGCGGATCTCTTCCATCGCCTCATGGAGCCGGGCCTTGATCGCCGAAAGCTCGACCTCACGGACAGCGACTGGTGTATCCGGTGTCACGAGGGTCTTGCTGTCGATCCGAAGGGCGGCATACGCCACCAATTGCGCAGGACCATCGTGCAGGTCAGCACCCAGGCGGCGCAGGTAACTCTCGTTCAGCGCAGTCGCTCGCTGAGATGCACGCTGGGCCCGCCTGTGAAGTTCGCGGTTTTGCTCAAGGAGGTTGGACAATTCGGCGACCCGCTCCGTCAGGGCAGCCTTTTGATCATCAATGGTCCGGCTCCCCCGAACCACGATGGCGGAGAGAGATAGAAAGAAGACTGCAACGACCGCAGCCACCGCTGCCCAACTCAGTAGCCTCGCCTCCCACAGGCTTTCCTGGAACCCCTCCGCCACCTCGTAGAACTCCGAGACCGCCACGACTTCGCCTGACCACGGCTGCAGAATTGGGTTGTAGATCTCCAGGAGCGGGATGCCGGCGGCGCGTTCAGCGATGCTCTCCTCGTCGTCCGGTCGCTCGAACTCGGCAACCAGCTTGCCCGAAAACGCCCGTTGAAGCTCCTCGTTTAACTCAAAGCTTCGGCCGATCATGCTGGCATCCGTGGCATAGAGAACCGTCCCATCCGCCCGCCACAGACGAAACGAAATGACGCGGTCTCCCAGCGCTCCCTGCCCGAAGGTCTCGTCCAGTGTGCGGCTTGTAATATCGTCCAGGACCTCGGTGGTCTGAAGATCGGGAAGTAGTGGAGCGATGATGCCATCTACATACATCGCCGTGGTGGCCGCAGAGTTTCTGGTAACGGCAGCCTCGATGAGGGTTGTTACGAGCGCACCCACGACCAGTGCTGCTGCAATGGATACGACGCCGCCGGCCAGAAGGAACCGGCGCGCCAACGACTGCTGTCTCCACCGTTCAAACGCTCGGGACAATCTCGTCTCTCGCCACGATTACAATGCGCAGGAAGTATTGCACCGCCTGGCGGCGTCAATGGCGAGCGTATTCAGGGCGAAGAAGCACAGATGACGCCGTCTCAGCCTCTAATCCCCTAGAAGCTGGCGGTCGTCTCCGTCTCGATTGCGCACCAGTTCGCCTTTGATGCTGCGGAGGGATCTGAGTGCCTTGGTGCGATCTGCATAGGCGACCATGTTGGCCAGTATGTCGATTGCGGCAAGATAGGCATAGCGAGTGGATGTCGGTCGAAAAATATTCTTGCCCTCCGGCATCTCGATCGCGATCACGACATCCGCAGCGACGGCGACCGGCGAGCCCGCCTGCGTCATGACGATCGTTGGGATGTCGTTCTGCCGCAGAAGCTCCAGGCAATGGACAAGACCCATGTCCCGGCCAGTAAAGGACGAACCGAACATCACTGTTCCGGGCTGTGCCGCAGCCGACAACATCATGTTCATGCCGTGGTCGTTGGAAGCATTGATCCGACAGCCGAGACGGAAGAGGCGATTGTAGAGCTCATTGACGATCATCGTCGAGTTACCGCTGCCTCCGAACGCCTGGATGAAATCGGCGCCTCGCAATATGTCAGCAGCCTTTTCGATGGCGGCGAGATCGAGCTGGCGATGCAGTTCGAACAACGCATTCTGCGCTTTCGAGACGATATCGTGCGCCACCTCCTCCACAGTGGTCGTCGGAACCTCCGGCTTCAGGTATCGCAACCCGACATAGGCGAGCTTGGCGAGTTGCACCTTGAAATCCGAGTAACCTTGGCAACCCAGCCGCCGGCAGAAACGTGTCACGGTCGGGGGGGAGACGCCAACCCGTTCGGCCAGTTCCACAATGGAGGAGTTGACGACAAAATCGACGTTCTCCAACGCAAACTGCGCCAGTTTCGCCTCAAGGCTGGACAGTCTGCCCTCCTCATCCGAAAGGGCGTGAAAAAGGTCCATTCGATTCTTCCTATGCTTCGGCAGCGTTTCGAGGAATGCATTTTTTGAAAATGAATTTCAGTTTGCCCCGCTTTTGATACCATAGTACGGGCAGCCATCAATCAATCCGCAGCTGGAAAGAAAATAAAAGAAACCACTGCCGCCGCAATTGTGGCGCTCCATTTCCCGATGAGGTTCACCATGGACTATCCCTGGCCGGAAGCCGGCACACCGCTTGAGCAGATTGCGACTCCAATGCCGGTGATCGACGAGGACCGACTGGCTGCCAACATCGCGCGCGCCCAGGCCTATTGCGATCAGCACGGCAAGGCGTTCCGGCCGCACATCAAGACCCACAAGATCGCGGCTATTGCACGCCAGCAGTTGGACGCTGGCGCGGTTGGTCTCAATTGCCAGAAGGTGACCGAGGCTGAGATATTTGCCGAGGCGGGCTTCGATGACATCCTGATTACCTACAACATTCTGGGGCACGCCAAACTCGCCCGCCTGAAGGCCCTGAATTCACGGGTCGCGAAGCTTGCCGTTGTAGCGGACAGCGAAGTTACCATCGCTGGACTCGCTTCCACGTTCAGTGCCGATCAGCCGCTGACGGTGCTGATTGAATGCGACACCGGCGCCCGGCGCTGTGGCGTGCAGACGCCGGAGGCGGCGGCCTTGCTTGCCGAACAGGTGGCGGCAGCGCCCGGCCTGCGTTTTGGAGGGATCATGACCTACCCGGCCGTCGGCGGAGCGGCTGAAGTGGAAGCGTTCCTGGCCCGAACCATGGCGCTACTGTCGGGAAAGGGTATCAACTGCCCCGTCCGCTCCAGCGGCGGCTCTCCGGATCTGTTCGCCGCCCATCTCGTGCCATCTGCTACTGAACATCGGGCGGGCACCTATGTCTATAACGACCGCAGCATGGTCCGCGCCGGTCATTGCAGTGCCGATGACCTTGCCATGCATGTCATTGCCACAGTGGTTTCGCGGCCTGCAGAGGATCGGTCCGTGCTGGATTGCGGTTCCAAGGCCCTCACCTCCGACCTTCTCGGCTTTACCGACTACGGTGCGATCGATGGGTTCGAAGGCGCCCGCATCGTCTCGCTGTCAGAGGAACATGCGGTGGTCGATCTTTCCAAGTGCACCGAGCCTTTCCCTCAGATTGGCAGAATGGTCAAGGTAGTCCCGAACCACACCTGCGTCGTGAGCAATCTTTTCGAACGGATGGTCTTCCACCGCAACGGCATCGTCACCCGCGTCGAGAAAGTGGATGCACGCGGGACTGTCTGGTGAAGCACCTTAGATTTTTTTGCTTCCTCAGGGTCTGAGCGAATGGGCCGGGCATCCAGAACCAGCGAACGTCACGAAAATGGCGGGCCTCTTGCGGGCCTGCTTTTTCATGGGGAGCGAGGCCTCGTTCTGGATCAACCTCCCACCTGAGTTGCCGGAAGCTGATGATCTTAAAGCAATAATGGCCCTTCCGCCCATCGTGAAACGAGTTCCGAGCAGTTCCCCCTTACGAAAATGATGCGCGATTTCGCTCAAGAAGAAAATTAATTACACCGGCCTGTTAGAAACCAGGAAGAAGCATTGACTTGAAACCATTTTGACGCATTATGACGAAAATAAATTACACCGTAACGGTGAACGGGCGAACTGAAGAAAACGGGATATCGAGAGCCTGAACCTGCTCTGGCTGACACAGCCCAGAGAGGCATGATCAGATTTCTCGGCTTCATGACAAAGATACGATGGCAGCGCGCGCCAAAGCGGTGGCGCGAAGGCCGGAGTGTATGTGGACAGGACCGGAATGCGCATTTTTACCGCCTCGCTGGCGACCGAGACAAACACCTTCTCCCCCGTCCCCACCGATATGAACGCCTTCAAGGCGGCCTTCTATGCCGGACCGGGCGAGCACCCGGATACCCCCACGCTTTGCTCCGCCGTGGTCCCGATCCTCCGCCGTCGCAGTCGGGAAGAAGGCTTTACCGTCATCGAGGGTACTTCCTGCTGGGCGGAACCAGCCGGCCTGATCCAGCGACAAACCTACGAGACTCTGCGTGACCTGATCCTTTCGGAGCTGAAGGAAGCCATGCCTGTCGACGGGGTGGTACTTGGCCTGCATGGCGCCATGGCCGCCCAGGGTTATGACGATCCGGAAGGCGATCTGCTTTCCCGCATCAGAGACATAGTTGGCCCCGGCCTGCTGATCGCTGCGGAGTTCGACCCGCACAGCCACCTGACCGCGCTGCGGGTCGCCAATCTCGACATCATGGCCGCCTTCCAGGAATTTCCTCACACCGATTTCGAACAGCGTGGCGAGCATGTTGTTGACCTGGCGTTGAGGACTTTGCGCGGTGAGATCACGCCGGTCATCTCCACCTTTGATTGCCGCATGATCACCATTTTCCCTACGAGCCGCGAGCCGATGCGGTCCTTCGTGGACCGTATCAAGGACTTGGAAGGCAGAGACGGCATCCTCTCCATCTCCGTTATCCACGGCTTCATGGCCGGCGACCTGCCCGACATGGGCACGCGCATGGTGGTCGTGACCGACAACGACAAGGAGAAGGGCGACGCGCTGGCCGCTCGGCTCGGGCGCGAGCTCTACAGCCTGCGCAAGACGACCGCCATGCCCATGTTCGACACTGAGACCGGCCTGGATAAGGCGGTCGCCATCCGCGCCGCTCATCACGACAAGCCGGTCACGATCGCCGACATCTGGGACAATCCCGGCGGCGGCGTGGCCGGTGACGCGACCCACATCCTCCGCCGCATGATGACACGCGGATTGGATAACATCGCGGTGGCAACAATATGGGATCCCGTCGCGGTCACCTTCTGCCATGCGGCGGGAGAAGGGGCGCAGATCAACCTGCGCATCGGTGGGAAATCCGGGCCGGAAGGCGGTGATCCGCTGGACCTGCGCGTCACTGTCGCAAAGGTATTTGATGCCGGCTGGCAAAGTTTTCAGAACAGTCGAGTGACGCTCGGAAGCACCGCCGTCATCCGCCCCGTCGGGACGAATATCGATATCCTGCTGATCACCAGCCGCACCCAGACCTACGAGCCGGACATCTTCACCAACCAGGGCGTCGAACTTTCCGGCAAGTCATATCTACTGATCAAGTCGACGAACCATTTCTATGCCGGCTTCCAGCCGATCTCGTCCGAGATCGTCTACATCGCCGCGCCGACCTCCTATCCGACCGACCCGGCGACCACGCCCTATCGCAAGGCAAGCCTTGAGCTTTGGCCGCGCGTGGCCGACCCGCTGGGGCTGGATAATGCCTGAACTTTCGGCCGGGAGGAAAGCCGGCCGGATTGATTAACGACGCAACACAAGAAGGGGATGACCATGAAGAAGAATGTACTTGCTCTGATCACGCTGGCAGCACTGGCCGGCACAAGCAGCCTGGCTCTGGCGCAGGCAAGCGACGGCGTACTGACCGTCGCGACGATCGGCGAACCGCCAACCCTTGACGTCATGCAGACGCCGACGGATATCGTGCTGACCATCGATCAGCACATTTTCGAGACGCTCTACACCTACGACGCCCAGTGGAAGTCGGTGCCGCTCCTCGCAGCCGACATGCCCACTTTGTCGGAAGACGGTCTCACCTATCGGATTCCGCTGCGCGAGGGCGTAAAGTTCCACGATGGCAGCGACTTCGACGCCAAGGACGTTACCGCCTCCCTGAAGCGCTGGATGGCGATCAATTCGAAGGGCAAGCAGGTTGCCGAGATTGTTGACAGCCTGACTGAAGACGGGGATCACGCTGTCGTCATCAAGCTGAAGTCGCGCTATGCGCCGCTACTGGCAACGCTCTCGCAGGCCTCGGTCATCCTGCCGTCCGAGAAGATCGCGGATACCTTGACCGAGTTTGTCGGCACCGGACCCTATGCGCTGAAGGAGCGCAAGCCTGACCAGTACATCCAGCTCGTCCGCTTCGAGGATTATACCTCTCCGGAAGGTGAAGTCAGCAACTATGCCGGCAAGCGCGAGGCGATCGCCAAGGAAATCCGCTTTGTGCCCGTGCCTGATGCCAATACCCGCGTCGAAGGCCTCATCTCGGGCCAGTTCGACTATGCGGATTCGCTTCCCGTCAGCGCCTATGAGCGTGTCGAACAAAGCGACAGCGCCAAGCCCGTCATCTTCAAGGATGCCGGCTGGGCGTCGATGAACATGAACATGAAGGAAGGCCTTCTGGTCAAAAAGGAACTGCGCCAGGCAGTTCAGGCCGCACTCAATCCGAACGACATGATGCTGGCGGCCTTCTCCGACGACCGCTTCTTCAGCGTTGATGCCTCGATCTTCCCGGAAAGCTCCTTCTGGCACACCGAAGCCGGCGTCGAACGCTATGGTGAGGGCGATCCCGAAGCTGCCGCAAAACTTCTGGAAGCGGGCGGATACGATGGCACGCCACTGCGCCTGATGACCAGCCGCCAGTATGAGTTCCACTACAAGATCGGCGAGGTCGCAAAGGCCTATCTCGAAGCCGCGGGCTTCAAGGTCGACCTTCAGGTGGTGGACTGGGCAACGCTGACGACCCGCCGCGCTGATCCGAAGGAATGGGACATCTTCATCACCCACTCCAACTTCCCCGGCGATCCGACGACGATCAACACGATTACCGACACCTATCCGGGCTGGTATGTCTCCGAGCAGAAGGCCAAGGCAGTTGCTGCCTATATGGATGCCACCACCGACGACGCAAAGAAGGCGGCCTGGGAAGGCATCCAGACCGTCATCTATGACGATGCTCCGCTCTACAAGGTGGGAAACTTCAACGCCGTTTCCGGTCTCGCCAATGGGGTTGATGGTTATGAGCCTACGTACTGGCCGCATTTCTGGAACGTGAGCCCGAAGAAGTAAGGACTGACTGATGGCAAGGATCGCTCAGGCACTCGTGAAACGGCTGGGGGGAATGGCCATAGTGCTCGCCCTTGTCGTGACGGTGGTCTTCATCATCGTTCGCGTAACGCCTGGCGATCCTGCCGCTGTCATGCTGGGGTCCGATGCGACCCCGGAAGACATCGCGCAACTGCGCACCCGTCTGGGGCTTGATGCGCCGCTCCTCCTGCAATACGGCCAGTTCGTGCTGGGCATATTGCAGGGCGATCTCGGCCAGTCGATCTTCCTCAACCAACCCGTCACGACGGCACTTGCCGCACGGGCGGAGCCGACTTTCTTCCTCACCCTGTTCTCAATCCTGATCGCCGTCCTGATTGCCCTACCGGTCGGGATATTGTCCGCAGTCAAGCGAGGCACAATCTTCGACCAGATCGTCGTTACACTGACTATGGTGGCGGCGAGTGTGCCGAGTTTCTGGCTCGGCCTGATCCTGATCCAGGTATTCGCTGTCGGCCAGGGCTGGTTTCCCGCCTCCGGCTATGGTGGTCCCGACACCTCTTTCCTTGACCGTCTTCACCATCTTGTTCTGCCAGCAGTGGCGCTCGGCGTCGTCAACTCCGCGTTGATCACACGCTTCACCCGCGCCGCCATGCTGGACGTTCTCGGTGACGACTATGTCAGGACCGCACGGGCCAAGGGAGCGGGTGAAGGTCGCGTTATCCTGAAACACGCGCTGAAGAATGCATTGATCCCGATCATAACCGTCATCGGCCTGTCGATCGCGCTACTCGTCGCCGGTGCCGTCGTTACGGAGACCGTTTTCGGATTGCCCGGGATTGGTAACCTTGTCGTATCGGCAGTACTGAGGCGCGATTACCCAGTGATTCAGGGAACATTGCTTGTTGTCGCCGCCATCTATGTGCTCATCAATTTCATCGTAGACATGCTTTATATCCTCGTTGATCCACGGGTGCGCCAATGACCACGATGGCCTCCGTCTCCCTGCCGTTGGTGTCTGGCCTTCGCCGCCTGTTCGGCAACCGGGCGGTGCTGCTCGGCACCGTCATCCTGGTGGTGGTCATACTGGCTGCACTTCTTGCGCCATGGGTTGCCCCCTATGCTCCGAACAAGCTCTCGATCGTCAACAAACTGAAGCCGCCGTCGATGACCAACCTGTTTGGAACCGACGAATTCGGGCGCGATATCTTTTCGCGGGCTATCTTCGCCGGGCGGATCTCGCTGCTCGTCAGTCTGGGCGTCGTCGCAATCTCGACCCTACTCGGCGTGATCCTGGGAGTTGCCGCCGGTTTCTTCCGCAGCCTGGATGCGCCCATCTCCCGCCTCCTCGACGCAATGATGTCCTTCCCGGACATCCTGCTCGCGATCGCGCTGGTTGCTGCACTCGGCCCCTCGCTTTCGACTGTCATTATCGCGCTCGGGATAACCTATGCCCCCCGCCTCGCCCGGATTGTACGCGGCTCGACGCTCGTCCTGCGCGAACTACCCTATATCGAGGCGGCGGTCGCCATGGGCCTGCCCACCTGGCAAATCCTTGCCCGGCATGTCCTGCTCAACCTCGCCTCCCCCATCCTGGTTCAGGCGACCTTTGTCTTTGCTTCGGCAATGCTGGCGGAAGCAAGCCTCTCATTCCTTGGCGTCGGCGTTTCCACCGACATGCCGACTTGGGGGACGATGCTCGCGTCCGGCCGTGAATACATGAACAACGCCCCGTGGCTGATGATCTTCCCGGGACTGGCTATCGTGTTCTCGGTTCTCTCGCTGCAGTTGCTCGGGGACGGCCTGCGCGACTTCGTTGATCCACGACTGGCCAAGGAAAGCTGATCATGACCACTGCCATGACCACGACGCCGCCAGTGCTTGCCGTCGAGAACCTGACCACCTCGTTCAAGACGTCGGAAGGCTGGATCCCGGTCATCCGCGATATCAACCTGCATGTAGATGCAGGCGAAACGGTTGCCATCGTCGGCGAATCCGGTTCCGGCAAGAGCGTCACGGCGCTGTCGACCATGCGGCTTCTGCCTGCAGGACGATCCCGTATCGAAGGCCGGATTCTGCTCGACGGCACAGATGTCCTGAAGATGAGTGACAAGCAGATGCGCTCCGTCCGCGGCGGCTCCATCGGCATGATCTTCCAGGAGCCGATGACCTCCCTCAACCCGGTCTTCACCATCGGCAACCAGATTGCCGAGGCCCTTGTCCTGCATCGCGGCCTGTCATGGGGGCAAGCGGAAGCCGAAGCCCTGCGCCTGATGGAGCGTGTTCGCATTCCAGCCGCCAAGACCCGGTTGCACGAATACCCGCACAAATTCTCCGGAGGCATGCGCCAGCGCGTCATGATCGCCATGGCGCTCGCCTGCCGGCCGAAGCTGCTGATCGCCGACGAACCGACAACGGCCCTCGACGTGACCATCCAGGCCGAGATCCTTCACCTCCTGCGCGAACTGCAGAGGGAGGAGAACATGGGCATCCTGTTCATCACCCACGACATGGGCGTCGTTGCAGAAATAGCAGACCGCACCGTGGTGATGTTTCGCGGGGACATGGTCGAAACCGGTTCAACGCACGAAATCTTTGCCAATCCGAGGGCCGTCTACACGAAATCGCTGCTCGCTTCCATCCCGCGGCTCGGCACGATGGGCGCTGCGAACGCACCGCGGCGGTTCCCGGAGGTCGATCCGGCAACCGGAGAAGCGACGGATGGCATCGAGATGAACCCGGTTCCACAGACGGTGGAACCGATCCTCAGGGTCGATAACCTCGCGGTCCGTTTCGATCTTCCGAACGGGCGTGTTCATGCCGTGGAAGATGTGTCCTTCGACCTGCGCCCTGGCGAGACACTCGCGCTGGTGGGCGAATCCGGCTGCGGCAAGTCGACGACCGGCCGCGCCATCATCAGGCTCCTCACCCCAACTGCCGGGTCGATCGTGATCGACGGACAGGATGTCACAAAAGCAGATAACCGCAAGTTGCGTGAGATGCGCCGCTCCTCGCAGATGATCTTTCAGGACCCATTCGCCTCCCTTAATCCGCGCATCACCGTGGGTTCCGCGATTGCTGAGCCCATCCTCGCCCATCGCCTGATGGGCCGCAAGGAGGCAAAGCTGCGTGTGTCGCAGCTTCTCGAACAGGTGGGCCTCTCCGCCGCAATGGCTGATCGGCACCCGCATGAATTCTCCGGCGGCCAGCGCCAGCGAATCTCGATCGCGCGAGCACTTGCGCTCGAACCGAAATTCATCGTAGCCGACGAGGCTGTCTCGGCCCTCGACGTGTCGGTCAAGGCGCAAGTCTCCAATCTCCTGCTGGATCTGCAGCAGCAGCATGGCCTCGCCTATCTGTTCATCTCCCATGACATGGCCGTGGTCGAGCGTATGAGCCATCGGGTAGCCGTGATGTTCCTCGGGGAGATTGTCGAGATCGGGCCGCGGGCGGCTATCTTCGAAAACCCCCAGCACCCATACACCCGACGGCTGATATCCGCGGTGCCGATCCCGGACCCGACCCGGCGCGGCCAGATGGCCCCACCACTTTCGGAAGAGATCAAAAGCCCAGTCCGCGCTTTTGACTACGTCCCGCCCAAACGGGCGTATCGTGAAGTTTCACCCATGCACTTCGTGCAGGAAACGCTGTGACCCGGCCTTGACGCCCGGCCTTACCAAACAGAAAGCGCATTCCATGACCAACAAGAAACTGATCCGCTATGACGTCGCCGACAGCCAGGCAGGCGGCCAGCGCCGTCCCTTCGCAAAAGCCGTCCGTGCTGGCGATTTCGTCTATGTATCGGGTCAAGTTCCCACGGTCGGAGGCGAGGTTATCGTCGGCAACATCGTGGCGCAGACCGAACAGGTGATCGAGAACATCAGATCCGTTCTCGCACTTGCGGACTGCACGCTCGAGGATGTGGTGAAGGTCAATGTCTGGCTCGACGATGCCCGCGACTTCTCAAGCTTCAACGCGGTCTTCCAGAAGCACTTCATCGACCACCCGCCAGCCCGTTCCACGGTCCAGTCTCCAATGATGGTGGACGTGAAAGTCGAGATGGACGTGATTGCGTACAAGCCGTTGGAATGACACTGATGCTCCACGTCCCATCGATTATAGGGTTGCACCAATGGTGATGACCACGTCGCGGTCAGGCGGAAATCTTCAAGATACAACGTGACACGGCAACCGCTGGGAGCATGCGCATCCCGCTGCGGCAGCCTGAGGCTCTACAGAGTTCTCTCGACGAAGCAATTACGCCCCCGGGCCTTTGCTTCATACATGGCCGCGTCCACCGTCGCCAAGAGGGTGTTTCGGTCGACATCGCCCTTTTCGGCAACGATACCACCGATGCTTGCGCCAGCGTATACAGCCTTGCCGTCCAGCGTTATCGGCTCCTGGAACTGCGCCAGTAGCCGCTCCGCCACACGCTTCAGCCGATCGCGCGATCCCAGATTCGGCATGAAGATGGCGAACTCATCGCCACCCATACGTACCACCACGTCGCTGCCGCGCACGATCTGGCGGATACGGTCGGCGACCTCGTGCAGCGTTACGTCCCCTGCGCGATGGCCGTATGTGTCGTTGATCGCCTTGAACCCATCCATGTCGAGGTAGAGAACGCCGAGGAGTTCGCTCTCGCCATTCTTGGCATACAGGTTCGCATCGACAACTTTTTCGAGAGCTAAGCGGTTATAGAACCGTGTCAGCGGATCGCGCATCGCGGCCTCGCTGAGATTGTCTTCACTGATCTTGAGCATGCAGTTTGCCCGTTGCAAACGCAGAAGTGCCTCCGCTACCACCGCAAAGCGCTGCAGGGTTTCAACATTCTCATCGGTCAGCGTCTTCACCTCGTCGTGCAGGAGACAGAAGGTGCCGACGATCAGCCCCGGCTCCAGTTCCAGAGGCACGCCAGCGTAGAACCTGAGTCTTGGTCCATCCGTGACATAGGGCATCAGGCGCAACTCAGGATGCGCCCGCAGGTCGGGAATGATGATCAGGTCGCGCTTCTGGACCACGCGGGTGCAGATCGACATGTCGCTGGCGCATTCCGCAATTTCCAACCCAGCCTGGGCCGCGATCCTGAGCCAGCTTTCGTCCAGGATATGCACGCCTGCCCGCAGCACGGAGAACACGCCCTGAGCAAGCTCTGCGGTGGCAGCCAGTTCAGGGGTCGGCCCGAAATGGAGATCAAGCAGAGATCGGACAGCCGTCAGTCGGCGCGATTCCAGCGGTAGCTCTTCCGTAAGGGTGGTTTCCATCAAGACCTCCTGTCTTGCGTGGCTCGACCGAGCGCCGCACCTTTCATCTGCCGCAGAGGCATACCCTTCCCGATACCGATAACGGTCGGAGTGACCGTTTCATGGCATCAGTTCAAACCAACCGCAGCCTTGGCGTCGGCGAGGCCGCGGCTTGCGTCACGATTGCCAGTGGCGGCGGCGGCCTCGAACAGACGGAGCGCATCATGCGGTCTATTCAGGTTCATGTAGCTGTAGGCGCGCAAGACCATCAGGTCGACCGGCTCCTGCTGCACCTGCGCCCTCTGATCGAGGTAAAGAAGGGTCTCCCGGTAGCGCTCGGACTGGAACGCCTGAATGGCCCGGCCGGCGAGGATTGACGCCTGCAGCTCGCGGGCTCTTACCGCGCGCATCGGAGCCTTCGTCGCCGCAACGGCCGCGCGGTCGGTCAGGCCGAGGCGGAGATAGGCGAGACTTTGTCCGTAGGCGGCATCTTCGCTGATGTTGCGATCGCTGCTAGAAACGGCCACCCCGAAACTCTCCGCGGCTTCAAGCGGCCGGTTCAGGTCCATCAGGCACCACCCGCGTTGTAGTGCTGCACCCGGTGATAGACGAGAGGCTTGAATTGGGCTCGAGCAGGAAGAACGGCGGACAGTGGTGACAAGGGTGGTGGCCCGTGCCGGAGGTGCAGGCTGGCCCGATTCGAGCGAAGGAGGGGCCGTTCGCGCTGCCACCCTCGGGCTCTGCTGAACGGATCGCTCCTCGGTGGTGCGTTGGTCTGACTGAGACGCTGCCGCTGGCGTTCCATCCCCCTCGCGTGTCCGCCCTCTTGCCAGATCTGCAATCCGCGCCGACTTGTCGGTCCATTTCCGCTGAAGCTCGGCAAAGCCCACCCTGTCGTTCAGCTGAAGCCGCGTCAAGGCAAGGCCATAGGCGGAAGGCTCATCCTCCGGCGCCCAATTCAGTGCTGTCTCGAACCATTGGGCCGCCGTCTGCGGCTGGTCGAACGCACGAGCATACCAACCAAACTGCTGTGCCGAAGGCGCATAGCGTTCGGCAATCACCGTCTCTGCCATCCGCGTCAGGATGTTTTCCTCGATCCTCGGCGGCGGATCGATCGCCAGGACGTTCGCGGTTGCCGCCAGATAGGTCGCTGTCGCGTCCTCGGAGGCATCACGCCACGTGTAGAGCACGGTTTCCGCCTCGCTTGGCTTGCCCTGCTCCAACAGGGCAAGCGCCAACCCCTGTGCAGCCTCGGCGTTGTCTTCGCGCTCGCTGGCACGCCTGAACCAGACAGCAGCTTCGTCGGCATTATCACGTCGCAGATAATACCAGCCAAGCAGCAAGGCATCGGAGGCTGGGCCGTTTGCACTGGCTGACGTTTTCAACCGCTCCACGTATTCCGGCGCGATCTTAAGCGACAACTCTTCATTCGCTTGGGCCACAAAGCGGCGAGCGAGATCGTCACGGATGCTGTCGAACTCACCAGTTCCGTTCTCTGAGGACTTTTCTAACGCGAGAAGAGGCTGAACGCGGGCATAGGGCAATGCGACGGCGGCCTTCTGGACGGTGGCCAGCCGCTCTGCCGGATCCGTGCAGTTCGTCAGGATGTAGTTGTAGGCATCCACCGCGCGCTGGGGCCGGTCGGTTTTCGCGAAAGCCTCGGCCACGCGCCACAGAACATCTATTTCGGTGCAGTTCAGAAGGGGCGGATTGGCAGCACCAACCTCAATGACCCGCTCATATTGCTTCAGTTCGGAAGCATTGATCAGACGAGCACGCCCTTCTGCGAGGGCAAGACGCTCCAGGAGATCGGCTGGGGGCTGCCAATCGGACTCCGCCGCCTGGCGCTCCGCAATTGCCTTGCGAACTTCGGCGTAGCGACCCTCCGCATAAAGCTGCCACATGGTGTCGAGCTGTTTATCGGTATTCTGGGGCACGGCAAGCGGGTCCGCCGGCGGTGTCCAGTTCGGATAAAGCTGCCGCAGGCGTGCGATCTCGGCAGCAAGTCGCGCTGTGTCCCCTTGCGCAGCGAAGTATCGAAGCGCCGTCTCGTCCACCTCCACCGGTGGCTCATCCGAACTGGTATCCGTCCGCCCGGTCGTTTGAGCCGCACTGTCCGGTAGTAACTGCGAAAGCTCAAAGGGAACGATCGGCGCAGGCTGATTTACGCGCTCCGTCTTTGGCGGCCTTTGCCGCAGGGCGAGAATGTCGCGCGCGACCACATCGAGCGCCGCGGGGTCTCCACCCTCGTCTGCCACGAGTTGTGGCACGGTCGGGCCGTTGCTCACGTCCGCAACCTCCGACGCCAGCCAAGACAATGGCAACGACGTGTCGCTCGACTGCGTCACGAACAGACCCGCCGATACGGCAGCGGAGACCATCAGTATGGGCAGCTTCAGAGACACGAGGGATGTTTCTCCACGAGGTAAGCAAGTCCAAGCAGGTGCAGCGTTGCCGGATAATAGAATTCCGACGTCAGCTCGCGGGCGGCGTTCGGCACGACGGTGCCGTTGTTAACACAGGCCACAACATGGTTAACGAAATCATAACCGGGATCGTCCAGCCGCTCCTTTGGTTCGCCGCTGCTGAGATCAATGATAGCTGGAGTGCCGCCGTCCACCGTCATGCCCTCCTGCAAGCGCTTCACGAGACCTATCTCGGCCTCTGCCCGCAACAGATAGAGCGGAATACGAATAGCGTTGTAACCAAACTCTGCCTCGAACCCTTCGGCGGGCTTCGGCTGCCGCGCCAGACTGACCCATTCCGCCGGCAGGTTGCGTGGGCCGAACTTCATGGTGTTCAGAAGGGCCAGCCCGTCCCGCTCCAGCCTCGGCCATTGGTCGGAAGGTGCTAGGATGGCCATGATGGAGAAGGCCTCGAAGATCCAGTAGGACGGGTTAATTACGGGACCATCGGCCCGTTCGCCGGCGTCGAAACCTTCCGCCGCCGGCAGGAGCAGCACCCGTCCCCCTCGCTCCACGACGACGTTCTCGAGGATCGCACGTGCAAGGGATGCCGCACTGGAAACGTAATCTTGCCGATCCCAAGCGGCACCTGCCATCGCCAGCGCGTAGGCGATCAGCAGGTCCCCGTCGGAAGCGTTGTTCACATCCGTTACATGCGGCTGGGCGGTGGGATCCCATTTCCACGCCGCAAGCCCGTCGTTGCGCACCAGCAGTTCGATCTTGGTAAACGACCAGATCTGTTCGAAGTCCGACCGGCTGTTGGCGAAGAAGGCGAGTAGAAGACCGTAGCCCTGCCCCTCACTGTGGCTTATACCGCCGTTGGCATTGTCGATAATCCGGCCGCTGGCATCGAGAAACCTCGACTTGTAGGTCTTCCAAAGCGATGCTTGCAGCGAGCCCTGCTGCGCAGCCGCAGGCCATGACGAGGCCAGCAATCCGATGAGCGTCAGCATGGAGATCAGCCGTCCGGCGGTCATCTTCGCCTCCCCAGCCATCTGAGCAGGCTAGCCGTTGTCACACCGAGCAGGCAAGACACAAGCACAATGGCGAGTGCATAGGAAAGCAGATTGCTCGACAGCCAGTTCGCAGCGATCAGGCGGTAGTTCTTAAGCGAGGTATCGAGCGGCGGAAGGAAGGAGAGCTTGCTTGCTTCCTGAATCGAGACATCATTTGTCGCGCGCGAATAGCTGAAGATGCGGCCTTCAATCTGCTGCCAGACATCCTGCCGGCCAAGTTCACCGGTGGCCAGGCGCAACTCCTGCGGGCTCGGAGCCGTCAGCACCGTCCAGATACCGCTCCCGTTGACGCCCGGCCCCTGCGCCAGAAGGAGATCATCGTCCTCATCCGGGCTGAACACCGTCTCGCTGCCGGGCAGGAACCGCAGTGCCTCTTCAGAAAGATCGAGCTTGGCCTGCAGCCACTCGCGGAAGGAAGCAATCTTCTGGCTCAGGAAGCCTCCCTGAACTCGGCCACGCCAGGCTTCGATCGAGGCGGCAGTGTCGCCGGCCGTCTGGCCTTCTCCTGCGGCGGGGCTCCATCCCGCAGCCAGGCTCGGGGCCAGATTAAGCTGGGTCAGGACGTTGGCCGGTAGCTGCCCGGCCGAACCGATATAGATCGCGTTGCGGCCGCCCACGGCATTGGCAGCTGACACGGGATCGAGGGCGATGGGAGCACCGGAGACTTGCGCTGCTTTGCCGAAGAAATTGGCGGCGGCCGAGAGCATGTCGGCATCAATCCTGTCCATGAAGAAGGCCGCCGCCTCCGTTTGGCGGCTGTAGGGAAATCCCGTCCCCGACAGAGCCGAAAGGTTTGGGGTCTGCCCGATGCGGGCGTAGCTCGGCATAAAGAATGCGGAGCTGTCAAAGAGTGCGAAGCGGGCGTCGGTCGATGCATTGCTGCCGGGGACGCAGGCGCTATCGGCATCCGACAGCAGGATCGCTTCGACCTCAATACGGTTGATGCCGGCGCGCAGGTGCCGCATGGTGATGCGGATCGGTGCCTGCCGCAAAATACCCCCCCCGCCTTCCGTGATGGGCACGGTCGAGGCAATGTTGCCGTTAACGTAGACATCGATGTGGCTACCGGCTGTGACCTGTCCCCCATAGGCGGCATCGAGAAGGATGGTTGCCTCGCCATAGGCACCGGCATAGAAGTCTGAAGGGACGGCAATATCGAAGCCGGTCCGCAAACGTCTCCCTGAAAATTCGATTGTCGAGATGCCGAGCTGAGCGAAAGTCAACCTCTCGCCGCCGAAGACAAAGGGAGCGTTAGGGCGCACCCATCGCTCGTTCGACATGGATTCACGTCGCAGGGTCGGTGACCGCACGACCGGCGCCAGAAAGCTGTCGATCGCGCTGCCGACGGCAGACCACGTCGGTCCGGTAAAGACGATGATGGAGGTCTTGCCGTCTCCAGACGGGGTGACGGCACTGACGGGCCCGGCTTCGGCGCCCGGGGGCAAAGATGGCAGGAGGTCGGCAAGTTCGGCTGCCGTTCCGATCGCAACGGTCAGGCGGCCGGGCGCTCCGATCGGGTCCGGCAGACCTTCCCGAAAGGAGAACCGTGGGTTTGGCATGCCGTTCATCACGGCAAGACCCTGAGTGAGCTTCAACAGAGGCGCCAGTTCCTCGATCGCGCCGACCGAGGGGACCACCATCTGAAACTGCGTTAGCCCTTCCGGATCCGGCCCAAGCGCGTTCACCGCTTCGACCGCCGAATTCGCCGGCGCGAACTGGGGGCCGAACTGCAGGTAGGTCTCGCCGCTGTCTATTTGCGTCCACAGATCGTAGGTCGAACGGACATCGCAGTCGGTCCGGTGTCTCTGGCTCGCCACCAGCTCCACGTCATTACTGCCCGGACGCAAGAGACCGGCGGGTATGGGCCAGCGTACTGACCTCGTTGCATCCGGAGCGCTGATCCTTTCCTCCCCGACGCGCCTGTTGTTGATGAACAGGGACAGGGTGGACGCCTCCGGTGCGACGACGATTGCATTCTGATAGCCGAGGTTGATCGACTGGGCGGCTCCCGCCTGTTCGGCCGTCAAGTAGACGGACCATGCGCTTCGGCTGTATTCACCCGTCAGCGCCAAACTTTCCGAGGGAACGATGTAGCGGCGCAGCGAATCGCCTGCCGCGGAAGACTGCGCAGCGGTCGTTTGCGGCGGTTCCGGCTGTCGAGGAGCTTCCACCTGCGCCGGCTGCTGAACAGGCGCTGGCGCCGGCGGGTTGGCAGCTGCCGGCACCTCCTCCTCAGCCTGCGGTACCGGCTCTCGCGGAGCGACCGGACGCGGCCGTGGCATCTGGGGCACCTCTCCCTGGCCCGCCGGCCGTTCCGGCGACATGTCGAAGGGTACCGGCTGGGCCAGCACCGTCGTAGAGAGGCCGCAAAAGGCAATGAAGACAAACGGGTACCGGAACCGCCTCATCGTGCACGCCCCTCCCCAGCTACCTTGTTGCTGCCCCGGCCGCGCAGGAAGTAAACGAGGCCGCGGCTCGTCTGGTAGAGCGCCACACTCAGGAATATCAGGCTGCCCTTGACGATGCCCGGGTTGCGCCGCCGCGACTCCTGAAACTGCGACCACTGCCTGGAGTTTGCAAAGATCAGGTCGGCGATCCAGCGATGATCCAGCGGCCCGGCCGGCTGATACTGGCAGCCGATCGTCGTAAGGTCGCCCGATGTCTCTACCCTGCGCACTATGATAGGGAGCGTTTCCTTCGTATCCATACCGTGGGGCTGGAAGCGTAACAGCGCCTCTTTCCCCTTGCCAAGCCCGCGTATCTGCTTCGAGTAGATGTGGACCTGAGCGCCGCCCACCGACACATCCTCGATGGAGGCAGCATAGGGGTGATCATCGATAACCACCTCGCACCGACGCTGCAGCTTGACCCGTCGAGATCCCGCCTTCTCGCCGCGCTCCGCGACGACACCCAGCGCGCAACCCGCGAGGATGAGATTGAGGACGTTCCAGCCGGCCACCACGAGCGTGATGTCCGCCTTGTACGGCTCGGTATAGATCCGGTAGACGGCAAAGCCTGTGGCAATCACCAGCGCGGCAAAAATCACGAAGAAGGGGCGGCTGATTTCCGAGAGGCGACTAACGGCGATAGACTCGTCCTTCGCAGTCACCTTGAAGGTCGGCTTGCGCGGATTGAGCATGACCGAGACCACCGCCGGAAGAAGGTGAACGGTCTGCACGTACTCATAGAGCTCGGACACCCACGGCCAGCGGAACGAACCG
This sequence comes from Pseudorhizobium flavum, assembly GCF_044142885.1. Taxonomy (NCBI): domain Bacteria; kingdom Pseudomonadati; phylum Pseudomonadota; class Alphaproteobacteria; order Hyphomicrobiales; family Rhizobiaceae; genus Pseudorhizobium; species Pseudorhizobium flavum. Next base: position 314,042 of record NZ_JBIOKZ010000004.1, read on the forward strand.
TAGAGGTAGTTCTGCATCATCAGGTTCACGATCAGGTAGGACAGCGTGTACGCTAGGAAATCGCCGCCGGAAGCGATGAATATCTGCAGGTCAAAGAGCAGGTAGAACAGCGGCGCGAACAGGAAGGTTGCGCGAGTGAAAGGAAACAGCCAGAACAGGGTCGATGACATGTAGCAAAGCCGCTGCGGCACGCTCAGGCCGCCCTTGAAGAGCGGGAAGCGGAAACGCAGGATCTGCATCATGCCCTGTGCCCAGCGGCTGCGCTGGCCGATGAAGCTGGCGAAGGTCGCAGGCTGCAGACCGGCGATCAGTGGCTTGTCGACATAGACGCTGTTCCAACCAGCGCTGTGGAGTGCCAGCGCCGTCTCGCAGTCCTCCGTGATGCTCAGCCCCGAAAAGCCTCCCGTCTCCTCAAGGGCTCTGCGGCTCAGCACGGCTGCCGAGCCGCAGAAGAAGGCGGCGTTCCACTTGTCCAAGCCGCGTTGAATGATGCCGTAGAACATCTCGTTCTCGCTCGGCATCGTGTCAAAGGTCTGCAGGTTTCTTTCCAGAGGATCGGGATTGATGAAGAAGTGTGGCGTCTGAACGAGGAAGAGCTTTGGATCCTCGCCAAAATAGCCGACAGTTTCACGCAGGAAGTCGCGCGCCGGCGCATGGTCTGCATCGAAGACGGCCACTAGATCGCCGGTGGAATGGGCAAGACCGTTGTTGAGGTTTCCGGCCTTGGCATGCTCGTTGCGTTCGCGGGTCAGATAATTGGCACCCAAGGCCCGGCAAAGCTCGGCAAGTTCATGATGCCGCTCGCGGGCGGCCTCCGCCGAGGCCACATCGGCGGCACTTCGCTTCTGGACTGTTCCCCCGTCATCCAGCAACCAGACGTGCAGCTTTTCTGGCGGGTAATCCATTGCCTTCGCCGCCGCCAGCGTATTGGCCAGCAGCTTGGCATCTTCGTTGTAGCTCGGAATGAAGACGTCGACGTCCGGGAAGTCCTCCACCGCATCCTTGCGCGACGGGCGTGGCGGCAGGGGCATCGCGACGATAAACAGGCTGAGTGCAAGCATCAGCACGTTGTACATCTCGGCCAGGTAGAGCAGCATGCCCGGGATGAAGTCCTGGATCTGATCGATCGGCGGCAGCGTTTCGGTGGTGCGCCAGTAGACGTAACGCAAGACAATGCCAGTGCCGAGCGCCAGCGATACCAGGCGCCATGTACCCTGCGCGTTGAGGATCTTGATGACGCCCATCAGCGTTACGACGCTGATCCCCGCGATCAACTGAGCCTGGAGGCTGACCGGAAGTGTGATCAGGACGATCTCGAAGATCGCCACGATCGCCCACAAGAATACGCTACGGGCTCTGTGCATCGACATCCTTCGGCGCCAAGGAACCGGCCGCGGATAGGACCGGATATACGCCAGTTGTTGACGCCCGCCATCATGGCTGGGGCGTTGATAAACCCTTCGGTGAAGGCACCATGACCGTTGGTCGCTTCGCCGTATGTTGTTCTTGTGTAGCCGCGGAAGCTTCCGCGGCTGCTCTTGTCGTCAATTGATCGGGACTGGGCACCCGTGGTCCCGCCTCGCGCGCTTCATTCTTTCCCGCAGGCTGCGGTGCCTCTACGGTGCTGCGCACGGGCCGTGCTGAAATGGTTGCCGTGGAGCGGAGGTCGATCCCTCCGGCATACCCCATTGGCAGGCCTGCAAGCCTTGCGCCGTTTTGAGGGTAGATAGGGTATCCCGTCTCGCCGAGGCGGGGATCGACGCGATTGGGTTCGCCGAAGGGATTCCAGGCCTTCCCGTCGAAGGTGCCGGTGATCGTGTAGCCGTAAATGGCGCTCAGCAGCTGCTCTTCGCTCGCGAAGGCGTCGCAAAGCCGCCAGCGTACCTGAATCGTGCCGAAGTTGCGCCCGATCCCGTCCGACGCCGTCCCGGCACGTATCTGCTGCCATGCGTAGATGCAGGTATCACCGAAGGCGCTGCGGCCGGCGGCATAGGCGAAAGGACCGTAGCTGTTCTGCAGAAAGGTCGAGCGGCGCGAAAGGCCCACGCCTGGTACGGCGGCCGCTGCCTCGCTCAGGATGGCGCGCTCGTTAATGGTTCTAAACGCGGCCGACTCGCCGCGCGACACATCAGGTCCAAAAAACTCGATCTTAAGGTAATTCTGGCCAGTAACGCGTGCGGTTGTAGCAAGGGAGATGGTCTGTTCGACACCATTGCCGCGCGTGCGCTCCACAACCCCGATGATTGCGGGACCGCCCGGGGGCGGCAGCGCCAGCGCCTGCTCGTCGGCGACTAGAGCGGGAGATACCGGGCGCGTCACCGTACCCGTGGAGCTGCAACCAGCACCGACCGTCCCTATCATCACTCCTGTGCAGACACGCAACATCCAGGCTCTCGCAACCGACACGACACCGTCCTTTCGTCAAGGTTGGGAAAAGACGTGGCAAATCAATACGCGAACCCGCCTGTAAGGCGTATTAGCACCAGCTAGCATTAATCAATGGTTAAAGACGCATCATTGGTGGACACCTGGGGTTCGACCAAACCCCATAGCGGCGAAAGGAAGCTGTGCTGCATTCAAAACGCTGGCACGATGTTCAATGTCTCGGAAGGGGGAGTGCACCAATAGGTATCCACGGGAAGCCTCGTTAACACCGAGAATCTCTGCCTTCGGCTGATAGCGACGGCTGTTCCCGACTGCGTAAGTTCCAACAGAGAACCTGCGACAAACCTTGCGGCTCTCGCCTGAGTCGCCGGACCCACAACTACCAGCATGCCCGACCGTGAATATCCGTCTATCATTCAAACGCGCCGAACCGCCATGGCTTGCGTCACGCGTTTGTTTGCAGGTCTCTGAACGGCGGAACTGCCCTCGGTGTTTCTTACCTCACGGCGCCGGCTCTTTGGCGGGCGTGCTGACGGCCAACGTCAGCGCTGATCTCGCAGCCGCTCGCCGATGTCTTTCGCGATACGCGCGGACCTGGGTGTCGGCGATGACGCCGAGCAGGATCACGGTGCCCATGACGGCAAAGTTCAAAGATGAAGGAATGCCCAGAAGGTTCACCAGGTTCTGCAGCATCTGCAACAGTACTACCCCCAGGACGACACCGATGATCGATCCCTCCCCTCCGCGGAGCGAAAAACCGCCAAGCACCGCCGCCGCTATGCCGTAGAGCTCGTAGAAATTTCCATGCGAAGATGGCTGGACGGATTTAGTGTACATGGCGAAAAAGACGGCGGAGACGCCGGTTAAAAACATGCATATCACATAGGCACTGACGATCACTCGCCTGGTGTCGATCCCCGAGTAACGCGCCGCTTCCTCATTCTTTCCGACAGCAAGGAGATGACGGCCAAATACTGTCCGATGCAGGAGAAACCACGCCGCAACAGCGAACATCGCAAAGGCGATGACGGAATGTGGTACGCCTGCCGTTCGTCCGACAAAGAGATAGTCGAGCATCGGCATTTCGGTTCCGAAGGTGAAGCCTGCCGTACCGTCCTTGGTGTAGAAGCGCGCGACGCCTCGATAGATCAGAAGTCCGCAGAGCGTCACGACAAAAGGCTGCAGCTTAAGCCTAGTAATCAGCCAGCCGTGCAGAAGCCCGAGGACCACCGCCAGAGCCAGAACGAGGCCAAGCGCGACCGGCCAGGGTACGCCGTGAGAGGCGATCAGGTCGATAAAGATGACTCCGAGGAGCGCGATGACGGAGCCTATCGAGAGCTCGATCCCAGCCGTGACGATGACGAACGCTTCGGCAATTGAGAACAGGCCGAATAGGCCGATCAGGTTGGCGGTATTCGCCAGATTGATCGGGGAGAGAAAGCGAGGATTGGCCAGCGCCACAATAGCACCGACGGTGAGGACGAGCACACCCAACCCGATGTCTTTCTTATGCATCTTCTTCCCCTTCATTCGACGGCAAGGTGGAGAATGGCTTCTTCGGAGAATTCCTTACGCGACAGCACTCCGGCAATCCGCCCTCGCCGCATCACCGCAATCCTTGTCGACACGCCGATCACTTCCTCCATGTCGGACGAGATCATCAGCACAGCTACACCGTGCACCGCGAGTTCACCTATCAGCCGGTAGACCTCCGCCTTCGCGCCGACGTCGATCCCTCTGGTCGGCTCGTCGAGTATGACAAGACGGGGTGCCATCCCCAGCCACTTTGCCAGCACAACTTTCTGCTGGTTGCCGCCGGAGAGTTCTCCAGCCGGACAGTCAAGGCGGCGGGACTTGATCGACAGTCGCGAGCGAAAGCTTTCCGCAACCCGCCGCTCGCCTCGCCGGTCGACAAAGCCGCCCTTCGACACTGCACCGAGGTTTGCCACGACGATGTTCTCGGCAATTGTGAAGTCAAGGAAGAGCCCCTCGCTCTTCCTGTCTTCCGGAACGAGACAGATACCCGCCTTGACGGCTTCCCGTACCGATCCCGGAGAGACCGGCTTCCCGTTCATTTCGATGGTCCCGGCGTCTGGAAAGTCTATGCCAAACACGGTTCTCGCGAGTTCGGTTCTGCCGGCGCCGACCAGACCGGCCAATCCGAGAATTTCACCGGCATGGACTGCCAGCTGGACCTCCGCCTCAGGGTAGGTCCTGGTCCTCAAGCCCTTGAGCTCGAGAACTGCCGGCCCTCTTTCAGGGTTCGCCTGTTCGTAGAACTGCTGGATGTCCCGACCGATCATTAGGCGGACCATCGCATCCCTTTTGATCGCCCCACGCTCAAGCTCACCCACGTTTTTCCCATCGCGAAGGCCGACGACGCGGTCGGCAACCTCCTCAATCTCCGACAGACGATGGGTGATGAACAGGACGGCGACCCCCTCATTGCGGAGCCTGCGGATTACGCTCAGCAGGCGCTGCGTCTCTGAAAGAGTGAGGCTTGAGGTTGGCTCGTCGAGTATGATGAGCCGCACATTGATCGACAGAGCTTTGGCAATTTCCAGGAGTTGACAATCGGCCAGTGAAAGTTCCGAGACGGGCGTAGACGGCAAGAACCTCGCGCCCAGCATGTCGAGAAGCGGGCGCACCCGGGCTTCCATCGCAGCCTGGTCTATGAGGCCGAAGATGCCTTTGCGGAGTTCCCGCCCCAGGAGAATGTTGCCGGCAACGTCGAGATTCGTAAGGGGATTGAGCTCCTGGTGCACAAAGGCGATGCCATGGGAGACGGCCTCTGCCGGTGTCAGGCTCGAGAAACTTGTCCCGTCAATCAAGATCTCGCCTTCGTCCGGCTGGATCGTTCCGCCGAGAACCTTCATCAGGGTCGATTTGCCGGCACCATTCTCGCCTACGAGCCCGACAACCTCGCCGCCCTTGATACTAAGAGAGACGGCATTAAGCGCCACCGCGCCAGGGTAGACCTTGGTAGTTCCGAGCAGATCGAGCGCAATCATCTCCGGCCGATGCTCCATCCACACCCCCTCCTCATTCGATGGATGTGCCTGCGCAGGCTTTCGGCCGCGCAGGCTAGATAACAGAGCAGGGATCAGCCGCCGATACGCTCCTTGAGTTGCTTCTCAAACGTGTCGACATTGTCCCTGTCGATGACCTGTGTGGGGACGATGATCAGCCCATCAGACGGAATCTGCGACTTGTCGCCTTGCAGGTAGGACGCCATCAGCTTCATACCCTGATAGCCCCACTGGTAAGGGTCCTGAACTACCGTCCCGGCAAACGAACCTTCCCGCACCGCCCCAAGTGTGATCGGATCCTCATCGAAGGCTATCACCGTGATGCTTCCAAGTTTCCCAGCGGCCTGTAACGCCTCGTAGATCTTCGGCGGGTTGTAGGAGTAGAAGCCGACCATACAGTCAATTTCCGGATTTGCCGCGAGCACGTCGTCCACATTCGAGCGCGCGCGCGCAAAATCGACATCATCGCCACGGACATCGACCAGTTCGATGCCCTTGCCCTCGACCGTCTCGCGGAAGCCCTCGATTCGCTCCTTTGCGTTGTCGGCCCCAAGGAACCCAACAAAACCCATGCACTTTCCACCGTTCGGCAGCGCCTTGACGGCGATCTCTCCGGCCTGGATGCCGGCTTGGGTATTTGACGAGCCGAGATAGGCGATGCGGTCCGACTGCGGTGCATCGCTATCAGTAGTGAACAGCGGAACTTGGGCGGCGATCCGGTTGAAGGCATCGACCGAGTTCTTCGGATCAACCGAGGAAATCATGATCGCATCCGTTCCCGCGGCGACGAGGTCGTCCATCAGCGCATTCTGTAGCGCCGCGGTGCCTTGGGCGGGATACCGAAACTGCATATCGAAGTCAGGGAGTTCTGCCTGGGCTGCCTTCACTCCAGCTTCGGCGAGCTTCCAGAAATCGGAGGCCGCATTCACCACGAATGCAAGCGCCTGCTTTTCCTGGGCAAGTGCAGGTGTCACCGCCATAGTCATGATGGCCGCAAGGGCCGTGATCGAAATGTATCTCATCTTTTCCTCCCGCTGCCCTCTCCTCCGGGCCGCCAGTGTGGTTCAGGGTCGCGATCCGGATGGCATGGTGGCCGCCCGAATGACACTGCGCTTTGTGCTGAGGACGATCTCGGTTCCCCGTCGCCTAGGTCAGTTGTCCTTGCAGAAGCCAGGATCCTCGGTGTTGCAGACGTCGAGGCCGGTGAACAACGGATCCTCCACGCTTTCGCCTTTGATCAACTGGATCATCACATCAGGTGCCTTGTATCCCATTTCGAACGGACGCTGGCCTACCTGGGCATGACTGCGCCCATCGCGGAAGGCCTGGGTTTGCGGCGGCAGCGTATCGCCGGCGACGATGATCAGGTCTTTGGACTTCAGCTTGTCCATGACTTGATCGGTGACCTGCGTATAGGCTTGCGGCGCAAATTGCGCCCACCCCCCGATCAGAATGAACGCGTCGAGGTCGGGATGTGCGGTGAAGACGTCCGACATCTGCTGGTTGGCGAGATCAGCCTGGTCATTTGTATAGACAGGGCAGCCTTCGATCTCCGTCCAGCCGTTCTGCCCTGTGAGGCGTTCAATGTCCTTGGCGCCGGCAATCGTGTCACGAAACCCCTGGGCGCGGGCATTGATATTTGCGGCAGCGACATTGCCGAGTTGCAGGCAGACGGACCCTCCCTCCGCCTTCAGCTTCATCGCCTCCTCCGCCATCTTTACACCCATTAGATAGTTGTCGGTGCCGAGATAGGTCTTGCGAAGATCATGGTCCTTTTCCAGGAAGTCCGCATCAACCGTCATGACGGGAACGGTCGGGGCGATTTCGCGTATGCGGTTGGCCATCGCCGGTGCATTCGACGGCGATATCGCGATTGCGGCCACACCGCGGGTAAGAAGATCATCGACGATCTGCACTTCCCCCGCTTCATCCGCCGACGACGCGGGGCCGGTGTAGAGGCACTCGTATTCACTGTCGGGGTTCTCTGACAGCCACTTCTTGCAGCCAAGATTGATCTGCTCGAAGAACGGGTTGTCGAGGCCTTTGACGACGATTGCTAGTGTCTTCTTCTCCTGCGCAGCCGTCTCGCCGGCAAGAAGCATGAGAACTGGTAGTGCAGTGAATGCCAAATATCTGATGTTCATTGCCTTTCTCCTCCTCCAAGTTTCCGGCGAAAGCCCTCCTGCTCAGCCGGGATACCAGACGATGCGCGGGTCATCCGCCGCGCGTCGATAATTCCATGCCCGATCAACAAGCCCGGCGAGGTCGATCTCGGGTTCCCAACCGAGCACCTTGCGCGCCTTGGAGTTGTCGAGCCAGTTGCTGTGAAACGGTGTTTCAATGTCGCAAGGCTCAAGGCCTGCGACATGCGAGGCGAGGTCGGCGGCTTGCCGGTAATCGACGGGTTCGTTCATGGCGATGTTGAAGAGCTCGCCAAAGGCGTTTTGGTTATCGATGCTTGCGAGAATTGCGCGAACCAGATCCTCCACATGGATGAAGCTGCGCTTGAGCGGACGTCCTTCCGCATCGCGCATCACCGGGAACGCCTCTCGACTTCGGATCTGCGTGAGGCGCTCAGGATCGACGATCTGCCCCCAAGAGGGACCTCCGAATTGCGAGTCCGACAGATCAAATGCGAACCGGAAGTCATCCTTCTCCATGACCCAAGGCGCCCTCAGCGTCGTCCAGTTGAGACCATACTGGCTGCCGAATTGCTCCAGCATCACCTCCTCGAGAACCTTGGTGAGGGCATAACTGCCTTTGTATGCCTTGCGAGGAGAATGCTCGGTGATCGGATGCGCATATTCCTGAAAGATATGCCCGACGACGCAGTCACCACTCAGCAAGATGAACTGGCGCGCATCTGCCTTTCGCCGGAAACGCTCGAGCAAAATGAAAAGCCCCTTCAAGGCTACGTCGATTGCCTGATCCGGACTCTCCTTAACTGCTGCGAGGTGGAGCACGTGGGTCACCCCTTCGAGAGCTCGTGAAACTGCCTGCGCATCAGCGATCGAACCCTGCACGACAGAAAGTCTGGGAAGTAGGTGAACTTGCCGGTTGTTGCAGAGCGCGACGACCTCCCATTGCGAGAACCTTGGGTCAGCGAGAAAGGCAGGCAGGAAGGCCTGACCCACCTTACCGGACGCGCCCGTCACGAGCAGCCTCATTCGCGCCTCCCTCATTTCCCATTGATCCAATTAATATTTAGTAATAATATTATGTCAAGAAGCAGGTGATGATTAAAGAGCAGCAGGCGTCGCCGGGTGCCCGGGTCGCGCCAATCAGGGAAACAACGGAGGTAGGTGGTGACGCGGCTGAAACTGGACGGAATTTCAAAGCATTACGGAGCAATACGGGCGCTGTCCGCTGTATCTCTGTCGATCGAGCCGGGCGAGGTGCTCGGCCTCATGGGTGACAACGGCGCTGGCAAGAGCACGCTGGTAAAGATCATAGCGGGCAATTTCCCGCCTTCCTCGGGCGAGATCCGGATCGATGAGCGCCCCGTCGCCTTCCATAATCCCCGCGATGCACAGCGTGAGGGTATAGAGGTGGTCTACCAGGACCTTGCCCTGTGCAACAACCTTTCGGCTGCTTCCAACGTCTTCCTGGGTCGTGAGCCGGTAAAGCGGCTCGGTCCCTTCACATATGTCGATTATGCTTACATGAACGGGGTCTCGGCGAGGCTGTTCAGCCGCCTCAAATCGGAGACCCGGCCGCGTGATCTCGTCCGACGCATGTCCGGCGGCCAACGCCAAGCGGTGGCGATTGCCCGTACGCTTCTGTCTGAACCGAAGATCGTCATGATGGATGAACCGACGGCCGCGATCTCGGTCCGTCAGGTGGCCGAGGTGCTTGATGTCATTCGTCGCCTGAGAGACCACGGCATCAGCGTGATCTTGATCAGTCATCGCATGCCGGACGTGTTCGGTGTCTCCGACACAATCGCTGTGTTGCGGCGCGGGGAACTCGTGGCCAACAAAAAGGCCGTCAACTCCTCACCAGAAGAAGTCACCGGTCTCATCACCGGTGCGATCCAGGCGGCATGAGGGAGGAAGGCCGATGACCACAGTTGATGACGTCATTTCGACAAGTGAGCACAAGAACTGGTTCACACGGATCACAAGTCTGCAGTCATTTTGGGTCCTGGTGGCAGCGATCGTCGCGTGCCTCGCACTCACCTTGCTGACAGATTCCTTCGCGAGCGAAAGAAACCTCTTCAACGTTGCACGCAACTTCGCCTTCGTGGCGATCATCGCAATCGGCATGACGGCCGTGATCGCATCCGGCGGCATCGACCTGTCGGTCGGATCCAGCGTGGTCCTGAGCGCTATGGTGATCAGCATAACGATGGCCGCCGGTGCCCCGTTCTGGCTGGCCGCACCCCTGGCACTTGGCTCCGCGCTCCTGGTCGGTCTGCTGAACGGGCTGTTGGTCGCCTATGCGGGGATGCCGCCATTCGTCGTCACACTCGGCACACTGTCCGCTGCGCGCTCTTTGGCCATGGTGCTCTCTGACAACAAAATGATCTGGGAGTTTGGGCCAGATCATAACGTCCTCTTGTGGATCGGCGGCGGCTCGACGCTCGGCGTCCCACATCCGCTTTTCGTGCTGGCGGCCTTAACCATGGTGATGTCGTGCATCTTTCGGTGGACACGCTGGGGACAGCATCTCTTCGCGATCGGCGGCAACGAGAACGCGGCCCTTCTGACGGGGATCCCAGTGCGGCGGATGAAGGTCAGCATATACATGTTTTCCGCTTTCACGGCCGGGCTCGCTGGCATCCTGATGGCAGGCTGGCTCGGCAGCGTGACCACCAATCTCGGCCAGGCGATGGAGCTGACGGTGATTGCGGCAGCTGTCATCGGCGGGGCCAATCTCGCCGGCGGCGAAGGGAATGCACTCGGCGCGGTGGTCGGAGCGCTGTTGATAGAGGTCATTCGCAACTCCCTGATCCTGCTCGGCATCTCGACATTCTGGCAAGGTATGTTCATAGGTACCTTCATCATAGTCGCCGTCGCTTTCGATCGTGTCCGGCATTTCAGGTCTTGAAAACCGGATCACGTCAAGGAAGACGGCGACGCTTGGCGGGGAGACTGCATTGAAGCCGACAATGATGGATGTTGCCGCACTGGCGCGCGTATCGCAGGCGACGGTGTCCCTCATTCTCAACGGCAGTTCAGGAGCCCGATTCAGCGAAGCGACGCGCAAGCGGGTTCTGGATGCGGCGCAAGAGCTGGGTTACCGTCTTTCCAGCAGATCGGCGGCATCGGCGAACTCGAACAGCAAGGTGATCGTTTTCGTCGTTGATGAGCTCACCACGGATCCATGGATGTCGCTCGCCTTCGAGGGGGCGCGCGAGAAGGCGCTGGAACTTGGCATTAGGGTCACCCTTGGCGTCTTTCGAAAGGATGAGGATCCGGAGGAGAGCATCTTCTCCATCTGCGACAGCCAATCGTTGGTGGGCTACATCTTCGGGACGATCCTGACACGGAAGATCGATCCCCCGGAACCACTCTTCAAGGTGCCGTCGATCCTGGTCAACTGCTATGATCAGCAACGGCGCCTTCCCTCTATTGTGCCGGGCGACGTGGCGGGGGGGCGCGCGGCAACGGAGAGGCTTATAGCGGCCGGTTGCAGGCGCATTGCGCTCATCAATGGCCAGGAAGGATTGGACAACCCGCGCGATCGCCTGCGCGGCTACAAGCAGGCGCTCGCCAGCAACGACCTCGCCTACGATCCGGAGCTCGTGCACTATGGGAACTGGGAACCTTCTTCAGGCTATGAAAAAACCCATGCCCTGATGAAGCTGCCGGATCCGCCGGACGGAATTTTCTGCGCCAATGACCTTATGGCGCTAGGCTGCATTGAGGCGCTGAAAGAAATCGGAAAGGCAATCCCTTCCGACGTCGCGGTCGTCGGCTTCGACAATCGCGATATCGCCCAATTTACCTTCCCGCCGCTTACGACCTTCCATCTGCCAATGTTCGAGATGGGCGCAATGGCAGTGGAGATGATGGCTGACATTGCCGGCGGCCTGAACAGCTCCCACGACCAGCTAAAGGTGGAATGCCGCTTAGTTGAACGAAAGTCCGCCTGAGCCGATTGTCCTTTGTCCGGCGACACGCCACTTTGAGCCTCAAGTTCCCGGCAGGACACGTCTTCCCTGCAGCCCAACCAGCCGCTCGCCGGACGATCTCCCCACCGCGCCATGAAGCATACCCAGACGCGCTTCGACAAGCCACGTTGCGGAGTATGAAGCCATATTTGTAGCAACGGCGTTCCGCTTTGGCCTGTGCGCCTTGCAGTTCAACTTCCCGGTGCTGGGGCCTGCAGCGACACCGGATCTGCATATTGGCCTTACCGTCGCATCCTTTTCTCTCATTCGCATCGGATGGGATCGGCGGGAACTACCTGTTTCGCGGCTCTTGCCGGGGGCCCACAATAGAATCCGCGACGGCCTTAGTGAAAATTGGCTTGACCACTTTCCGATAGAGCGTTTAACCATTTGTTGTTGGCGGGTGGAGCAATGCCGACAGAGGGAGGACGACGTCATGCGGAAGTCGGCTGGCAATCCAGAAGCTGAAGTTCCAGCCGCTGGCCACCAACCGCTTTTACGTCTCGAAGGCATCACCAAGGAATTTCCTGGCGTTCTCGCGCTGTCAGACGTCAGCTTTGACCTGCGAAGAGGGGAAGTTCACGCCGTCTGCGGCGAAAACGGCGCGGGCAAGTCGACCTTGATGAAGATCATCAGCGGCGTCTACCAGCCGACCCGCGGCACCATGGTCTACAAGGGACAGATCCACCAGTTCGCGGCGCCCATGGAATCCGAGGCCGCCGGCATCGCCATCATTCACCAGGAACTCAATCTCGTCCCGCACCTCTCGGTCGCGGAGAACATCTATCTGGCGCGCGAGCCCCGCCGCGGCCCCTTTGTCGATCGCAGGAAGCTTAGAGCCGACGCGAAGCGTTGTCTTGACCGGCTCGGCGTGTCGATCGACGCAGAGACGCCGGTGCGCAACCTTTCGGTGGCGCAATGCCAGATGGTGGAGATCGCAAAGGCACTGTCGCTCAACGCCGAAGTGCTGATCATGGACGAGCCGACCTCCTCTCTTACGGAGCAGGAGACGCGACTGCTTTTCAAGGTGATCCGCGATCTCAAGTCCGCCGGCGTCGGGATCGTCTACATCTCCCACCGCCTGGACGAAATGGCGGAAATCGTCGATCGCGTCACCGTCTTGCGCGACGGCCGCTACATCGCGACCGACGACTTCGAGAAGACTACGGTCAACGACATCGTCGCCAAGATGGTCGGCCGCTCCCTGGAAGAGAAATTTCCCGAGCGTACGTCTGCTCCCTCCGAGGAGGTCATCTTCAGCGTCTCCGGCCTTACCCGCACCGGTGTGTTCTCCGATGTCAGCTTCTCGCTACGGCGCGGAGAAATCCTCGGCTTTGCAGGGTTGATGGGCGCGGGACGCACGGAAGTCGCGCGCGCCATTTTCGGAGCTGACCCGCTCGAGACAGGTACCATTACGCTCCACGGCGAGACGCTGAAGATTCAATCGCCACGCGACGCCATCTCGGCGGGACTTGCGTATCTTTCGGAAGACCGCAAGGCGCAGGGGCTGGCAGTCAAGATGCCGATCGACGCCAACATGACGCTGGCCAATATGAAGGACGTGTCGAACAGGTTCGGCCTCATCGACTTTGCCAGGCACGACAAGGTAGCGAAAGAGTATGTCCAACTCCTCGACATCCGCACACCTTCCATCAAACAGCCGGTCCGCCTTCTGTCGGGTGGCAACCAGCAAAAGATCATCATTGGCAAATGGCTGTTCCGTAAGCCGAAGGTGATGTTCTTCGACGAGCCGACGCGCGGCATCGACGTGGGCGCGAAGTTCGCGATCTACAAGATCATGGATGAACTGGCGGCTAAGGGAATCGGCGTCGTGCTGATTAGTTCCGAGTTGCCGGAAGTGCTTGGAATGACTGACCGCGTCGCCGTGTTTCACGGCGGGCGCATCACCGGTGTTCTGGAGACGCGGAACACGGACCAGGAAGAGATCATGCGATACGCCTCGGGCTACGGCCCGAGGGTGCACTGAGGGTAACCATGGCCGACATAAGCGAACAGAAGACCCGGCGGCTAAGCGATCGCCAGAAGGACATTATCCAGAAGTTTGCCGCACTTGGCAGCCTCTTCGTGCTGATCGCCGTATTCTCGGCAACGAGCAGCGCGTTTTTCACCATCAATAATGCGATGACCATTGCGTTGCAGGTCACCTCCATTGCCCTTTTGGGAATTGGTGCGACCTGTGTCATCATCACCGGCGGCATCGACCTTTCCGTCGGATCCGTGCTGGCGTTGGCCGGCGTGGTGGCGGCACTCGCCGTCAAGGACTGGGGTATCCCCGTGCCCTTCGCCATGTTGATCGGCATCCTGACCGGCTCGATCTGTGGCTGGATCAACGGCATCCTCGTCACCAAGATGAAGCTTCCCCCCTTCATCGCCACGCTCGGCATGATGCTGATTGCCCGTGGTTTCGCCCTGCAGATCACGGGAGCGCGTGCGGTATCAGGGCTGGGCGAAGCCTTTGGCGTGCTTGGGAATGGTTCGCTGTTTCGCATCGTCAACATTGGTGATGACGGCTTTCCGACCGTCGTTTTTCCGGGCATTCCCTACCCGGTCATCCTGATGGTGGTGATCGCGGTCGCCGTCTCCTTGATGCTGAACCGGTCCGTGCTCGGCCGCCATATCTATGCAGTCGGCTCCAACGCAGATGCAGCCCGCCTGTCCGGCGTCAACGTTACGCGCGTCGTCAGCTTCACTTACGTCCTCTCCGGAACGCTCGCCGGCCTCACCGGCTGTGTGCTGATGTCCCGCCTCGTCACCGCACAGCCAAACGAAGGCGTGATGTACGAGCTGGACGCCATCGCTAGCGCCGTTATCGGCGGCACGTCGCTGATGGGTGGGGTGGGCACGATCTCCGGTACCGGTATCGGGGCCTTCGTGATCGGCATCCTACGCAACGGACTCAACATGAACGGCGTCTCCGCCTTCACACAGCAGATCATCATCGGCCTCGTCATTCTCGGCACTGTCTGGATCGACCAGCTGCGCAACCGCCGATGAAGAACGGGTGCGGACCCTTATCCGCGGCATGCATGAGGGAGTGAGGAGCTCCCGGATAACCGGCCGGATGGCCACTCAGTTGGAGGAAGACATGAAGAAACTCGCTACAGCACTACTCGCATCCGCCATGGCCTTTGGCACGCTCTCTGCCGCTCAGGCGGGTGAAATCGCCGTGATCGTCAAGACGGTCAACTCGACCTTCTGGCAGAACGTCCAGAAGGGCGCCGACGCTGCCATGAAGGACGTCTCGGAGCATACGATGACCTTTCAGGGTCCGGCTGCGGAATCGGCAATCGCTGACCAGGTCAACATGGTCGAGAATGCCGTCAATCGCGGCGTTGCCGGTATCGTGCTTGCCCCGTCCGATCCGGACGCGCTAATTCCCGCCGTGAAGAAGGCTTGGGAAGCCCGTATCCCGGTCATCATCATCGATTCCATGCTGGCCGAGGGTGCTGAGCAGTACTATCAGTCCTTCCTCTCGACCGACAACAAGAAGGCCGGCGAACTGGCCGCCCAAGCCCTGATCGAGCGCGTCGGCACCGAAGGCAAGATTGCGGTCATGTCTTATGTCGCAGGTGCTGGCTCAGAAATCGGCCGTGTCGGCGGTTTCACCGACTACATCAAAGCGAATTCGAAACTTGAGATCGTAGGCCCCTTCTACTCTCAGTCGCAGATGGCGACGGCGCTGAACCAGACGACGGACGTTCTGGCCGCGAACTCTGACCTCAAAGGTATGTTCGGCGCCAATGAGCCGACCGCCATCGGAATGGGCCGCGCGCTGAAGCAGTCTGGTAAGGCTGGCCAGGTTGTGGCGGTCGGCTTCGACGGCAACCAGGACCTCCAGGAGTTCGTCAAGGACGGCACACTGGCTGCGATCGCCGTTCAAGGGTCCTTCCAGATGGGTGAACTCGGCATTCAGACAGTGACCAGCATCATCAACAAGGAGAAGGTCGAGAAATTCGTCGACACCGGTGTCGTGCTTGTCACCAAGGACAATATCGACAAGCCGGAAGCTCAGAACGTCCTTTATTGAGTTCCTCCCTGGCGCGCATCGCGAATGATGCGCGCCCTTCCCAAGGAATACTTTGATGAACGCTGCCGAAACTCGCAAACTTCCTCACGCAGATGTGGAAGTCACCCTCGTCGGCCTCGGTTGCGCCCAGATGGGTAACCTCTACCGCGTGACCAGCTACGAGGAATCGGCCGGTGCGTTCAAGGCCGCCTGGAATGCGGGCATACGCTATTTCGATACGGCCCCCTTCTACGGTTACACTCGCTCGGAACGTCGGCTCGGCACGATGCTGACGGACCTGCCGCGCGACGCTTTCGTCATCAGCACCAAGGTAGGCCGTGTCATGACGCCGGATGAGACCGTGGGCGAGGAGGAGGATGGTTACGTCCGGCCGCTTCCCTTCCGGCCGGTCTACGACTACAGCTATGACGGCATCATGCGATCCTTCGAGGCAAGCCAGCAGCGCCTCGGCATCCTCAAGCCCGACATCCTCTACGTGCACGACATCGGCCGTATGACCCATGGAGACCAGCACGAACACTACTGGAGCCAGTTGACGGATGGCGGCGGGTTCCGGGCGCTTGCAAAGCTCCGGGACGAAGGCTCGACCAAGGCCGTCGGTTTGGGCGTGAATGAGTGGGAAGTCATCCGCGATACGCTGGAGGTCTTCGACATCGACGTCTCCATGCTCGCCGGCCGCTACACGCTCCTGGAACAGGAAAGCCTGCCGCTCATGGATGAATGCGCCCGCCGGGGCGTCGGCATTGTGGTCGCCGGGCCGTTCAACTCGGGCATCCTTGCCGGCAACAGGAAGTTCAACTACACCGACGCACCGGCCGCCGTTCTGGCGCGGGTCGATGCGCTCCGCACAGCCTGTGAGGAAGAAGGCGTGAGCCTGCAGGCTGCAGCATTGCAGTTCCCGCTCCTCCACCCCGCAGCCGTCACTATCGTGTCCGGCGCCCGCACGACCGATCAGATCCAGTCCAACCTTGCCTGGTTCTCAGAACACATCCCCGACAGTTTCTGGCAGCGGCTGCGCGATCGCGGACTAGTTGCTGAAGGCGTCCCGCTGCCGCGGGATGGAGCATAATCCAAGATGCGGATCGATGCCCACCAGCACTTCTGGCGCCTCGTTGACCGGGCAGGACAATGGCCTCCGGCACAACTGGCAGCGATCTACCGCGATTTCATGCCAGAGGATTTGCAGCCGCTCATGGCTGACGCGAAGATTGATGGGACTGTGCTGGTGCAGACCACGAAGACGGACGCTGACACTCGGTTCATGCTGGAGTTGGCCGACAAGAGTCTTTTCATCCTTGGCGTCGTCGGCTGGACGGACCTGAAATCGCCGAATGCACCCGCTGCCATCGCGCGGCTGGCGCAGACGCCGAAGCTCAAGGGCTTCAGGCCAATGCTGCAGGACATAGCAGATGATCGCTGGATCAATGATCCTGCGCTGAAGCCTGCCGTTGCCGCGATGATTGAGCAAGGACTCGTCTTCGATGCACTGGTGCTGCCCAGGCACCTCGAACCGCTCCTCGATTTCGCCCGACGATCGACGCGGCTGCCGATCGTCATCGATCACTGTGCAAAGCCGCTGATAGCCGAGGGCAGGTTCGTCGACTGGTACGCGCGGATGAAGGCACTCGCCGAACTCCCCAATGTGCATTGCAAGCTGTCGGGCCTGCTGACCGAGGCCGGCGACCAGAAACCTGCCGCGGTGCGACCATATGCGGAAACCGTCCTGGATCTCTTTGGGCCTGAGCGCGTGATCTGGGGAAGCGACTGGCCGGTTCTACGGCTTGCTGGAGAGTATCAGGCCTGGCTGACCCAATGCCTCGACATTGTACCGCCCGAGCACCACGACGCCGTCTTTGGCGGCAATGCCGTCCGCTTCTACAATCTCAACGTGGCGCGGTTCTAAGACTTATCTAAGCCTGTGTCTTTGGGCGCCGACGGCATTGACACTACTGAGGAGGCCAGAATGCAGCGCATGGGGATGGTTATAGGCGTCAAGCCGGAGATGATCGCAGAATACAAGCAACTGCACGCCACGGTCTGGCCGGAGATCCTCGACCTGATCTCGCTCTGCAATATCCGCAACTACACCATCTTTCTGCGCGAACCGGAGAACCTGCTGTTCGGCACCTGGGAGTACCATGGTAACGACTTTAGGGCCGATATGGCAAAAATGGCAGCAGACCCCAAGAACCAAGAATGGTGGTCTTTCACCATCCCCTGCCAAACACCTCTAGGCAGCTGTCAGGAAGGGGAATGGTGGGCGATGATGGAAGAGGTCTTTCATCACGACTGAGCCGCTGAAGCCTGGTCCTGCCGAGCAGCAACGGCGATCCGGTAAAGTGCCGGAAAAGCTCCTTCCGCTTCGCGCATTTGAAGATGCAGTTCCTAGGCCCGGAACAGAACGGAACTATTTCCGCTTCAGGCCGGGAGCAGAATATCCGCCTCCAGATCCATCCCCTGAGAAAGCGGACATTGCGGTGCCGATTGTACGCTACCCAGCGGACTTGCGCCGTGCTAATCTAAAAAGGGCGCTATGCAGGGTTGATGTTGGCGGTGGAACTGCAAGGCGCGAGTGAGCGCCTCGGCGTTTCAACGATCGTGGAAAGCGATTCGCATGCCATCACCCTTGCCCACCACTGGTTCGGCAAGGGGCGAGACCTCGACGACATGGTGCTCGTGTCTCTTGAGCACAGCCTGGGCTTGGGCGTCCTGCACGGCGGTCAGCTGTTCCGCGGCGCCGGCGGACTGAGCCACAACCTCGGCGACCTGATGATGGGGAGCGGCTTGGCCGAAACCGTACGCCTCTCCGCCCTGGCCGGAGAAGCCGCTATCCTGGAAGAGCATATCCACCATGCCCGCTTCGCCGATGCCGTCCGCCTGGGACGTGGAATGGCCGTCGCCGAGACACTGATCGCGGCCGAAGACGACGCTCTCATCCTTGCGGCAACGCGCGCTGGGGAGGCCGTCGGCATTGCTGTTGCCAACATCGTGACCCTCTTCGGGCCGCCGAGGGTAGTGATCGTCGGATCCAGCCTGTCGCTCGGCGAGATTTTCCTCAAAGCGCTCTCCGAATCCTACAGGTCAGCGATCCCGTCATCCATTCGCGAGGTAGCAGATCTCGTCTTTGATCGTTCGCCCGACGAGATGTGGGCGCAAGGCGCAGCCGTTGTCGCCCTTTGGGAGCTGTACGAATCTCCGTGGTCGACCACGGGACCCGCATCGACGCCACAGCGGTGAGACGCTGACGGCTGCAACTGAAATCTGGGAGGATTTATGAAAAAGGTAGGGATCGGGATCATTGGCTGCGGGAACATCTCCTCGGCGTATCTGAAGGCCATGGCCTCCTTCGACATCCTCGACATCAGGGGACTCGCCGACCTCAATGCGGAGCTTGCCCGACAGCGGGCGTCCGAATTCAATCTTCAGGCGCGTAGCGTAGAAGATCTTCTTGCCGATCCAACTATCGAGATCATCGTCAACCTGACCGTGCCGAAGGCCCATGTTGCCGTCGCCATGCAGGCGCTGGACGCCGGCAAGCACACCTACTCGGAAAAGCTGCTCGGGATAAATTTTGCTGAAGGCAAGCGCCTGGCGGAGGCTGCGGAAGCGAAGGGGCTGCGCATTGGGGCAGCACCCGACACCTTCCTCGGCGGCTCGCATCAGACCGCGCGCGCGATTGTCGACTCCGGTGCGCTGGGCCTCCCGGTCGGCGGTACGGCGACCTTCATGTGCCCGGGTCACGAGCGCTGGCATCCTAACCCGGACTTCTATTACGAGATCGGCGGCGGACCCATGCTGGACATGGGTCCCTATTACATCACCGACCTCGTCAATCTGCTGGGGCCGGTGGCGAAGGTCTCTGGCTTTGCCTTTTCACCGCGCAGTGAGCGCCTGATCACCAGCCAACCGCGCAACGGCGAGCGCATCCCCGTTCATGTGGCAACCCATGTTGCGGGCGCGATGGCCTTTGAGTGCGGCGCAATCGTCCAGATCGGCATGAGCTTCGACGTGGCGGGGCATAAGCACGTGCCGCTCGAACTTTATGGAACGGAAGGTACGCTCATTGTTCCCGATCCGAACCACTTCGGCGGACAGGTGGAACTGCTGAAGAGGGGTGGAAGCTTCGAACCCCAGGAAACCACACAGCCCTATGCCGATGGCAACTACCGCTCGATCGGTGTGGCGGACATGGCGTATGCGATCCGCGCCAACCGGCCGCACCGGGCCAATGGCGCCCTTGCCCTCCATGTTCTGGAGGTGATGGAAGCCTTCCAGAAGGCGGCCGAAAGCGGCACCACGGTTATGATCGAGACCAGAGCGGAGCGGCCGGCCCCTCTTTCGGAGTCCCTCTCCGAAACTCGGCTGGCTGCCTGACATCACGAGACAGAACGAAAGGAACAGAACATGCGGGAAGCCCTGATAGTCTGGGGTGGCTGGAGCGGCCACGAACCGGAACAATGCTCCGAGATCATCAAGGACATGCTCCAGAAGGACGGCTTCAACGTGTATGTCGAGCGCAGCACCGAGGCCTTTGCCGACCCCTCAATTCACGACCTTTCGCTCATCGTACCGATCATGACGATGTCGAAGATCGAGAAGGAAGAGGCCAAGAACCTCGCGACCGCAATCGAGAACGGCGTGGGGCTGGCGGGCTATCATGGTGGAGCGGGCGACGCATTCCGTGAATGTGTCGAATACCAGTTTATCGTCGGCGGCCAGTGGGTCGCCCATCCCGGCAACATCATCGACTATACCGTCAACATCACCCGGCCCGACGATCCCGTCATGGAAGGCATCTCCGACTTCCCCTACCACTCCGAGCAATATTACATGCATGTCGATCCTTCCAACGAGGTGCTGGCGACGACCACGTTCACCGGAGACCATGCATGGTGGATCGATGGCGTGGTCATGCCGGTCGTCTGGAAACGGCACTACGGCAAGGGCCGCGTCTTCTACTCCTCCCTCGGCCATGTGGCAGAAGAGTTCAACGTCCCGCAGATGAGAGAGATCTACCGCCGCGGCGCCAACTGGGCAGCCCGCTGAGACCCAACCTTGAGGCCATGCCCTCTTTACACGCCTTGAGAACGGCGACGGGATGTCGCCCGCTAGCTCACCGACGCGGACACACCAAATGCCGCCCCGCCTATATATCTTGACTTCTGATACGTACCGGGAAAGATGATCCCGACGGTAAAGGAGGAGGAGAGGATGGCGGATATTCGGCTGGAGAACGTGTCCAAGAGCTATGGCGCGGTGTCCGTGATCGAGAACCTGTCACTCACGGTGGAACCGGGAGAACTTGTGGTTTTCTTGGGTCCTTCCGGGTCCGGCAAGTCCACGTTGTTGCGCATGATCGCCGGGCTGGAAAGCATCGACGGCGGCGCCCTGACGATCGGCGGCGTGCGCAGTGAAACACTCCCGCCTGGCCAGCGTAACGTGGCAATGGTATTTCAAAACTACGCCCTTTACCCGCATATGACGGTTCGCGAGAACATGGCGTTTGGTCTGCGCAACATCGGAATGCCCGCCAGGGAAATCGATGCGCGGGTCCAGGAAGCCGCGCGCATGCTGGAGATGGAAGAACTGCTGGCCCGTAGGCCTGCGCAGCTTTCGGGAGGCCAGCGCCAGCGAGTGGCGATCGGCCGGGCGATCGTCAAGGAGCCGAAAGCCTTCCTGTTCGACGAGCCGCTGTCAAACCTCGATGCCGCCCTTCGCGTGCGAACTCGCGTGGAGTTGGCGCAACTGCATCAGCGGATGAACGCCACGATGATCTATGTCACCCACGACCAGACGGAGGCAATGACGCTCGCCGACCGTATCGTCGTGCTGAACAAGTGCAAGATCGAGCAGATCGGTGCACCGATGGATGTTTATCTGCGACCGGCCTCGCGCTTCGTTGCAAGCTTCATCGGCTCGCCAGGCATGAACTTCCTTCCCGTGGAAGTCTCCCGCCCAGGACCGGGACCGATCCGTATGCGCAACGGCTTTGAGATGCACGTCGATGCTCCCGTACCGAGCGCAGGTCGATTCGACCTCGGCATTCGTCCCGAAGCCGTGCAGGTGCTGACGCAGGGGGATGCTCCTCCGGGGGAGACGACGGAGGCGAGTATCAACGTCGTCGAGCGCCTGGGCGAGCGCACCCTTGCCTATTGCAGGCTCGACGATGGAACGGAGATCATTGCTCAGGATGCAGGCCGCTCTCCCGTGCGCGCCGGAGATCGCGTCCGTCTGCGTTTTGATCCGAGCGCCATTCATCTGTTCGACACAGCAGGCAAGTCCTACGCAGCACACTAGGGCACTCCGCAATTGCCGTGGTCGAGAGACCGGATGCGTCCTGCCGCTACCCTTTGATACCCGCTGACAGCGTTATCGCTTCCGTAACGCGCCGCTGAAAGATCAGATACGCCAGCGCGACCGGCAGACCCGCCAGAACGGCTGCGCTTAGTTCGCGAGCATAATAGACGCCGAAGGCGTCGTTCACCTGAGTAATGCCGACGGTGATCGTCATCATGTCTGTACGCGTGACCGCGAGGAACGGCCAGAGAAACGAATTCCACGACCAGATGAAGCAGACGATGCAGAGCGCCGTCGTGACACCCCAGTTCATCGGTATGTAAATGCGAGTTAGGATCCGCCATTCTGAAGCGTTGTCCATGACTGCCGCTTCTCGGAAATCCTTTGGAATGCCATCAAAAAACTGTTTGTAAACGATGATGATAACCGGGTGGATCAGCTGCGGCAGCACGATCCCCGCCCAGGTGTTGATCAGGCCGAGGTTCGCGACCAACTCGAAGTGGTTGACGATCAACGTCTGCATCGGAACCATGAAGCTCGCCAGGATCAGCCACCACAGCAGGTTGCGAAACGGGAACTTCAGCTGCGAGATCGCATAACCGCACAGCAAGGAAGACGATACCGTCAGGACAGTGACGCTAAGCGCCGTGACGACGGAGTTAAGGTACCACCGGCCGATCTCGGTCTCGGTCAATGCAAAGATGTAATGAGAGAACGTCAACGTATCCGGCCAAAGTTCGATATAAGGCCGGACCACTTCATCTTCCGGCTTCAGCGACGAGACCACGCCCCAGTAAAGGGGAAACGCCCAAAGGATCGCGGCAACAACGGTGAACAGGGTGATGAGAAGGCCGGCGAGATTGAGGCGACGTGCGGTCTGCGCATTCATCGGCTGCGGCCTCCCGAAAGCCTCGTCAGCTGGAAATTAAGAACCGAGACGACAATGACGATAAAGAAGAGTACCACGGCAGCGGCGGCCGCACGTCCTCCCTGGTCGGACTGGAAGGCCCGCAGAAAGATGTAGTAGACGAGGACCAGGTTGTCATTTGGCCGCCCGCCGGTCGAGAACAGATAGACCTGATCGAAGATCTTCAGCTGCGAGATCAGCTGGATCGTCAAGACCAGCGCAGTCACCGGCCACATCAAAGGCCATGTGATGCGCGAAAACGTCGCCCACCTCCCCGCATTGTCTAGAGCTGCTGCCTCGTAAATCTCTCTCGGAATGGCGCGCAAGCCGGCCAGGAAAAGCAGGATCGAAAAGCCGGCGGTCCACCAGATGGTGATCAGGCCCACCGCCGGCATGAACCAGAGAGTGGACTTGAAGACCGGGATCCGCTGGATCCCGAGAAGGTCAAAGACATACATCGCGATCCCGAACTGGAAGTTCAGTGTCCAGTCCCAGATCAGGTAAACCACGGAAACGGGAAGGATATACGGCAGAAAGAACAGCGCCAGGACGGCTGCCTGCATTCGCCCTGACAGCCGGTTCACACCAAGTGCGATCGCGTAGGCGACAATTGTCCCTGGGATGACAGTCAGCAGGACGAAATAGCCGGTGTTCCACAAGGCCGTTTCAAACCGACGGTCACTAACCAGACGGGTATAATTCGCCAAGCCGACATAACTGCCCTCTCCGATTAGAGGAGCGTCCGTCAGGCTGATCATGAAAAGCTTGATGGTCGGATAGATGAAGACAAGCCCGTAGATCGCCACGAAAGGCGCGACGAGCGCTAGGGCAAACATCATCTCGCTGCGTCTATTCCTCAGCATGCTCCCTGATATCCCTCCCCCCCGGCGGCTGAACAATGTACGGCGAACCATCTGGCCAGGCAGGCAGAGTCCAGCCTGGCCAGGGGATCAATTCAAAGGTCCTCGAGACCGAGCTTTATCTCCTCCACGGCCTCTGCTGGTTCCATCTCGCCGTTCAGCGTTGGCACGAAGTAAGTCGACATGACGTCGAAGATCGGGCCCGCGATACCGGCGAGCGGTGTCTTCGGGTCGAAGATCATGTTCGATGTCAGCGAGGAATAGGTCGCATTTGGCTCCATCGCCTCATACTCCGCCGAAGCCGTCACTGGACCATAGGCAGGAATATGACCTGCCGTTGCCCAGAGCAGCGAGTTCTTGGATATCCAGCTGATCACCTCGAGCACTGCCGCACGCTTCTCAGCAGTCATCTCCTCGCCTTTGTTTGCCGGAATCGCGAACGTGTGGCTATCGGCATAAGTGGAGGGATGGTCGAAGATCACCGGCAGTTCGACGGCACCCCATTCGAAGAGCTTGCCCTCCTTCTGCAGATCCGTCATCGTCGGAACTTCCCAGACGCCGTTGATCATCATTGCCGCCTCACCGGAGGTGAAGAGAGCGACCGTTGCGGGATAATCCGTATAGGTGGACTGCAGACCGTTTTTCGTCCAATCCTGCAGCACGGACAGCGCATTCTGCAGCTTCTCCGCATTATCTCCGGCAAGGAATTCGTTGCCGGTCATCAACTCTCCGTCCTGCTGGCCCATGAGCGAATAGATGGTGCGGAACATGAAGTTACCGTCCGCGGTGACAGACCCGAGTGGGAATTTCACTCCGGAGCCCTTCAGGGCCTGAAGCGTCGCCTCAAAGCCCTCGCGTGAGTCCATCCCCTTCGGCTTGCCGTCATCGCCAAGGACACCGGCCTTCGCCAGCAAGTCCTTATTGTAGTAGAGCACGATCGGATGGGTATCGAGAGGCACTGCATATTGCTTGCCATCGACGGTCACCGCATCCCAGGTGGCGGCTGCGTAATCATCCTTGCCCAGCCCCATGGTGTTCCAGTCCTCGGGGGTGATCTCCTGCAGGATCCCCTGCTTTACGGCAAGGGGAATGCGGCTTGCGTGATAGGTCATCACGTCCGGCGCCTCGCCAACGGCAGCAGACGTTTGAACCTTTGAGTAAAAAGGCGTGCCCCACTCAAGCGTGGTCGCGTCGATCTTGATCTCACCCTGATGGGCGGCGTTGAAATCGCTGATCAGCTGCTTCATGCGCACCCCGTCGCCGCCGGCAAGGAAGTCCCACCACACGACGGTTTCTTGCGCGTGTGCGGCGGAGGTCATCAGCCCCGTCGCAACCACAAGCGCCTTCGTCAACCTGTACCAATTCGCCATCGTCTTCTCCTCCCTGGATGAAGTGGCCTCCTACCGCCACTTGTGAACGAACTAGAGCTTGATCCTGATCATCGAGTAGGAATAGGGCGGCACCGTAACGCGCACGCGATTTTCCTCCAGGCTAGCCGTGCCCTCCACCTGCTGCGGCTTCACGTTTTCGGGATTGTCCTTAGTGTTCCTCGCTTCCAGGTCATCGTGCTTGATAAGGGTGTGCTCGATCCCCTTGATCGTCCCGAACCGCTCAACCGAAAGCTCGATGTCCATGTGTTCCTGGCCGTGACGGTTGACCGCAAAGAAGGTCAGCCAGCCTGCCTCGGCATCATGGACGCCGGAGACATCGAGATACGGAACGGATCCGGCGATATCTGAGGTATATGACTGGCAGTCGACATCAAGGTCCAGTGCGGTGCCGCGACCGTAGCGGGAGGCAAGCTGCAGCGGATGATATATTGTCTGGCGCCAGGCCGCTCCGCCAGGCTCCGTCATGATCGGAGCGATCACGTTGACGAGCTGCGCGATACAGGCGATGCGCACAAGGTCGGACCTGCGGATAAAGGTGTTGAGAATGCATCCTACCTGGAGGACGTCCTCGAAATTGTAGATGTCCTCCAGAAGCACCGGCGCGTGTGGCCAGTCCCACTCCTTCATCCGCTTAGCGTCGCTTTTGCGCTCGTGATACCAGACGTTCCATTCGTCGAACGAGATTTTCACCTCTCGGTTGGAGCGTTTCTTCGCCTTGACGAAGTCGATCACGCCGCCGACGGTGCCTATGTAGCGATCGAGCTTATGGGGAAGAGCCAGATATTCGGTTGTATTCTTTTCGTAGTTCTCGAAATACATGTGCAGCGAAATGTGATCGATCTGCTCGTATGTCTCTTCCAGAACGGTTGCTTCCCATTGCGGATAGGTCGGCATCTCGGAATGGGAGGAACCGCAGACAACGAGTTCGAGCTTGTCGTCGAAGGCGCGCAGAGCCTTGGCAGTCTCGTTAGCAAGGTGTCCATACTCGGCAGCGCTCTTGTGGCCGACCTGCCATGGACCGTCCATCTCGTTGCCAAGGCACCACAATTTAACGTCCCAAGGTTCTGCGCGACCGTTCTTGCGTCGCAGGTCAGACCAGTAGCTGCCGCCTGGATGGTTGACGTATTCGACGAAGTTGCGTGCGGCATCGAGCCCGCGCGAGCCGAGGTTCACCGCCAGCATCATCTCGGTTCCGGCAGCCTCCGCCCATTCGGCAAATTCGTGGATGCCGACCTCGTTCGATTCGGAGGTACGCCAGGCAAGATCGAGCCGCGTCGGGCGCTCCGCCTTCGGTCCGATACCATCCTCCCAATTATAGGCCGAAACGAAGTTCCCGCCGGGATAGCGGCAGATGGGCGTATCGAGTTGCCGCACGAGGTCTATCACATCCTGCCGCATACCGCTAGGAAGCGCCGATGGATGGCCAGGTTCATAGATGCCGGTATAGACGGCGCGACCGAGATGCTCCAGGAAGGAGCCGTAGAGACGCTTGTCTATCTCGCCGATGGAATAATGCGCATGCGCGGTGACTCGAGCGTCCATGGTCCCTTCCACCCTTTATATCACAATAACCGGTTTGTATCCGGTTTTGTGGTATTTAAAGCGGAGCATCGGGCGTTCGTCAAGACGGCGCTGAGGCTCATATCTGGATTCGAAGCACGATATCCTGTGAGTAGTTGCCGAACCCTGCTCCGAAGATGTTGATCCCGCCGGGATGCTGGGCGTCCTCTTTCACGCCGACGCGCATGCGGATTGAGCGGTGCCGGTCAAGGCCCAGCACGTCCAGCGTCACATCGGAAATCCTGACGCCGTCGACGAAACTGCCGACTTCATTGATGCGCCAGTTCTTCAGCTTTCCGTATTGCGAACCCTTGAGCTTCCACCAATCGGGTGTGAAGACGCCGCGCTTGTCGCCAAAATCTCCAGGTGAAGTCCAGGTTCCCACGTCGATACCATTGACCTGAAGGAAAATATCGGACGGCCAGTTGGCAGCAGTGCCGGGAACCTCCGAACTCAGCTCCATCGAGAATTCCAGTGCCTTCGGCTTCGCCTTCTTGATCAGCGTGTTGTTGGGAAACTGGTACTCGACGTAGCCCCGCGTGAACCACAGCAGACCGGCCTTCATTCGGTCCGGATCAAGAAAAGTATCCGGAACGTCGAGAAGCCCGATGACGCCATCTTTCGAGCAAAGGCCGCAGGGTCCGGTGACATCGAATTCGGTATAGAGTCCAAGCGGCATCGAGACCTCGATCATATCGTCATGGGCATCCGCCGCGGTCTCAGCGAAGGAAATCAATATTTCCTGGAATGCGGAATGACAGAGCTTCTGGCTTCCCTTGCGCGCCCTTTGGCTCTCCGTGTGGATAAGACCGCAATCCTCCAGAATCTTGAGATTGATCGATACTGTAGACTGTGGCAGTCCAAGGCTCTCGGCGATCTGATTGACGTTCTTTGCCCCCGCTCGCCGCAGAAGCTTTAAAATGCCGATACGAACCTCGCTCGCGAGCCCCTTTATCAGATCCTGACGTTCGACAGGATCAATCACCAGAACTTTGCCAGTCATTCAACCACCTATCCTTCCAACGCATCGATATCAGATCTTTTGATATGGACGCAACGCTGGTGGGTAGTGAATAGCCCCGAGTTCGTAGACACCCTCGGGTCTATGTTTTCTGCAAGCGCTCGAACTCAACAGGCGACAGCATCCCGTTTCTGACGTGCTTGCGTTTCGGGTTGTAGAACATTTCGATGTAGTCGAACACGTCCTGACGAGCTTCGTCGCGTGAACGGTAGGTCCTGCGACGTATCCGCTCCCGCTTCAGAAGATTGAAGAAGCTCTCAGCCACTGCGTTGTCATGGCAATTGCCGCGGCGGCTCATCGAGTGAACCAGATTGTGGTGTTTGAGGAACGCGGCCCAGTCCATGCTGGTGAACTGCGAGCCCTGATCCGAATGGACCAGAACCTGATCCTTTGGCTTGCGTCGCCACACCGCCATGAACAGCGCCTGCAGTACGACGTCGGTAGTTTGACGGGTCTGCATTGCCCAGCCGATCACCCGGCGCGAATAAAGATCGATGACGACGGCGAGATAGGCGAAGCCCTCGCAGGTCCTGATGTAAGTGATATCCGTCACCCAGGCCTTGTCAGGAGCCGTTACGTCAAACTGCCGGTCAAGCGTGTTGTCGACAACGACGGAAGGCCTGCCGCCATAGATGCCGGGACGGCGCTTGTAGCGAATCTGCGCCTTGATCCCGGCAAGCCTTGTCAGACGCGCGACGCGGTTCGGGCAGCACGCTTCGCCCTGGTCGAGCAGATCCTCGTGCAGCTTGCGATAGCCGTAAACCTTGCCGCTCTCCTCCCAAGCCTGAAGCAGGAGATCGGTCTGTCGTTTGTCCTCGCTGGCGCGTTTGCTCAACGGGTTCTTCAGCCAGGCGTAGAAGCCGCTCGGGTGTACATGGAGAAGCCGACACATCGTCCGCACCGAGAAGCTCAGGCGATGCAGAGCAATGAATGCGTACTTCACTTTGCATCCCTGGCGAAGTACGCGGCCGCTTCTTTAGGATGTCGCGCTCCTCGGTGACGCGAGCCAGTTCCTTCTTCAGTCGCCTGATCTCGTCGGCTTCGTCGCCGGCCTTCCCGTTCGATGCGCCGAACTTCTTCTTCCACTCATAGAGCGAATGCTGGCTGACCCCGAGCCGCTGCGAAACCTCCCCTACGGGGTAGCCGCGCTCGGTGATCTGACGTACCGCATCACGCTTGAACTCTTCCGTGAAATTGCCTTTGCCCATGAAGGCCTCCTTGCCTCAGTTCTAGGGAAGAAGGCGTCTACAAATCTAGGGGCTATTCAAGCTGATTGGCTTGTATTACGAGTCTTGTTGGTTGCGGGGGCCTGATTGCGCCGAGACTTGTAATCGATCGTCCAGGTAGTCCTCTTCACAAACCTCGTTCGCTCAGTATCGATGCTGTGAGTTCATGCCGAGGGCACCGCGATGAAGCGAAACGCCGAATGCGTGATGATGATCGCATCCCAAGTCGCCGTTGCCGCCCGCGACAGGAAGCGGGCGCGCTTGTCCTTGGTGAAGTTGGTCTCGTCGGCGACCAGGATCCGCGCGTTCGGTTAGAGCGCCAGGAATTCGCGGGCAGCCTGTGCCAGGCAATGTCCGGGTACGACGAGCATCGCCTTGGCGATCAGGCCGAACCGCCGCTGTTCCATGATGGCGGCGGCCATGGTCATCGTCTTGCCGGCGCCGACGGCGTGTGCGAGGTAGGTCGAGCCATCGGCGATGATCCGCCAGATGCCGAGTTTCTGGTGCCCATAAAGAACGAAGGCGCCTGAGGCGCCGGGACGTTTCAGATGGGAGCCGCCGAATTTACGGTAAGCATCCGGCGTAGGCCGCGGATGGGCCGGCTTCCGGTCAGTGGCGGTTGTTCTGGCTTTTGGCGTAACCAACTTTTCCAAGGGTTCGGCGGCGCGCGATCTTAGCTATCCGATCATTGATCGTATCGACACCAATATTGTCCGGCTCGAAGCGACCTCCGTACCAGGCCACGACTTCGCGGTGTTGTGCATGTCGAGGCTTTGCCATTGCGTTCAGGAACTC